>DATBRO010000023.1:0-15300 GCA_036560265.1 Gemmatimonadaceae bacterium | reverse complement strand
AGACAGCGTGCCGCAACTCGCGAACAAACGGGAGGTCCTTCGTGCGCACCGGCCGGAGTGCACGCTCGAGGCGCAGGACTTCCGGCGCGACGACACGGAGTTGGTCTACACCTGTTATCGCGAAGGTGGAAAGGCCGACGTGTTCGGCTTGGATCTCCGGTCCGGCGCGGCCACCACGTACCGCAAAATCGCCGACGAGTACAACGAAGTGGAAGGCGTCTCGCCCGATGGTCAGTGGGCCCTCGTCGAGTCGAGTCGCGACCAGGGCGGTCCCGAGCGTCAAAATTCCCGGTACATCGATCTCTGGAGAATGCGCCTCGAGCCCAACAGCACGAACTTTGTACGCATGACTCGCTGGGGAGACTACGATGGCTACAAGGCGTCGAATCCGACTGTGAGCCCGGACGGAAAGTGGTTCGCCTTCCAGTCGGCGCGTAGTAACGATCCAGCAGGAGTAGGCTACGGCATTTTCCTCTACCGGCTCACGGACAGGTAGGCCAGACTCCAACGCGGGAAGCGGTCGATGTCGGAGCCGATCACACGCAGGGACTTCATCGCACAGAGTGGCGCGGCGCTCGCGGCGTGTGCGGCCCCGCATGCGTTCGGCCGCATCGCGCTGCGGCCAAGCACGACCGAGACACATCTCCTCTACGTCGCCGAGCCAGGAATCCGGAACTACACCGAGTGGGGCGGCATCGGCATCCTCGTCTACGACGCCGGCGACGATTTCAGGTTGGTGCGAAGGATACCCACGCTGCAGCCCGCCGCCAGTGAGAGGCCGGAACCGGTCAAGGGGATTTGCGCGAGCGCCGTCGCGGGCAGGGTTTACGTGAGCACCACGAAGCGCATGCTCTGTCTCGATCTCGCGACGGACGCGCTCCTCTGGAATCGCACGTACGACGGCGGTTGCGACCGGATGTCGATCACGCCCGACGGCCGCACCATCTACCTCCCTTCCTTCGAGGGGCCGCACTGGCACGTGGTCGACGCGTCGACCGGCGACGTGCTCGCGCGCATTGTGACGAACTCCGGCGCGCACAACACCATCTGTTCGCTGGACGGGTCACGTGCGTACCTCGCCGGGCTCAGGTCACCGATGCTGCGAGTGGCCGATACCAAACTGCGCGCCGTCGTTCGGGAAGTCGGACCATTCGGCAACGTCATTCGCCCGTTCACGGTGAACAGGGATCGGTGCTATGTGAACGTGAACGACCTGCTGGGTTTCGAGATCGGGGACCTGCACACCGGCGAGGTGCTGCACCGGGTCGACGTGCCGGGGTTCCAGCGGGGGCAGGTGAAGCGCCACGGGTGTCCGAGTCACGGGATCGGGCTGACGCCGGACGAGAGCGAGGTGTGGTTGTGCGACGGCGCCAACAGTCGCGTGCATGTGTTCGACGCCACCCGCATGCCGCCGCGATTGACTCACAGCATCGCGGTGCGCGACCAACCAGGATGGGTGACGTTCACCCTCGACGGCCGGTTTGCCATTCCGTCAACGGGCGACGTGATTGACGTCCGAAACAAGCGCATTACGACGACGTTGTCCGACGAAACAGGTCGACCCGTGCAGAGCGAGAAGCTGCTCGAGATTGCGTTCAGCGACCGCCGGCCCGTGCGGGCGGGCGATCAGTTTGGCCTTGGCCGCCGAGGGCCCGCGTAGAGATTCAGCGCCCGCGTCTGGTCTTGATCAGGATAACGCCGTTCGCTCCGCGCACCCCGTAGAACGATGCCGCGGCATCCTTTACGATCTCGATGCGCTCGACGTCTCGCGTATTGATCCCGCCGAGATCCGCAACCGAACGGCTCACGCCGTCGATGATGACGAGAGGCTCGTCCGCCGGGAGTCAGAGACAGTACGCGCCGAGGAGCCGCAGCGCGCCTACGGGAAAGGACGATCTATTGCAGGGCTTTGCTCGGTGAAGAAGTGCGGCCCGTTTTCTCCGATATACAGACAGTCCTCGAGACGAACGCCGAACTCGCCGTAGATCACGATCGTGGGCTCGTCGCTGAAGCACATGCCCGGTTGGATGCGTGTCGTGTTGCCGCGGACGAAGTTGGTCCACTCGTGTCCATCCAGGCCGATGCCATGGCCGGTGCGGTGCGGAAGGCCGGGAACCCTGTAGTCGGGACCAAAACCGGCGTCCGTGATCACCTTGCGCGCCGCCGCGTCCACCGACTCACAGGTGGCGCCCACCTGAGCTGCGGCAAAGGCCGCGCTCTGCGCTCGCTTTTCGAGATCCCAGATGTCCCGCTGACGTTGCGTCGGCTTGCCGAAGACGGTGGTGCGCGTGATGTCCGACGCATAGCCCTCCACCGTGCACCCACCGTCCACGAGCACGATGTCGCCGTCCTTGAGCGTCGCCGGTTTCGTCGTGCCGTGCGGAAACGCGGACGACACGCCGAAGAGCACGAGCGCGCCGTCGCTCATGCCGCCGAGTTTCTGGATCGCCGCCGCGATGGTCCTGGAGAGCTCGCCTTGCGTCATGCCGGCGTGCATCGTCGGGAAGGCGACGCGATACGCCGCGATCGTGATGTCGTTCGCGCGCTGCATGAGCGCGAGCTCGGCTACCGACTTGAACATCCGGCACCCGGCGGTCACCGGCGTGGCGCTCACGAACTCCAGTTGCGGTGCCTCGCTTCGCACGCCGTCCGCGACGAAAAAGCGCACGCGCTCCTCGAAGCCGACACGGCCCGTCGCGACGCCCCGGTCGCGGAGGATCTGCGCGATGAGACGATAGGGGCTTTCGTCCTCCTGCCAGACACGTACGTCGTTCGAGAACTTGATCAGCTCCCGCGCGCGCTCTTCCTCGAATCCCGGCGTGATGTAGGCCAGGTCGCCCTGCGCCGGGATGACGACGCCGAAGGGACGCTCGCTCAGTCCCCATCGCACGCCCGTGTAGTAGAACATGCTCGAGCCGGGCTCGAGGAACATCGCGCGGATGTCGTTCTCCTGCATCAGGCGCCGGGCCTTCTCGATACGCGCGAGCCGTTCCTCGTCGGAGATGGGCGGTACGGCCGGGGATCGCGGATGGAGCTTGTCGATTGCGCCCCGCGGCGTCGGCGCTGGCGCCGGTTGTTGCTGCGCGTCGGCAGGCGCAGTGAGCGTCAGTTCGCCACCGATCGCCGCCGTGCCAGCGATACCTGCGGCGCGCCGCATGAAGGTCCGTCTATCCATCGGGTCGTCCGCTTTGAGGAGGGACTATGCTATGCCGCGACTGAATTCGCGGCAACGCTTGATTGTCCTTACACGGCAGTACCATAGAATGCCCGGCAGACTCTTGCCTCCCGTCCATGCAAATTGACTTCAATGACAATCCCGACGGAACCCATCGGCAGCATCCCGAGGCCGATATTGCTTATCAAGGCAACAGCGGCGAAAGAAATCGTCGATCCCGACACCGATCCCCAATACGAAGCGGCTGTACGGGATACAATCGAGCGGTTCGAGGCAACGGGCTCGCCGGTCATCACTGACGGCGAACAGAGGAAATACCAGAATTTCTGGACGTATTCCGTTCATGGACTGTCGAACACCGCTCCGGACGGATTCAAGATTCCCTTCAGCGCGGGCCATACTCGGCGCATGCCGCGCCTCACGCGGGGCCCGTTCCGATACAAGCGATATGCGGACAGTTACCTGGCCGTAGCTCTCCGCTACGCGCACCGGCCCCTCAAGCAGGCGGTCATCTCCCCCTCGGCGCTGAGCCTCATGTATCCCGCCACTGAAATTCCGGGATACTCGCGGGATGAGTTCATCGACGACCTGTTGCGCGAGCACGAAACGGAGATCCGCCGCTGTTTGCAGCGGGGCGCGCTCAAGGTTCAGATCGACTTCACGGAAGCGCGGCTCGCGATGAAAATCGATACGTCGGGTCAGTTGCTCAACAGCTTCATCGATCTGAACAATCTCGCGCTCTCACGCTTCTCCGCCGCGGATCGCAAGTTCATCGGTGTCCACACGTGTCCCGGCGCGGACCGCGATTCGACGCACAGCGCCGATGTCGATTACGCCGAATTGCTGCCGAGGCTATTCGAGTTGAACGTCGGTTTTTTCTGCATTGCGCTCGCTGGCGAACGAGATCGCCTGCGCGTCTTGAAGATCATCCATCAGTGCATGAAGCCCGGCCTGCAGATATTTGTCGGCGTCGTCTCTCCGATCGACCCGCACGTCGACACCGCTGAAGAAGTCCGGGACCGCGTCCTCGAGGCGGCCGAGTACATTCCAATAGAGCAACTGGGCACCACAGACGACTGTGGCTTCGCGCCCTTCAGCGATGATACGTCAACCAGCCGCGATACGGCCTTCGCAAAGATCGCGGCGCGTGTCCGCGGCACCGCCCTCGCGGCGGACATGGTCGCCGGCAGGTAATTATGGAAGGCGACGAAGAGAAACTCCTGCATTCCGTCGCGCTGCAAAACGCGAACAGCATTTTCCTGGCACGCCAGCGCGCGGATCAGGAGCTTGTCCGCACCAAGGAAGCGTTGGAAGCGAAGACCCAAGCGCTCGTCCAGTCTCTCGAGAGAGCAGAAGCCTTGGCCCGGGAGCGTGACCGAGCGTTAGTAGAGGCGGACAAGGCCAGACGCGCGGCGCAGGCGGCGAGCGAGGCAAAGGGTCACTTCCTGAGCATGATCAGCCACGAGCTTCGAACGCCCCTGGGCGCGATCGGCGGGTATGTCGATCTGCTCGAGGAAGGGATTCACGGCGCACTGAGTGACGGGCAGCGAGAATACGTCGAACGAATACAGCACAACCAGAAGCACATCCTTGCGCTGGTCGATGAGCTTCTGGACCTTGCCAAGATCGAATCGGGTCAGTTTGTGCTGCACCTGGAAACGGTGCCGTTGCAGCCGGTGCTCGAGAGCGTTCACACTATGATCGAGCCACAGATGCAAGCAAGCCAACTGCGATTCGAGATCCGATCAGACGATCCGACGCTTCGCTTTCACGCGGACGGGAAGCGCGTGGAGCAAATCGTGCTCAACCTCCTCTCGAACGCGGTCAAGTTTACGCCCGCCGGCGGCAGCGTCACGATCACGGCGGCGCCAACGGCAGACAAAGTCAGTCTCCACGTTCAAGACACCGGCGTCGGGATTCCTCACGGTAAGTTGGAAGCAGTCTTCGAGCCGTTCGTTCAGGTGGAATCGTCCCAGCCTCCGCAAATCCGGGCCGCTCGCGGGACCGGCTTGGGGCTAGCCATCAGCCGCGAGCTCGCGCGCGTCATGGGCGGCGAACTGACCGTCGAGAGTGAACGTGGCAAAGGAAGCCGATTCACGCTGAGTCTACCGCGAGCTAATTAACGAGGTGGGAGGTTGGTGGTGCGAGGTGGGGTCACCTCCCACCTCCCACCTCCCACCTCCCACCTCCCACCTCCCACCTCGCCTACTGCCCTCGCATCGCCACCGCTGGATCGATCTTCGCCGCGCGACGTGCCGGAAGCCAGCAGGCCGCGATCCCAACCGCCGCCATCGTCAGTGCCACGCCCATCAGCGTCATCGGATCCTGCGGCGCTACACCGAAGAGCAGACCTCGGATGAGCCGCGTGCCGAAGAGTGCGCCGCCAACACCCAACACCAGGCCCCCAATCAAAAGGACGCCGCCTTCCATCAGGATCATCCGCTGCACTCGACCACTGTCCGCGCCGAGGCTCATCCGAATCCCGATCTCGTTCGTGCGCGCACTCACGGAAAACGCCAGCACGCCGGCAATGCCCACCGCCGCGATGATCACGGCAAGAATGCTGAACGACGACACGAGCATGGCATTGAGGCGTCGAGGCGCGACGCTCTCGTCGCGGATCTGGGACACCGTCATCACGTGCTCGATGGGCTCGCGCGGCGCGACGTTGCGAACGATGCGTGTCGCTGCGGGCGCCAGCGCGGCCGAGGAGGACGCCGCGTTGATCACGAGCCCGAAGCCCTGGAAGACCTGCTCCTGCGTCCACGGCTCGAAAACGACTGGACGGGGCTCGGCGTCCAGACCGCCGTCCTTCGTGTCACCAACGACACCGACGATCGTGCGCCATTCACCGCTGATGCCGATGAAACGCAGGACGTCGCCGGTCCACGCGATGCGCTGGCCGATCGGATCGCGATCGGGGAAAAACTTGTCCGCCAGCGTCTTGTTGAGGATCACCACGCGCCCGGAACTGTCGCGATCGGTCTCGTGGAACTCCCTCCCCTTCAACAGAGGAATTCCCGCGGCCCTGAAATAGTCTGGATTCGCTGTGCGAAACTCGGCCCGCGGCTGCGCCTCGCCGTTCGCCAGCTGCCGGCCCTCGGCCTTCACGTCGAGCTGGAAGAAGGTACTGCGCAGGGGCATCACGGACCCGATGCCGACGTCCTTTACGCCGGGGATGGCGCCGAGCTCGAGTCGCATCCGGTCGTAGAGGGCGCGCGCATCCGCGTCCTTGCGCTCCCCGATGGCGAGTGGCACTTCCATGGTGAGGACGTTTTCCGTCGTGAGGCCGGACTTGACCTCCTGGAGCTGCTGCAGCGTGCGGGTGAGCAGACCTGCGCCCGTCAGCAGCATGACGGACACGGCGATCTGCGCCACGACCAGCCCGCGCTGAAGACGTTGCTTCTTCAGGCTTCCGCTCACGCGATGAACTCCGGCGGCCACGGCCGATGCGAGCGCGCCTTCCTTCGGAAGCGACGCCACAAATGACAGCAGCAGCGCGACCGTGAGTGTCAGCAGCAGCGTGAAGCCAAGCACCATGCCGTCGAGCTGGATTTCGCCCGCGCGTGGTGAATAGCGCTCAGCGAGAGAAATCAGCAGCCGGACGCCGCCAAGCGCGATGAACAGACCCAGGATCGCGCCAAAGGACGCCAGCACGAGATTCTCGACGAGCAGCAACCGCCGAAGTCGCGCGACGCCTGCGCCGAGCGCCGCGCGAACGACAAGCTCTTGCTCGCGACGAACACCTCGCATCAGCGTCAGGTTGGCGACGTTGGCGCAGGAGATGATCATGACGAACGCGGCCGCGCCCATCAGCAGCCAGAGCGTCAGCTTCGCTTTTTCGCCGAGCACTTCCTGGAACGGGATCACCGCGACGCGATAGCCGGATCCCGGATCGTAGGCCTCGGGATAGTCCTTTTGGACCCGGGAGCGAATCGCGGCCACTTCCGATCGCGCTTGCTCGATCGTCGCGCCTGGCGCGAGACGCGCAATCATCTCCGTCATTCGATGCGTGCGCCCCTGCACCATCAGCGCGCTCGTGTGGTGCTCGCTGATCACCATGTTGAGCAGCGCGTCCATGCGCTGCGGAAAGTACGGCGCGGGCTGCACGACTCCAACGATCTCAACCGGCTTGCCGTCGACGATGACTTTGCGGCCAATGACGTTGCGGTCGCCGCCGAAGCGCTTCATCCAGAACTCGTGCGTCAGCACCATGACGGGCGGAACTTTGGTTCCGTCGTCGCCGTCGTTGAGCAGACGTCCCAACACGGGCGAGAGTCCCATCACGTTGAAGTAGTTGCCGGTGACGAGACCCACGTTGAAGCGAATGGCGTCGCTCTCACCCCGGAGCGTGTACGTCATCGACGAGTACTCGGCGATGCCGCCCAAGGTCTTGGCACTCTGGCGGAAGTCGTTGATCTCGGGAACGGAGAAGACGATGTTCTCTCCGCCGGGCCCATTAATGGAATGCCGCAGGTAGATCAGGCGTTCGCCGTCGCGGTGTGGTAGCGGCTTGAGCAACACCCCTCGCACCACGCTGAAAATGGCGGTGGTGGCGCCGATGCCCAGTCCCAGCGTCAGCATCACGGTGAGGGAAAAGCCGCGGGCGCGGGCGAGGCTGCGAAAGGCGTAGCGGAGGTCGGGAATGAGCATCGGCGGTAGCTAGTAGGTGGTATGGGCTAGGTAAACCCCCCTTCTATATAGACGTCGAACGAGGGGGCGCGAGATCGACACGTCTTCGTCATAATCCTTACGCCGATGACGTTTGCCCTTCCAGTGAGCCCCCCCGTCCTGCCGATGCTCGCCAAGCGCGTCGGCGAGCTGCCGCCCGGCGAAGGGTGGATCTTCGAGCCGAAGTGGGACGGCTTTCGCGCGCTGGTGTTCCGCGATGGGGACGAGGTCTTCATTCAGAGCCGGGACGAAAAGCCGCTCGACCGGTACTTCCCCGAGCTCATCGAGCCGTTGAAGGCGCAATTGCCAAAGCAGTGCGTCCTCGATGGCGAGATCGTGATCGCGCAGGACGGGGGGCTCGAATTCGAGTTGCTCCAACTGCGGCTGCATCCGGCGGCGTCTCGGGTGAAGACATTGTCGGGACAGATCCCGGCGTCGATCGTGTTCTTCGATCTGCTCTGTGAGGGCAAGCGCGATCTGCGGAGCGTACCCTTCGCCGAGCGGCGTGCGGCGCTTGAGGACATGCTCGATGACGCGACCGCGCCGCTGCATATCACACCGGCGACGCGCGACCGCCGCACCGCGGAAGACTGGTTTCGGCGTTTCGAGGGAGCAGGTCTCGATGGCGTGATTGCCAAGCAAGAAGCCGGCGCGTATGAGTCGAACAAGCGCGTCATGCTGAAGGTGAAGCACGAGCGCGAATGCGACTGCGTCGTCGCCGGCTTCCGCTGGCATAAGGATGCGAAAGGGACGGCCGTCGGATCGCTGCTGCTCGGTCTGTACGACGATGACGGAAAGCTCGAGCACGTGGGCGTGTGCGCAAGCTTCACTCACGCGAAGCGCCAGGAGCTCGTGAAGTTCCTCGCCCCGTACCGCACGAAGTCGCTCGACGATCATCCGTGGCACGAGTGGGCTGAGCATCAGCCGGACACAGACGCCGCACCGCACCGCAGGCCCGGGGCGACCAGTCGCTGGAGCGCGGGAAAGGACCTCTCGTGGGAACCGCTCCGCCCCGAGCTTGTCGTGCAAGTCGCGTATGACCACATGCAGGGCAGTCGCTTCCGTCACACGGCGCAGTTTCGCCGCTGGCGTTACGACAAGAAGCCGAGCGACTGCACCTTCGAGCAGCTCGAGGTCGTCCCGCCGCACGAGCTGTCGGCAATCTTCGCGGTTTCGGATCGGTCGGAAAAAAGCGGATCCGGCTGATGAGCGTTGGATCTCTACTTCTTCCCGCGTAGCTCACGCCACTCGCGCGTAGGATCGTCGTCCGGATCGGGCGTCTCCTGCGCCGGCCTGACCGCCTCTGGGACATTGCGCAGGTTCACGCGAATGCGCGTCCATGTCGACGACCGCCCGCGCATCGAATCCACCAGCACGTCGTCGACCGCCAGATGCTTGGCGGCTTCGGCGTGGCGCGCCTTCCAACGTTCCAATCCGGCGAGCGCGGCGTCCTTGTGTGGAGAGTTTGCGACGACGATGAGCGGCATCTTCACCCGTCGTTTGCCGCCTTCACGTTCACCTTTAAGTCCGCCTTTAAGTCCGCCCTCAAGTCCGCCGTCAGCCGTCTTCTTTGAGCGCGAAGGGGCGACGCGCGGCGCCTCACCTTCCATCTTGCGAAAATGGGGCGGCCACGGGGCGTCCCCTAGCCCCTCCGCTTCGTCGCGCGCCGCCAAGTCCAGCAACTTCTCCAGCGAGCCGGGAGCGTCATCCATCCGTGCGTGCGGATGCCCAAGCTCGGCGAACCGATTCGGCATCGTCAGCACGGTGAAGTCGGCCGGCTCGCAATCCGGGACCTCCGCCCAAGTCAGAGGCGCGGAGACGCGGGCATCGGGGAGCGGACGCACCGAGTACGCCGAGCACGTCGTTCGATCTTTTGCGTTCTGATTGTAGTCGAGAAAGACACCGCGGCGTTCCTCCTTCCACCACTTCGACGTCGCGAGCGTGGGCATTCGTCGTTCGATTTCGCGCGAGAAGGCGAGGGCGGCACGCCTCACCTCCGTGAACGTCCACCGTTGCTGAATTCGCGCGTTGGCGTGCATCCCGCGCGAGCCGCTGGTCTTGGGCCAGCCGCGAAGCCCCAATTCCTCGAGCAGGCCCTTGACCTCCATCGCCACCCGGCGCACGTCGGCCCATTCGACGCCCGGCACCGGATCGAGATCGATGCGCATCTCGTCGGGACGATCGAGATCGCCGGCGCGCACGGGATGTGGATGCAGCTCGATGCATCCGAGATTCACGACCCACGCGAGACCCGCCGCATCGTCGACGACCACTTCCTCCGCGGTGCGACCGGAGGGAAACGACAGCGTCACCGTCCTCAGCCAATCGGGACGATTGTCGGGCGCGCGCTTCTGATAGAAGGGCTCATGCTCGGCGCCGTTCACGAAGCGCTTGAGCACGAGGGGGCGGTCCCGGATGCCGGCGATCGCCCCGGGCGCCACAGACATATAGTAGTGGACGAGGTCGAGCTTCGAGAGCTGCACCTCTCGCGTGAAGTACGGCTTGTCGGGATGGGTGATGGTGACATCGCGGCCCTCGATCGAGAGCACGGCCGCCGCGTCTTTTTTGCCCATCAGACCGACGCTGCGCGAGGTGACGCTCGCGACGCGCATGCGGCGGCCCGCTCGAGCATCAACGCGCGCTCGCGGGCGTTGCGCGTGAGCGACGCCGCGCGCTCGAACTCCGCGCGTGCCTCGTCCGAGCGGCCGAGCTTCGCGAGGAAATCGCCGCGCACGCTCGGCAGCAGATGATAGTTCTTGAGCGACGGCTCCGACATCAGCGGGTCCACGATCTCGAGCCCCGCTGCCGGACCGAACGCCATCGCGACCGCTACCGCGCGGTTCAGCTCCACGACGGGCGATGGCGTGAGCTGCGAGAGCACGGCGTATAGCGCCGCAATTCGCGTCCAGTCTGTATCCGCGGCCGTGCGCGCCCGCGCGTGACACGCGGCGATAGCTGCCTGGAGCGCGTAGGGACCGAGCACCCCGCTCAGCGTCTCGGAGCGTTCGAGCCCGGCAAGACCGCGCCGGATCAGCAGCTGATCCCAGCGCGAGCGATCCTGATCGAGCAGCAGGATCGGCTCTCCCTTCGGGCCGACGCGCGCGCGCGACCGCGACGCCTGGATCTCCATGAGCGCAACGAGGCCGTGGACCTCGGGCTCGCTCGGAGTCAGCTCGGCGAGGATGCGGCCGAGTCGCAGCGCGTCCTCGCAGAGCGCGGGTCGCAACCAGTCGTCGCCTGCGGTCGCCGAGTATCCCTCATTGAATACGAGATAGACCACCTGGAGCACGTCCGAGAGACGCGCCTCGAAGTCCGCGCCGCGCGGCACCTCGAAGGGCACGTGCGCGTCTGCGAGCGTCTTCTTGGCGCGGACGATTCGCTGCGCGATCGTCGGCTCCGGAACGAGGAACGCGCGCGCGATCTCCTCCGTCGTCAGACCGCCGAGCAGACGGAGCGTGAGCGCAACGCGCGCCTCGGTCGAGAGCACCGGATGACAGGCCGTGAACATGAGGCGCAGGAGGTCGTCGCCGACGTGATCGTCGAGCGCGGCGTCGAGATCGGGCACGGCCATCTCCTGCTGCGCCTCGAGCTCGTGACCGAGCAGCTCGTGCTTCCGGTCGAGCATTTTGTTTCGCCGAAGGTGATCGATCCCGCGACGCTTCGCCGTGTTCATGAGCCAGGCGCCCGGATTGTCCGGGACGCCCGACCGCGGCCATTGCTCGAGCGCCGCGACGAGTGCGTCCTGCGCGAGATCTTCGGCGAGACCGACGTCGCCAACCATGCGCGCGAGACCGGCGATGAGTTTCGCCGACTCGATCCTCCACACTGCGTCGATGGTGCGATGGGTGTCGGATGCCGTCACGGCTCCGAATCAGACCACCTTCCGTCACGAGTGCAAGTCCGCGCGTGTCGACTACCGCTTCGCGTTCGCCTTCATCTTCTTTACGATCCGTTCCTCCTGCTTTCTGAGCTCCGGCGTGAATTCGGCGCCGAAATCATCCGCCTCGGCTACCTGGCGAATCTCGATCTCCGACTCGGTGCCGGGCATCGGATTCGGGCAGCGCTTCACCCACTCGATTGCCTCCTCCTTCGACTTGACCTGAATCAGCCAGAATCCAGCGATCAGTTCTTTTGTTTCGGAGAAGGGCCCGTCGATGACTGTCCGCTTGGAGCCAGAGAATCTGACTCGCGCGCCTTTCGAGCTCGGCTGGAGCCCTTCGGCGGCGAGCAGGACCCCCGCCTTCGCCAGCTCCTCGTTGTACTTCCCCATCTCGGCGAGAAGTTTCTCGGTCGGCAATGCGCCCGCTTCCGAGTTCTTGTCCGCTTTGACTATCACCATGAATCGCATGGACTTCTCCTTGTCATCCCGGTTCGGGGGCTGGGCTATCCGATGGTCTCGACCTGCTGAATCCAGGCCCTACTAAGACGTCGAACGAGAGGCGACCGAATCGACAACAGTGCGCCTGTCGCGGAAAATACATTTGTTTTACGTTGGGATCTTCGGTTCGTCGTTGAAGTACAGCAGCAACGGTTGGGGCAGCATGCATTGGCTATCCGCAGCAGCAGCGCGCGCAGGTATCAAAGGCGCGGAAGGTCTCGTAATCCCGGATGACGCGTCGCTGGTCGACGCTTGGGAGATAGCGGGCAGGACGTTGGGCCTGGACCCACCGGAGCTGGCGACATCACTCGCCCCCGTCTTAGGCATCGCCGCGGCGGACTTCGCACAGGCTGACCCCGCTGCATTAGCCGTGCTGCCGGAGCGCGTCGCTCGATTGTATCACGTGTTCCCGCTGCGCGAAGACAAACGCCGAATCGTCGTGGCGACCGCGGATCCGACGAACATCGACGTCGAGCACGCCATCGGCTTTGCAACGGGCCGACATCCGGTGCTCGAGCTGGCTTCGCCGGCCAAGATCGCCGAAGCATTGGTCGAGACCTACAGCGGCGATCTCGCGATGGATCAGCTGCTCAACAGCATCGACGAGCAACTGCTCGATGCGGTTCGGACCGTCGACGAGTTGTCCCCCGAAACGATAGCTGCCGCAGAAGTCGATTCCGCACCGATCGTCAAGCTCACGAACCTCATGCTGCGCGACGCGGTGGTTCAAGGCGCCAGCGACATCCACATCGAGCCCGGCGTCAGAGCGGGAACCGTACGCTTTCGTGTGGACGGTGTGATGCGGCGCTACATGCAGCTGCCGATGGTGGCGCTCAATCGCGTCGTCTCGCGGATCAAAGTTCTGGGCAAACTCGACATCGCCGATCGCTTCCGGCCGCAGGACGGTCGCAGCCGCGTCGCCGTCGAGGGCCGTTTCGTCGATTTGCGAATCTCCACCGTCTGTACGCGCGACTCAGAGAAGGCCGTGATTCGCATTCTCCGTCCGGAGAGCACGCGCAAGCTGGACGAGATTGGCATCACGCCGCGCGAGCTCGCGCGCCTGCGCCAAATTCTCAACTGCCGCGATGGAATCGTGATCGTCACCGGCCCCACCGGCTCGGGCAAGACCACCACGCTGTATTCGGCCATCCGCGAGATCGCGACGGGTGAGGTCAACATCTCCACCGTCGAAGATCCGGTCGAGTACGAACTGGCGGGGATCACGCAGATTCAGGTGGATGTGAAGCGCGGCATCACCTTCGCCAACTCGCTCCGCGCGCTCCTGCGTCAGGACCCCGACGTCATCTTCGTCGGTGAGATTCGCGACGCGGAGACGGCCCACATCGCGGCGCAGGCTGCCATGACGGGCCACCTCGTGCTCGCGACGCTGCACACGAACGACGCGATGAGCAGCATCACGCGTCTCGCCGATCTCGGGCTCGATCGCCAGACGATAGCGACGACGCTGCGCGGGACGCTGGCGCAGCGGCTCATCCGCCGAGTGTGCACTGATTGCTCTCAGCCGCTCATCGGCTCGTTCAACGCGGAAGAAGAGACGCTCGGCGCCCGCTACGGCGTGCTTCCCCTCTCACGAGCGATCGGCTGCAAGAAGTGCGGAAACACCGGCTATCGCGGCCGCATTCCGTTGATCGAGGTGGCCATCGTCACGCCGACGCTTGCGGAGATGATCGTCGCGGGCGCGAGCGCGCATGCGCTGCAACGCGCAGCCATCGCGCAGGGGATGGCCCCGATGCGCGACGTCGCCATCGCGCGCGTGCGTCGCGGCGAGACAACGCTTCAGGAGGTCGAGCGGGTCATCGGCGACAACGTCGAGGATCGGTCGGAGAAGCAACAGCCCAGTGCAACCGCATCGATTCTCGTGGTCCATGCGGATCCTCTCTGGCGCCGCATGGCGCGAGCGCTGCTCGAGGGTGGCGATGTTCGTGTGGTCGAAGCCGTGGATGTCGCGCAAGCGATGCAGCTCATGGGGTCCGGCGAGGAGTTCGCCCTCGCGATCACGGATTTGCAGATGCCCGCTCCTGGCGTGGACCACGTGTCAGAACAACCAGCTGCCTCCGTGCTACCGCGGGCGAACTGGCAGCCTTTTGCAGACGGCCCGCCCGCCGCAATTCGACAAGCGCAGCACTGACCGATCCAGGCTGCAACTGAGAACGACTCAAACGGCTCTCCGTCGCACTGACGCGAGAGCCGTTTTCTTTTGATACGGACGCCGGCGCACTTGGGGCTTGACGCACCCGGGCACCTTGTATTACTAATTGGTTATACAACGCTGAGGTTATGAATGATCGCCACCGCCATGGCCGACCAAGTGCTCAACGCGACGTTCGCGGCGCTCGCGGATCCGACGCGGCGGGCCATCCTCGCCCGCCTCTCCAAGGGAGACGCGTCTGTGTCGGAGTTGGCCGAGCCGTTCGACATGAGCCAGCCCGCGATCTCCAAGCACCTCAAGGTGCTGGAACACGCCGGTCTCATCTCCCGTGGTCAGGACGCGCAGCGACGGCCGCGGCGACTCGAGGCCAAGCCGCTCGCGGACGCCACCAAATGGCTGGAGCGGTACCGCCGATTTTGGGAAGGCAACTACCAGCGCCTCGACGCGCTGCTCGAGGAAATGAAGACCACGCAGAAAAAACGTACCTCAACCAAACGATAGGGGATCAGCGATGACGAACTTTGGAAAATTGCAGATCACGACACCCTCGGACCGGGAGATCGCGATGACGCGCGTCTTCGATGCGCCGCGCGGGATGGTCTGGGACGCGTTCACCAAGCCCGAGCTGATCAAGCGTTGGCTCGGGGTGCGCGCGGGCTGGACGATGCCGGTGTGCGAGGTCGACCTGAAAGTGGGCGGCAAGTATCGCTACGTATGGCGCGGGCCCAAAGGAAACGAGATGGGGATGGGCGGCGTGTTTCGCGAGATCAAGCGCCCCGAACGCATGGTCGCCACCGAGAAGTTCGATGAGGCCTGGTACCCCGGCGACGCGATGGACACTCAGACTTTCGTCGAGAAGGGCGGCAAGACCACCGTCACGACGGCGGTGCTGTACGCATCGAAGGA
>DATBRO010000022.1:0-24071 GCA_036560265.1 Gemmatimonadaceae bacterium | reverse complement strand
TTCGAGGGCGAAAGTACGCTCGATCACCGTATCCTCCGCGCGACGAAGAATCGGTTCGGCAGCGTGGACGAAATCGGCGTCTTTCGGATGACCGAGCGCGGCCTCGAGGCCGTCGCGAATCCTTCCGAACTCTTTCTCGGCGATCGCCAGTCGGTGGTCTCTGGCAGTGCCGTCACCGCGCTGCTCGAGGGCACGCGACCGGTGCTCATCGAAGTGCAGGCGCTCGCCACGAAAGCCGGATTCGGCACGCCGCAGCGCGTATCGACCGGATTCGATTCGAGACGCTTGGCCCTGCTGCTCGCGGTACTCGAGAAGCGCGCGGGTCTGTCCTTCGGACAGCTCGACGTATTTCTCAACGTGGTCGGCGGCGTGCGAATGCAGGAGCCCGCGGGTGACCTCGCCGTCGCCGCCGCGCTCGCCTCCAGTGTCTATGACCGGGCCACCCCCTCCGACGCCGTCTTCATCGGCGAGCTCGGACTCGGGGGAGAGATTCGTCCGGTTTCGCAAATCGAGCGTCGCATCGCCGAAGCAACCAACATGGGAATGCATCGCGTGTTCGTGTCCGAGCGCGGCGCTCCGCGTCGGGGCAAATCCAACGGCATCGTGGCCGTCCGAACCGTAAGTGACCTGTTTCAGCAACTCTTTCAATGATTGTCATCCTGAGGCGCCCCTCTTCGGTGTCATCCCGAGCGCTCGGAATGACATGAATCGCAATGTGGGCGTCGTGATCGTCGCCGGGGGCGAATCCACGCGCACCTCCGGCACGGAGCTCAAGCAGTTCCGCTGGGTAGCGGGGAAGCCGATGCTCCTCCACAGCCTTCAGACGTTCATGGCGAGACCCGACGTCGTCTTGGTGGTGTGCGTCATTCCAAAGCAGTTCGTCGCGGACCCGCCCCCGTGGATATTTCAGTGCGACGTGGACCGACTGCTGCTCTCCATCGGCGGACGCACTCGCACGGAATCGGTCCGCAACGGATTGGAGGATCTGCCCGACGAGGCGTCCATTGCGCTCATTCACGACGCGGCGCGTCCCTTGATCGACGACCCGCTTATCGAGCGTGTCGTGTCGCGCGCGCGGGCGGGCGAGTGCGTCGTCCCGGCGCTCCCTGTCGTCGACACGATCAAGGAGACGGACGACGCCGGACGCGTGCTGCGCACGGTCGATCGTGCCAATCTCTGGCGCGCGCAAACGCCGCAGGGATTTCCGCGCCAGATCATCGAGCGTGCGCACCGCGAGGCACGTGCGATCAACGCCACGGCAACGGACGATGCGGCCCTCTGCGAGCGGCTCGGCATCCCGGTCGTCATCGTGCCCGGCAGCGAGCGCGCGATGAAGGTGACGGACGAGAGCGACTTCGAACGCGTCGAAGCGCTCTTCGCCGCTGCCCGATGAAGCGCGATACACTCTCCTATCCGTTCTGGTCGGCCGAAGAAATCGAGGCGGCCCTCAAGCCCGCGCTCCAGCAACTCGAGGCGCGCCGGGTGCTGGCGTATCCCACCGAAACCGTCTACGGGCTCGGCGGCGCCATCGACCGCGATTCCGTCGGGAATCTCATTCGGTTGAAGCGACGGCAAGCGGGAAAACCCTTTCTCCTGCTGATCGATGGCAGCGACATGATCGCGAAGCTCGACTTGCAGTTTCCGGCCTACGCGGCGATGCTCGCCGCGCGGCACTGGCCCGGTCCGCTGACGCTCGTGCTGCCCGGCGGGCACGGCCGGGTGCCGCAACAACTCCGCGGACCCGAAGGAGGAATCGCGGTGCGCTGGACCAGTCACCCGTCCATCCGGCGCCTGATTCGCGCGCACGGCGATCCGATTACGTCAACGAGCGCGAACCGTCCGGGCGTGCCGCCGGCGATGACGGCGCACGAGATTCTCACGCAGTGGCCGGATGCGGTCGCGCGCGGCGACTTGCGGGTCCTCGACGGCGGTCGCCTCACGCCCTCCGATTCCTCGACCGTCGTAGATTGCATGGGTCGCCACCCGCGCGTCATTCGGCCGGGCGCCATTCCGGCTCGTGTGCTGCGCGAAAGCGTGCCTAGCTTGATCGGAGACGCCTGATCCGCATGCGCATTCTCTTCGTCTGCACCGGCAACACGTGTCGCAGCGCCATCGCCGAGGCGATCGCGCGCAAGCTGATCATCGAGCGCGGACTGTCCGATGTGGAGATCGTGAGCGCGGGAACCAGTGCGTGGGATGGAGCGCCAGCGTCCGATGGGGCGCTGCTTGTCGGTATGGAGCGAGCGCTCGACCTCAGTACGCACCGCGCGCAAACGTTGACGCGCGACCTGGTGCGCGACGCCGATCTCATCCTCGCGATGGGACCGCACCATCTCGAGCGCATCGAAGCGTTGGGCGGCGCTGGAAGATCCTTCCTCATCACCGACTTTGCCTCTCACGGGGCGTCTTCACGGCCCGTCAACGATCCGATTGGCGGTGAATTGGACCTGTATCGCGCAACGGCGGACGAGCTGGAGCAGGAGGTGCGGCGCGTGTTCGACCGCATCACGGCCGAGCGCCCGTCCGACAAATCGTGACGACGTGGCCCGAGCGCCTCGTATTGCTCGGGCACCCGCTCGGTCACTCGCTGTCGCCGCTGTTTCAGAACGCGGCGCTGAAGGCCGCGGCTATCCCGCTGGTATACGAGCCGCTCGACGTCCCGCGCAGCGTCCTCGACGACACGCTCGCCGATCTGCGGCGCAAGCGCGCGGCGGGGAACGTCACCATCCCGCACAAGGAAGCGGTCCGCACGGCGTGTGACCGCCTCACGGACACGGCGCGGGCGGTGGGCGCGGTCAACACCTTCTGGACCGCGGTAGACGGAGAGCTTGTCGGCGACAACACCGACGTCGGCGGCTTTCAAGCGGCGGCTCGCGCGTTGGTCGGGGAGCCCCGCCAGGGCGAAGTGGTGGCGCTTCTCGGTGCCGGAGGGGCGGCCGCCGCGGTTCTTCATGCAATGGAAGGGTGGCCCGGCGCGCGCGTTCGTGTGTACTCTCGGACACGAAGCCGTGCGGAGGAGCTGGTGAAGCGTTTCAAGGTCCCGGCGGAGATAATGCGAAGCGCCGAGTTGGCGGTCGGCGAAGCGACGATCGTGGTGAATGCCACGCCAGTCGGCCTGCGCGACGACACCGTGCCGGTCGGCGTGGAATCGCTCGCGAAAGAGAGCGCGGTACTGGACCTCGCGTATCGCGTGAATGAAACCGCGTTCGTGCGAGACGCTCGCGCGCGCGGCCATCGCGCCACGGACGGGCTCACGATGCTCGTGGAGCAGGGCGCGCTCTCGTTCGAGCGCTGGTTCGGCGTCGCGCCCGATCGTGGTGCAATGTGGGACGCGATCAAATCCAGACGCTGAAAAGCGTCGCTCTCGATTTTCTCCTGCCGGCGGCGTGCGCCGCCTGCGAGCGCCTGCTGGACGATGGTGAGCGCGGTCTGGTGTGCGGCCGCTGTTGGTCACGGCTCGATCTGCTCTCATTCCCGCAGTGCGGTCGGTGCGGGCATCCTTGTCTGCGGTCGACGTGCTCGTGGTGCGATCTCCTCCCGCCGTACGTGCGTGCCGTGCGATCCGTGTGTTGGATCCATCGCGGGACGGGGCCGCCAATCGTGCACGCGCTGAAGTACGGCGGTTGGCACGCGATCGCCCGCGAAATGGCGGAGCGAATGTCACGACTCGCGTGGCCGCTCGACGTATACGAGGAGCGCGCAGCGGTTCTGCCTGTCCCGCTGGCGCAGTCGCGTGAGCGGGAGCGAGGATTCAACCAGAGCGAGCGGCTCGCGCGGGCGCTCGCGGAACGCTGGCGAATCCCCGCGCGGTGCGACGTGCTCGAGCGCGCGCGCGCGACGCGAACGCAAACGCGGTTGACACCGGAGGAACGACTGGCGAACGTTTCCGGCGCGTTCCGCGTCTGCGAAGCTCAGCGGCAGACGGTGCGGAACGCGCACGTCGTGCTCGTCGACGACGTCGTGACGACCGCCGCTACACTCAACGCGTGTGCTGCCGCACTGGTTGCCGGCGGCGCACGCATTGTCAGTTATGTGACGTTCGGCCGGGCGCCGGCTGTGGGCGATCGGTAAATGATTCTCAGACTGCGGAAATCGGAAATGGAAAATGGGAAATGGGTCCGGGAAGCCGTCGAGATTCGTCCCGGACCTATTTCCTATTTCCGATTTCCCATTTCCGCCGTTCGATAAGGGAGACTAAGATGGCCATTCGCGTTGGGATCAACGGCTTCGGCCGGATCGGACGCCAGGTAGTGCGGGCCGCGAAGCTTCAGAGAGTTGCCGATCTGGACTTCGTCGCGGTCAACGACCTCACGGACACCAAGACGCTGGCGCACCTGTTCAAGTACGACTCCGTCCACCGCACGTATCGCGGCGAGGTGCGGGCTGGCGACGGCTCGATCTCGATCGACGGCGACGAAATCAAGGTCCTCGCTGAGAAAGAGCCCTCGAAGCTCCCGTGGAGGGATCTCGGCATCGACATCGTGCTCGAATCGACCGGTCGCTTCACCGACGTCAGCGCCGCGAGGAAGCACATCGACGCGGGCGCCAAGAAGGTGATCATCTCCGCGCCGGCCAAAGGTGAGGACATCACGATCGTCCTTGGCGTCAACGAAACGAAATACGACCCGAAGAACCACACGATCATCTCGAATGCATCGTGTACGACGAATTGCCTCGTCCCGATGGTCAAGGTCGTGTGGGACAACTTCGGGTTCGTGCGCGGCTCGATGGTCACGATCCACAGCTACACGAACGATCAGAACGTACTCGACCTTCCGCACAAGGATTTGCGGCGCGCGCGCGCCGCCGCCCTCTCGATCATTCCGACGACGACTGGCGCGGCAAAGGCGACGTCGCTCGTGATCCCCGAGCTCAAGGGCAAGATTGACGGAATCGCCATTCGCGTCCCCACACCCGACGTCTCGCTCACTGATCTCGCCGTCGTGGTCGACAAGCCCGTGACGGTAGAGCAGGTGAACGACGCGTTCCGGAAGGCGGCGGCCTCCGGCCCACTCGCCCGAGTGCTGGCCTACACCGAAGAAGAGTTGGTCTCGTCCGACTTCATCGGGGATGCGCACTCGTGCGTCCTCGACGGCAAGAGCACCAACGTCGTCGACGGCATGTTGGTGAAAGTCTCCGGCTGGTACGACAACGAGTGGGGCTACTCGTCCCGCTGCGTCGATCTCCTGCGATACGTCGGCGCTCGCTTGGGCGATTAGTCTGTCCGCTCATCCGTCGCATCCGGTTTTTCGGTCGAATCCGAAATGAACAAGAAGACCGTCCGCGATCTGCGGGCTGACCAGCTCCGCGGCAAGCGGGCGCTCGTTCGCGTCGATTTCAACGTTCCGCTCGACGACAAGGGCACGGTGACCGACGACACGCGCATTCGCGCGGCGCTTCCGACGATCGAGCTGCTGCTCGAACGGGGCGCGCGCGTGGTCCTGCTGTCGCACCTTGGCCGTCCAAAGGGAAAGCCCGAAGCCAAGTACTCGCTCGAGCCTGTCGGCCGGCGCTTGCAGAAGCTCATGCCGAAAAAGCATGTCTGCTTCATCGAGAGCACCGACACCGACGAAGCCGTGAAGGCGACGCACGACTCGAAGTGTGCCATCGTACTCCTCGAGAACACGCGATTCCTCGGCGGAGAGGAGACCAACGATCCCCGGCTCGCTCGCGCACTGGCGCAGTTGGGAGATGTGTTCGTCAACGACGCGTTCGGCTCCGCCCATCGCGCGCATGCCTCGACCGAAGGCATCGCGCACCATCTCCGGCCCGCCGTGGCCGGATTGCTGATGGAAGTGGAGCTGGACTACCTCGGCCAGGCGCTGACCAATCCGAAGCGTCCCTTTATCGCCATCCTGGGCGGAGCCAAAATCTCCGGGAAGATCGACGTCATCGAGAACATGCTGCCGAAAGTGGACCGCATGCTCATCGGCGGCGCGATGGCGTGCACGTTTTTCAAGGCGATGGGACTCGAGACGGGAAAATCGCTGGTCGAGCCGGATCGCGTGGAAATGGCGCGCGAGCTCCTACAGCGAGGGAAGGACAAGGTCGTCCTGCCGACCGACGCCGTCGTCGCCCCTTCGCTGGAGCTGAGCGATACGGCACACGAGGTCGCGCGGAACGCCATCCCGCCGAATGAAGCGATGTTCGACATCGGCCGGCGCAGCGAGCAGGCGTTCGCCGAGATCGTTTCCGGATCGCGGACGGCCGTTTGGAACGGACCGATGGGCGTCTTCGAGACGCCTCCGTTCGACCACGGCACGCAGGCCGTCGCGAAAGCGATGGCCGTGGCAACCGATCGCGGCGCGACCACGATCGTGGGTGGTGGCGACTCAGCCGCCGCCGTGGCACAACTCGGGCTCGACACGCGGATGAGTCACGTCTCGACTGGCGGCGGCGCATCGCTCGAGTTCCTCGAGGGGAAAATCCTCCCGGGCGTCGCGGCCCTCGACGACAAAGGCAAATGATCCGTCGTCCAGTTCTCGCCGCGAACTGGAAGATGAATCACGGCCCGACGGAGGCGCGCGCGTTCATGGCCGCGTTCCTGGCGTCTTACTCGCCTCGCAAAGATCGCACGATCGTGATCTTCCCACCGGCGCTGTCGTTGGCGCCCGCCCGCGACGCGCTCGGAGGCCGCACGGACATTCAGCTCGGAGTGCAGAACATTCATACCGAAGCCAAGGGCGCCTTCACGGGCGAGAACTCGGCGCCGATGGCGCGTGACGCCGGCGCCCGGATGACGCTGGTGGGACACTCCGAGCGACGTCACGTCTTCGGCGAGACGGATGAAGCGACGGCCAAGAAGTGCGCTATCGCGCTTCAGCACGCCCTTGCACCGATGCTTTGCGTGGGGGAAAAGATCGAGCAGCGCGAGAGCGGGAAGACTGACGAGGTAGTGCTTCGTCAGCTGCGCATGGGTCTGTCGATGCTCGAAAAGAAGGACCTCGCGAACGTTCTCATCGCGTACGAGCCCGTCTGGGCCATCGGCACGGGAAGGACGGCTACACCGGCAGACGCGTCGGCGGTACACGACGTGATTCGCAGGGAGCTCGCCAAACTCAGCGGATCGGTCGAGACCGCGGCCGCCATTGCGATTCTCTACGGAGGAAGCGTGACGCGCGACAACGCGCGCAGTCTCCTCGACGCGCGCGGCGTCGACGGTTTGCTCGTCGGCGGCGCAAGTCTCGACGCGAACAGCTGGAGCGCCATCGCGTCCACTTGACCCAACGGTGTAAGTCTCGCGATATTGGGTGCTTACACAGCGTCGTGCCCCCATAAAAATGATTTCGAAGATTCTCATCACGTTGCTCGCCATCGACAGCGTGCTCCTCATCGCCGCCATATTGCTCCAAGCCGGAAAGGGCGGTGGATTGGCTGCCAGCTTTGGCGGCGTCACCAGCTCTGCTGACGCCATCCTCGGCACGCGGCAAGCGGGCAACCTGCTCACGAAGCTCACGTGGTGGTGCGGGGGATTGTTCCTCGGACTCGCCTTCCTCCTCTCCATCGCGTCTTCCAAGCGCGGCGCACCACGGTCGATTCTCGATCAGACCTTCACGACGCCGCCAGTTCAAACCGCTCCCGCAACGACACAGCCGAACACGAACGTGCTGCCGATCCAGCCCGCGCCGGCGAGCGGAAACGCCAAGACGCCGGCATCGACGAAGACGAAGACCAAGTCCTCCAAGTCCCCGTAGACCGCGGTGGGACTCCCCAACTTTTCGCCCGGGTTCCTCCTCCTCGAGGATGGAACCCTTTTTCGTGGTTCTATGAGAGGCACGACCTCGGCGACGACCGTCGCTGAGGTGGTGTTCACCACGAACATGAGCGGATATCAGGAGACGTTCAGCGATCCGTCGTATAGCGGCCAAATCGTGGTGATGACCGCACCGATGATCGGGAACTACGGCGTCAACACGGCCGACCCGGAATCCGCTCGACCTCAGATAGCGGGAGTCATCGTTCGGGAGCTCTCGAACGCGTACTCGAATTGGCGCGCCGAGGGCGATTTGTATTCCTGGCTGCGCGAAGCTCAAGTGCCAATTCTCGAAGAGGTTGACACTCGGCGTCTCACAAAACACTTGAGAACAGTGGGAGTGATGCGCGGCGCAATCGCTCTCGGCACTGAGCCGTCCGCCGAGGTCCTCGCCGCGCTCGATGCGTGTCCCTCGATGGAAGGGCTGGACCTCGCCTCGCGCGTTTCGACAGCGAAGAGCTACACCTGGGGCGATCCACGCGCGACCTACCACATCGCGGCGTACGACTACGGCATCAAGCGCAACATTCTCCGGCTGTTCGTCGAGAACGACTGCCGAGTGACGGTCGTACCGGCGAAGACCAGTGCTGAAGAAGTGCTCGATCTGAAACCCGATGGCGTCTTCTTATCGAACGGGCCCGGCGATCCTGCCGCTGTGGACTACGCCCCTCGTACCGTCAAGAAGCTGGCGGGCGCGGGAGTCCCGATTTTCGGTATTTGCCTCGGCCATCAAATCCTTGGACTCACTTTCGGGGCTGAGACGGTGAAAATGCCCTATGGACATCGCGGCGGAAACCATCCTGTGCGCGAAGTCGAAACAGGGCGAGTGCTGATTACCTCCCAAAACCACGGGTTTGCAGTGGCCGGAGACGAAAAAGGCATCCCGGGCGCTCCGGACCTCGAAGTCACACACGTCAATTTGAACGACCGCACCATCGAAGGCCTTAAGCACAAAGAACTTCCGATTTTTGCGGTCCAATACCACCCCGAGGCCGCCCCTGGACCCCACGATGCCAGGCCTTTGTTCGGGGAGTTCCTGGAAACCGTGCGGAATGGACCCTCCCGGAAGGGCCCAAACTCTTGACACATAACGTTTAAGGGCTGTAATGTTCGGTCCACGTTCGACTCGTTTCGGACGCCTGACCCCCCGAGGCTGACCCCCATGACGAAAGCCGACCTGGTTGAGCGCGTCACGGCTCAAATTGCCCGCACCGCCGGTCCTATGATCTCCAAAAAGGACTGCGCGCGGGTGGTGGATGCGTTTCTCGACGCTATAAAGCAGGCCCTGCAGGAGCAGAAAAACATTGAGGTTCGCGGATTTGGCACGTTCAAGATCCGCCACCGGAAGACCCGCATGGCGCGCAACCCGCGCACGGGCTCGCCGGTCGAGGTATCCGCACGTCCGGTCCCCGTTTTCAAGCCTTCCAAAGAGTTGCGCGCGATGGTCGCCGGAATCGATGTCTCCGGTCTGGAAGACGAGGACGAGGACATCAAGCAGCTCTCGAACGCCTAATGTCGGCTTGTCGCTGGCCTCGACGCACACGGTGCGTCGGGGCCAGTTTTAGTTTAGGTATGTCATGATGACGGTCCGCGTCCTTCTCTTCGCTTCCTATGCCGACGCCATCGGTGCGCCAGAGGTGGCTTTGGACCTTCCGGCCGGCGCACGTGTTCGTGACGTATTGTCGCGGATCAAAACGATGGCTGCCGGTAAGCGTATTCCCGACAAACCGATGGTAGCAGTGAATCAGCGCTACGCGTCCGACGACCAGCCGGTTGGAGCATCCGACGAAGTAGCGATCATCCCTCCGGTGGCGGGCGGGTAGTGCGCACCGCGATTGTCGACCGGCCCATCGATCCCTGCGCGTTGCTTGATCAGGTCGCGCAGAACCGGAATGGTGCGACCGTGCTTTTCGTCGGTACCGTGCGCGAGGCGAACGACGGATCCGCGGTCTCCGGTCTCGATTATTCGGCGTACACATCGATGGCCGAGCGCGAGCTCGCGGCGATCGTCGCTGAGGCGGCAGCGCGATGGGACACGCCGGACATCGCAGTCGAACATCGCATTGGTTCGCTCGATCTCGGCGAAGCCAGCGTCGCAATCGCCGCGGCACATCCGCACCGAAGCCAGGCGTTCGAGGCCGCCCGCTATATCATCGAGGAACTCAAGAAGCGGCTCCCGATCTGGAAGCGGGAGCACTATGTGGATGGCCGAACTGAATGGGTGGCCGCGGGAAGCGTGAAGCGGGAAGAGGGAAGCGATCCGACAGCGGGAACTCTGCGATGACTTCGCTTCCCGCTTCGCGCTTCCCGCTTCCCGCGACGGATCAATTTGGCCGGAAGATCGAGTATCTCCGCATTTCAGTCACCGATCGCTGCAACTTCCGCTGTCTGTACTGCATGCCCCAGGAAGGACTGCAGTGGCTGCCGAAGTCCGACATCCTGTCGTACGAAGAGATTGCGGAGATCGTCTCGCAGCTCGCGCCGATGGGGTTGAGACGGCTGCGCATCACGGGCGGCGAGCCGACGATCCGGCCAAACTTGGATGAGCTGATCCGAATGCTCCGCGCGGTGCCAGCGGTCGAGGACATTGCGCTGTCGACCAATGGCGTGCGGCTACCGCAGATCGCGCAGCTCTACCGGAGCGCGGGGCTCGATCGCGTGAACATCTCCGCTGACAGTCTGCGACCGGAGCGCATCGCGGCTATCGCGCGACGCAATCTCGGGTTCGATCCCATCGCGGCGGCGACAGCGGCGCAGCTGGCCGGCCTGAGTCCCATCAAGATCAACGTCGTCGTGATGCGCGGGATCAACGACGATGAGATCGTGGACCTTGCTCGCCTCACGCTCGAGCACGAGTGGCACGTGCGCTTCATCGAATTGATGCCTGTCGGCGGCCTGCGCGAGCTCACATGGGAACACGTCGTGCCCAGCGATGAAGTGCTCGGCCGAATCGCGGCGCTTGGTACGCTCGAAAAAGCGGACGGACCAGCGCGCGGCAACGGACCGGCGGCCTACTATCGGTTGGCGGGTGCGGCGGGCACGATCGGCGTGATCACGCCGATGACGCACACGTACTGCGCGTCGTGCAATCGCGTGCGTCTGACCGCCGACGGGCGCCTGCGCACCTGTTTGTTCGGCGACCACGAAGTGGACCTGCGTACGCCGTTGCGTGCGGGCGAAGCGCTCGCGCCGCATTTCCGGCGCGCGCTCGAGGAAAAGCCGCGCGAGCACGCGCTGCTGCAGATGCGCGTCGGCGGACTGCGCGCGCTGTCGCAAGTCGGCGGCTGACGCTGATTGAATCGACGATCGGCGGAAACTAGGTTTCCGCCGTCGCTCGATTTTCTCCTCTGGCTCCGGACACATGGTCAACAAAATCACGGTCGTCGGCGCCGGAAACGTCGGCGCGACGGCCGCTCAACGCGTGGCCGAGAAGGAACTCGCCCGCACCGTGGTGATGGTCGACGTCGTCGAGGGCGTCCCGCAGGGCAAGGGCCTCGACCAGTGGCAGTCGGCTCCGATCGAGGGCTTCGATTCGCGGGTCATCGGTACGAACGGCTATGAGGAGAGCGCCGGATCCGACCTGGTGATCATTACTGCCGGCATCGCACGCAAGCCCGGCATGTCGCGCGACGATCTGCTGAATACCAATGCGGGCATCGTGAAGCAGGTGGCGGAGCAGGTGAAGCGCACGTCACCGAATGCCATCGTCATCGTGGTCTCCAATCCGCTCGATGTAATGTGCTACGTCGCGAAAGAGGTCACGGGGTTTCCCCGAGAGCGCGTTATCGGCATGGCAGGCGTCCTCGACACCGCACGCTATCGCGCGTTTCTCGCCGAGGCGCTGGACGTCTCCGTGCGCGACATCCAGGCGATGGTCCTCGGCGGACACGGCGACACGATGGTCCCGCTCATCTCCTACACGAACGTGAGCGGAATTCCCGTCACGCAGCTCATGGATCGCGCGAAGCTCGACGCCATCGTGGACCGCACGCGGAATGGCGGCGCCGAGATCGTGAAGCATCTCAAGACCGGTTCCGCGTACTACGCGCCGTCCGCGGGCGCCGTGCAGATGGCTGAGGCAATCGTGCGGGACCAGAAGCGCATCCTGCCGTGTTCCGCGTGGTTGCAGGGAGAGTACGGCATGAAAGGGCTGTACCTCGGCGTGCCGTGCAAGCTGGGACGCAAGGGACTCGAGAAGATCATCGAGGTGGAGTTGACCGCGGACGAGAAGGCGGCGTTGAAGAAGAGTGCAGACGCCGTGTTGGAGCCTATGAAAGTTGTAAAGCTGTAGAACTGCGGAAATGGGAAATGGGAAATGGGAAATGGGCCCGGGCAGCCACTTGCCGCGCGTCCCGGACCCATTTTCCATTTCCCGTTTTCCATTTCCGCCTTTCACATGATGCAATTCTACCGGTCCACTGTAGGAAAGAAGATCATCATGGCGGTGACGGGGCTCATTGGAGTGGGCTTCGTGATTCTCCATGTGGCGGGCAACCTGCAGGCATTCGCGGGGCGCGAGAAGATCAATGCCTACAGCGCGCTGCTGCATGGGCCGGGCGCCGAGCTGCTGTGGCTCGTCCGCATCGTTCTCATCGTCGCGGTCGTGCTACACGTCCTCATGGCCGTGGAGTTGACGCAACGCGCGCGGGCGGCGCGTCCGGTGGGCTATCACGAGCGTGACCCGCAGGTCTCGACGCTCGCGTCGCGGACTATGCGGTGGGGCGGGGCGTTGCTGCTCCTGTTCATCATCGTGCATCTGCTGCACTTCACCACCCGTCAGGTCGATCCCGGGCACTGGGCGCATCGAATGGACGCCGCCGGACGATACGACATCTACGGGAATATCGTCGCGAGCTTCCGTATCTGGTGGGTGAGCGCGTTCTACTTGCTCGCGATGATTGCCTTGGGGCTGCATCTCTGGCACGGCGTCTGGAGCTCCGGCCGTGCGCTTGGCGTTGCGAAGCCGTCCGCGAATCCGCTGCGACGGCGCATCGCACCGATTCTGGCCATCGCTCTCTGGCTGGGCTTTTCTCTCGTGCCGATCGCCGTGCTCGCGGGAGTGATTCGATAATGAGCGTCGAGCTGCGCTCGCGTGTGCCGGCCGGTCCGATCGAGAAGAAGTGGGAACGTCACCGCTTCGAGATCAAGCTGGTAAACCCCGCGAACAAGCGCCGCTATTCGATCATCGTGGTCGGAACCGGGCTCGCTGGCGGCGCGGCGGCGGCGTCGCTCAGCGAGCTGGGATACAACGTCAAGTCGTTTTGCTTCCAGGACTCGCCGCGCCGCGCGCACAGCATCGCCGCGCAGGGCGGCATCAACGCCGCGAAGAACTACAAGAACGACGGCGACAGTATCTGGCGGCTGTTCTACGACACCATCAAGGGCGGCGATTTCCGGGCGCGCGAGGCGAACGTCTATCGGCTCGCCCAGGTCAGCGTCAACATCATCGACCAGTGCGTCGCGCAGGGTGTTCCGTTCGCGCGCGAGTACGGTGGTCTCCTCGACAATCGCTCGTTCGGCGGCGCGCAGGTGGCACGTACGTTTTACGCGCGTGGCCAAACAGGACAGCAGTTGTTGCTCGGCTGTTACCAGGCGATGGAGAAGGAAATCGCGCGCGGCGGTATCACGATGTACCCGCGCACGGAGATGCTCGACCTGATCATCATCGACGGGCGCGCGCGTGGGATCGTGACGCGCGACATGGTGTCGGGAAAGATCGAGCCACACTTCGCGGAGGCGGTCATCCTCGCAACCGGGGGCTACGGCAACGTCTTCTATCTCTCGACGAACGCGAAAGGATCGAACGTCACGGCGATTTGGCGCGCGTACAAGCGCGGCGCGTATTTCGCGAATCCGTGTTTCACACAAATTCACCCCACGTGCATTCCCGTCAGCGGTGACTATCAGTCGAAGCTCACGCTGATGTCGGAGTCACTGCGAAACGACGGGCGGGTGTGGGTACCGAAGAAGGCGGGCGACAGGCGCGCTCCGAACGAGATCCCCGATTCCGATCGGGATTACTATCTCGAGCGGAAATATCCCAGCTTCGGCAACTTGTCGCCGCGCGACATCGCCTCGCGGGCGTCCAAGGAAGTGTGCGACGAGGGACGCGGAGTCGGACCCGGAGGCTACGGCGTCTACCTGGATTTTCGCGACTCGATCAAACGGCTCGGCCGCCAGGCGATCGAGGAGCGTTACGGCAATCTCTTCGAGATGTACCAGCGCATCACCGACGAGAATCCGTACGAAACGCCGATGCGAATCTATCCGGCCGTGCACTACACGATGGGCGGGCTGTGGGTGGACTACAATTTGATGAGCACGATCCCCGGTTTGCACGTCGCGGGAGAGGCGAACTTCTCGGACCACGGCGCAAACCGGCTCGGCGCGAGCGCGCTGATGCAGGGGCTGGCGGACGGCTACTTCATCGTGCCGCTGACGATCGGTGACTATCTCGCAAGCTCGAAGTTCGAAACGGTTCGCGAAGACCATCCGGACGTTCGCGCCACCGTGAACGTGGTTCGCGAGCGAAC
Organism: Gemmatimonadaceae bacterium; assembly: GCA_036560265.1. Classification (GTDB taxonomy): domain Bacteria; phylum Gemmatimonadota; class Gemmatimonadetes; order Gemmatimonadales; family Gemmatimonadaceae; genus DASPMP01. The sequence continues at coordinate 9,785 of DATBRO010000022.1, read as the reverse complement.
CCAGCGCATGCTTGCGCTCCGAGGAAAGCGGACGAGCCACTCATTTCATCGCGAGCTCGGCAAGTTGATGTGGGAGTATTGCGGAATGGCGCGCAGCGCCGAGGGGCTTCGCACCGCCCTCACGTTGATCCCCGAGCAGCGCGACGAGTTCTGGCGCGATTTGCACGTGCCTGGCACGGGAGAGGAGTTGAATCAGTCGCTGGAGCATGCGGGCCGCGTCGCCGACTTCTTCGAGCTGGCGGAACTCATGTGCCTCGATGCTTTGCACCGTGAGGAGTCGTGCGGCGGACATTTTCGCGTGGAGCACCAGACGCCGGATGGTGAGGCGCTGCGCGACGACGAACACTTCGCGTACGTAGCGGCGTGGGAGTACGGAGGTCCGACGACTTCGCCCGTCCTGCACAAAGAGCCGTTGATTTTCGAGAACGTCGCATTGTCGCAGCGGAGCTACAAATGACGGACGTCGGACGTCGGACGTCGGACGTCGGGTTATGAAGCTGACGCTTCATGTATGGCGGCAAGCGTCGTCCACGGCGAAGGGTGGCTTCGTTCGGTACGAGGCAACCGACGTCAGCCCGGACATGTCGTTCCTGGAAATGCTCGACGTCGTCAACGAGGGGCTGGCCGCACGCGGAGAGCTACCGATCGCCTTCGATCACGATTGCCGCGAAGGTATCTGCGGCATGTGCGGCTTCATGATCAACGGCATCGCGCACGGTCCGTCGCGCGGAACGGCGACCTGCCAGCTCCACATGCGCCTCTTCAAGGACGGCGACGAGATTTGGATCGAGCCGTGGCGCTCGCGCGCGTTTCCGGTGGTGAAGGACCTCGTGGTGAACCGGGGTGCGTTCGATCGGATCATCGCGGCTGGCGGGTATATCAGCGTGAGCACGGGGAGCGCGCCCGAGGCGAACACGACGCCGGTCCCCAAAGCCAACGCGGATCAGTCGATGGATGCCGCGGCGTGCATCGGCTGCGGCGCTTGCGTCGCCGCATGTCCGAACGGTTCGGCATCGCTGTTCACGGCCGCGAAGATCTCCCACCTCGGGCTGCTGCCGCAGGGCCAGTCCGAGCGCCATCGCCGCGCGCTCAACATGATCGCGCAGATGGACCTGGAGTCATTCGGCGGCTGTACGCTTTTCGGGGAGTGTCAGGCGGCGTGCCCCAAGGAGATCAGCATCGATTTCATCGCGCGGATGCATCGAGACTTTCTCCGCGCGACCCTCCTGACCGACTAGATCTTGGGCAGCGTGACACCGCGCTGCGCCTGGTACTTGCCACCCTTGTCCTTGTACGAGATCTCGGGCTCCTCTTCGCCCTTGAAGAACAGCACCTGCGCGATTCCTTCGTTCGCGTAGATCCTGGCTGGCAGCGGAGTCGTATTCGAGATCTCGAGCGTCACGAATCCCTCCCATTCAGGCTCGAAGGGCGTGACGTTCGTGATGATTCCGCACCTCGCGTACGTCGACTTGCCGACGGTCACGGTCAGAATGTTCCGGGGAATTCTGAAGTACTCCACAGACCGGGCGAGGGCGAACGAGTTCGGCGGAACGATGCAGACATCACCCTCGAATTCGACGAACGATTTGGGATCGAAGTGCTTGGGATCGACGATCGAGCTCATCACGTTGGTGAAGATCCGGAACTCGCGCGCGACGCGCATGTCGTAACCATAGGAGCTGACGCCGTACGAGATGACTCCGGCGCGAACCTGACGGCCTTCGAAGGGCTCGATCATCGCATGTTCGTGCGCCATGCGCGTAATCCAGCGATCACTCATTATTGACATGCGTGGACGGATTCCTGGTGAGAAAAGGAAGCTTGTCGGCTTGTTGGCTTGTCATCGAGCGCTTGCGCGCGTGTGCAAAGGTAACGCGCCGATAGGCCGACAAGCTCGTAAGCGGACAAGCTTCAGTTTCGTTCTGCTTGTCAGTGCGTTTTGGGCGGAATAGTTTTATTCGGACTTAGTGAAACTTTTCACGAAGTTGGGAGGGCGATGGGCCGCACGTACTTACCCGTGCTGTTACTCCTCGGTTTCGTCGCCGCAAATGCGGTGATGATGCTGCTGCTTTCTCATCTCACCATGCGGCCGCGGCCGACCCCGGTGAAGCAAGTGGCCTACGAATCCGGCATGCCGCCGCTTGGTGACGCCCGTGAGCGCTTCTCGGTGAAGTTCTACATGGTCGCGGTATTGTTCATCATTTTTGACATCGAAACGGTTTTCATGATTCCGTGGGGCGCGCACTTCCGGGAACTCTCGTGCGCGGTGCCGCTCGTCGACAACATCTGCCCGGCGAGCCAGACATCGCTCTTCGGGCTCACGGAAATGATCGTCTTCATCGTCATTCTGCTCGTCGGGTTCATCTACGTGTGGAAGAAGGGAGCGTTGCAATGGGATTGAGTCCCCGTCCGGAGCAGCGGCAAGTTGTCCAGGGCGGCGGTGAGCCGTGGATGACGACCCGCATCGACTTTCTCGTCAATTGGGCGCGGGCCAACTCGCTCTGGCCGATGCCGTTCGGCACGGCCTGCTGCGCCATCGAGTTCATGGCGACCGCCGCCAGCAAGTACGATCTCGCGCGATTCGGCATGGAGCGCATGAGCTTCTCGCCGCGTCAAGCGGACGTGTTGATCTGCGCTGGCCGGGTGCCGTTCAAGCTCGCGCCGGTCCTCCGACGCATCTGGCAACAGATGCCGCAGCCCAAGTGGGCGATTTCCATGGGCGCGTGCGCGTCGTCGGGCGGCATGTTCGACAACTACGCGGTCGTGCAGGGCATCGACACGATCATTCCGGTCGACGTCTACGTGCCCGGGTGTCCGCCGCGCCCCGAAGGGCTGATTTACGGGATCATGCTGCTGCAAAAGAAAATCATGGGTGAGCGCGCCAAAGACACGACCCTGCGTCGGGAAATGGAGCCGGATCCCACCAGCCAACTCTATATCCCGCCCGCGGTCATCGACGAACTTTCGGAGCCATTCGGCAACTCGGTCCACCAGACGCGTTCCGGCTTGTGACCGCGCCCGTCCCGTTCTCGCCTGTACTCGCGGGCGCGGCGTCTCCCAACGCCCCCGCTCCGGCGACGCCGAAGAGCGTTCCGCACCGCGGGGGCGCTGTGAATCCGTCGGTGGACGCGCTCGTGCAGAAGTTCGGCACCGCCGTGCGACGGGTCGACGTCGTGTGGGGCGAGACCACGGTGGTGGTCGACGTCCCTCGCATCGCCGACGTGGTGCAATGGCTGCACGACGACCCCGGACAGCGCTATGACTTCCTCGCTGACGTGACCGCGGTCGAGTTCCGCGACGTCGAGCAGCCGATCGAAGTGGTATGGCACATCCGGTCGTTGCCCTATCGCCGATTCTTGCGGCTCAAGGTGCTGCTGGAAAAGGGCGCCGCGCTGGCTGTGCCGAGCGTATGGTCGATCCACAAGAGCGCCGATTGGCTGGAGCGGGAGTGCTTCGACATGTTCGGCATCAAGTTCGAGGGTCATCCCGACCTTCGCCGGATTCTCATGTGGGAGCAGTACCGGGAAGGTTTTCCTCTCCGCAAAGACTTTCCGCTTCGCGGCCGATTCAGTCGCTCTGAGCAGCTGCGCCAAGCGCTCGCCGCCAACCCCGAAGCACGCTACTCGATGGAAGAGCTCAATATCGCCCAAGCGTACGAGGATCTTCCGGACGAGATGCGCCGGCGTCTCTCCCGCGGCGAGAAGACGGGAGAGTAGCGGATGGCGACCACCAAGCGCACCGTCGAAGTCGAGCTCTCGACGTCGGGCCTGGACCCGCAAGGGCGTCCCGCACGCGTACCGCTGGTCACGGACGAATCGGGCAACGTGATGACGCTCGAGGCGCCTCCCGGTCTCGAGCCCGAGCTCACCGGCGAGCACATGCTCATCAACATCGGTCCGCAGCATCCGGCGACGCACGGCGTGTTACGCCTCGTGTTGGAGCTCGATGGTGAAACCGTCGTGCGATGCATCCCGCACATCGGGTATCTGCACTGCGGCTTCGAGAAGATCGGCGAGTATCGACAGTACAATCAGATCATCCCGTGGACCGACCGCGAAGACTATCTCAACTCGCCGGGGAACAATGTGGCGTTCGCGCTCGGCGCGGAGCGCTTGTTCGGCATCGAGATTACGGAGCGCTGCACGGTGCTGCGAGTCATCACGTGCGAGCTGTCGCGGATCATGTCGCACCTGGTGTGGCTCGGGACGACGTGCATCGATATCGGCGCGTTCACGCCATTTCTGTGGGCGTTCTATCAGCGGGAAGCGATCTACAAGCTGCTCGAGGATTGGGTTGGCGCGCGTCTCACCACGACGATCACCCGCGTGGGGGGGATGGCGGCGGACGTCCCCGACGGCTGGGTCGACCAGCTCAAACATTTCGTTCTCACGTTCCCGAAGACGTTGGGCGAGATCGACCGCGTCGTCACGCGCAACGGCATCTGGGTGGGGCGCACGATCGGACTCGGTGTGATGTCGCCCGAGGAGGCCGTCAACTACGGGCTCAGCGGTCCGATGCTGCGCGCGTCCGGAGTGGCCTACGACCTTCGCAAGGATTTCCCGTATCTCGATTACGAGACGTACGATTTCGACGTCCCGATCGGAACCAACGGCGACGTGTACGATCGGTTCCTCGTCCGCATGGAGGAGATGCGTCAGTCCATCCGCATTCTCGAGCAAGCCATCGCGCGTCTTCCCGACGGTCCCGTGAACATCGACGATCATCGCGTGGTGCTGCCGCCGAAGAGCAAGGCGACGAGCGACATGGAGTCGATGATCCATCACTTCAAGCAGGTGATGGAGGGACCGCGTCCGCCGATCGGCGAGAGTTACGTCGCGGTCGAGAGTCCCAAGGGGGAGAAGGGCTACTATATGGTATCGGACGGCACGTCGAAGCCGGTCCGCTGGCGCATCCGTCCGCCGTCGTTCGTCAATCTGTCCGCGATTCCCAAGATGGTGGAGGGACATCTGCTCTCCGACGTCATCGCGATCAACGCCAGCATCGACATTGTCATGGGAGAGATCGACCGATGACTCTTCATTGTCATCCCGAGCGCAGCGACGGATCTGCAGGTTCAACTGCAGATTCTTCGGTCGCTAACCCTCCCTCAGAATGACAACCCATACCGAAAAACACGAGCCTGTGTTCGTCGGCGAGAGGCGGCGCGAGCTCGATGAGGTTCTCTCGCGCTATCCCACCAAGATGGCCGCGCTGCTTCCCGCGCTCTGGATTGTCCAGAACGCGCGTGGATGGGTCAGCGAGGGCGGAATGGCGGAAGTTGCCGCGGCGCTGGAGCTGACGCCGGCTTACGTGAAGGGCGTCGTCACGTTCTACACCATGTACCACCAGCATCCCGTCGGCCGGCATTTCATCCAGGTGTGCACGACGTCGCCCTGCCAGATCTGCGGCGCCGACGAAGTCCGCGACGCGTTCCTGCGCCATACGACATGCGAAGAGTTGGGCGTGACGTCCGACGACGGCAAGTTCACCGTCATCGAAGTCGAGTGTCTTGGCGCGTGCGGCTTTGCGACACCCGTGATGATCAACGAGCAGTTCATCGAGTCAGTGACGCCGGCAAAGGTGCCGGAGATTCTCGCGGGATTGAAATAATGGGCTATCCCCACAAGCCACACGGGCGCGAAGTCACGGTGCTCTCGAAGCACTTCGGCAATCGCGACGCCATCTCGCTCGACGGATGGAGAAAGCTCGGCGGTTACAAAGCCCTGGAGCAAGCGCTCGGCATGACACCGGCGGACGTCGTCACCGTCGTGAAGGACTCGGGTCTCCGAGGCCGCGGCGGAGCTGGATTCCCGACCGGCATGAAGTGGTCGTTCATGAAGCCGGGGGACGGCAAGCCGCACTATCTCATCTGCAACGCCGACGAATCCGAGCCGGGAACCTTCAAAGATCGCGAGATCATGCGATGGACGCCGCACGCGCTCGTCGAGGGCTGCGCGATCGCCAGTCACGCGATCGGGGCCGAGACGTGCTACATCTACATCCGCGGTGAATTCACGGAGCCGCTCGAGCGCGTCGAAGCGGGGCTGCGTGAGGCGCGGCAGGCCGGCATCATCGGAAAGAACGCGATGGGTTCCGGCAAGACCATCAACATCTGGGTACACAAAGGCGCGGGCGCGTACATCTGCGGAGAGGAGACCGCGATGATGGAGTCGCTCGAGGGGCGGCGCGGCAACCCCCGCATCAAGCCGCCGTTCCCGGCCGTCTCCGGCGTCTTCGCTCAACCCACGACGATCAACAACGTCGAGACGCTGGCCGCCGTCCCCCCGATCCTGAACAACGGCGCGAACTGGTACAAGAAGTACTCGCGCTCCGACAACCCGAAGAGTACGGGCACCAAACTGTACTCGGTGTGCGGCAACATCGCGCGACCGGGGAACTACGAAGTGCCGATGGGATTCCCGTTCAAAGATTTCCTGTACGAGCTGTGCGGTGGCCCGCTCCCTGGGCGGAAGTTCAAGGCGATCATCCCCGGCGGGATCTCGGTGCCGATCCAAACGGTCGCGGAAGCCGAAGCATCGCTCATGGACTACGAGGGTTTCGTCGCCCAGGGCACGATGCTCGGCTCCGGTGGCGTGATCATCGTCGACGACGCGCAGAATCTCGTGAAGTTCATCGCGCGCGCCGCGCGTTTCTTCGCGCACGAGAGCTGTGCGCAGTGCACGCAGTGCCGCGAAGGCACCGCGTGGACCACGAAGATTCTCGAGCGCATCGGCGCGGGCGAAGGAAGCACCGAAGATCTCGATACGCTGCTCGGGATCGCTGACAACATGACTGGCAAAACGATCTGCGTGCTGAGCGATTCCTGCGCGACGCCGGTCGTGTCGGGCATCAACAAGTTCCGTTCGGATTTCGAGGCGCTCATCAAGACGCGTAGGGTTTACCCTGTGCCCGCGGTCGCATGACAGCACCAGCAACGCAGTCGCAAACCATCACGATCACCGTCGAGGGACGGCAGGTGACGGTGCCCGCCGGCACTTCCATTTTGGAAGCCGCGAAGGCCGCTGGCGTCCTGATTCCGCACTACTGCTACCACCCGGGCCTTCCGGTCGCCGGCGTGTGCCGGATGTGCCTCGTGGAGGTCGAGAAGGCGCCAAAGCTGGCGCCGGCCTGCGCGACCGCCGCCGCCGAAGGGCAGGTCATCCACGTGCACTCGGACAAGGCCCTCGAGGCGCGCAAGGGCGTGCTCGAGATGCTGCTCATCAACCATCCGCTCGACTGCCCGATCTGCGATCAAGCGGGCGAATGCGAGCTGCAGGACTACACATATCAGGAAGGCCGGGGCGAGGGACGTTATCGCGAAGCGAAGCGGTTCAACCCCGTCGAGGACTTCGGCGGCGACGTCGTGTACGTGGCCAATCGCTGCATTCTGTGTACGCGCTGCGTGCGCTTCATGGAGGACGTTGCGCACGACCCGGTACTCAACGTGAGCGAACGCGGCGATCGCGCGCTCATCGGCAAGTTCGAGGGCGAGGACCTCACGCATCCGTGGGCCGGCAACGTGATCGATCTCTGTCCGGTCGGCGCGCTGCTCTCCAAGGATTCGCTGAACAAGGCGCGCGCGTGGGAGCTGGATCGCGCGGCGTCCGTGTGCCCGAACTGCTCGCAGGGTTGCAACATGATGGTCGAGACGCGCGACAACGTCGTGGTGCGCCTGCGCCCGCGTCCGAATGACGACGTGAACAAATACTTCATGTGCGACCACGGGCGCCTGAATTATCGCTGGCTGAACCGGCAGGATCGCGTGGACGTCCCGCACGTCCGTCAGTCGGCGGGGGGGAGCATGGGCCCCACGGACTGGGACGCCGCGCTCGGGGCGGCGGCGAAGGTCCTGAGCGGCAAGCGCGCGTTCGTGTTGGCGTCGCCGATGCTGTCGAACGAGGCGCTGTATCTCCTGTCGCGCCTCGTGAAGAAGACCGGAGGCAGCGGCGTGTTCCGTGTCGCCCAGGGCGACGAAGCGCCGTTGCCCGGCGTCGAGGATCTCTCACTCCGCCGCGATCGCGCCGCCAACGCTAACGGCGCCGAGCTCGTCGGATTGACCCGCTCGGACAATCCGCTCGCGGGCTTGAAGTCCGGCGACGTGCTCGTCATCGCGGACGAGGAGCTGGTCGGCGTCGAGAAACCGAACGTCGGCGCCGCGAGCGCGGTGATCGTCGTCGGAACGACGGTTCCGGCGTGGGCCGCGGCGAAAGCGACGGTGGTGCTTCCGGTCGCCAACATGGTGGAGGAAGAAGGGACGTTCACGAACTTGCGCGGTCGCGTGCAGCGCTTCACGCAGGCCAAGGCCGCGCCCGGATTCGCCCGTCCCACTTGGTGGGTGCTCTCCGATCTCCTCACGGCCCTGGGAGAGAAGACGAGCTACTTCCTCGCGAACGACGTGTTCGCCGCGCTGGCCAGGGACGTTGCGCCGTTCGCCGGCATGTCGTACGACGCGTTGGGGCTCAAGGGACGCCACGTCGCCGGAGCCGGGTCGCCGAAAACGGCGGGGAGTGCGCGGACATGACGGGGGGGTTCCCGCTTTTCGCGCTGTTGCAGACGTCGCCGCCGCAGTCGATGGTCGTCTTTCTCGTCTTCACGCTCGTGAAGATGATCGTCGTCTTCACCATCTATATGGTAGGCGTCGCGCTCCTCACGCTGGCCGAGCGCAAAGTGTCGGCGTGGATGCAGGACCGGCTCGGGCCGAATCGCGTTGGAAAGGGATGGTTGCAGCCTGCCGCGGACGGGCTGAAGAACATCATGAAGGAGGAGACGTACCCGGATGCGGCGTACACTCCGCTCTTCATTCTCGCGCCGGCGCTGGCGTTCATTCCGGCGCTCACGACGTGGGCCGTGATTCCCTTCGGCGCGCCAGTGGATACGCGGTGGGGACGTGTCGAGCTCGCGCTCGCTCCGCTCCCGATCGGGTTCCTCTTCATCCTCGCGCTCGCGTCGCTCGGTGTGTACGGCATCGTGCTGGCCGGCTGGTCGTCGAACAACAAGTACTCGCTGCTCGGTGGACTTCGGTCGAGCGCGCAGATGGTCTCCTACGAGATCGCGATGGGGATGTCGACCATCCCGGTGCTGCTGCTGGCCGGCAACGTCTCGCTCAACACCATCGTGGAGCGCCAGGCCAGCGCCGCGCCGCTCTCGTGGAACGTGGCGACGTGCACGATCGCGTGGCTGATCTTCCTCATCTCCGCGTTCGCGGAGACCAACCGTCTGCCCTTCGATCTACCCGAGGCCGAGTCGGAGCTGATCGCGGGTTACCACTCCGAATACAGCGCGATGAAGTTCTCGCTGTTCTTCATCGCCGAGTACGCGAACATGGTCACGACGAGCGCGTTGATGGCGACGCTGTTTTTCGGAGGCTGGGACATTCCGTTCACGGTATGGGACAACGTCGCGCCGCACACCGGCCTCAAGACGCTGCTCACGACGCTGTTGTTCTTCGGCAAGACGCTGTTCTTCGTGTTCTTCTACATGTGGATTCGCTGGACCGTCCCGCGATTTCGCTACGATCAACTCATGGCGCTCGGCTGGAAGGTGCTGCTGCCGGTCTCGCTCGCGTACATCGTCATCATGGGGAGCGCGATCGTCGGACTTCAGATGGCTGGAATCGCGCCGGCGTCGTGGCAATACAGCGGCGCGTTGTTCGGCATGAACGTCCTGCTCGTGATCATTCTCTTCTTCATCCTCGACCGCGGCCGAATCGTGAGTCCGGCGTACTCGCGACTCGATCCACGTCACCTCGCGCGTCTGCGTGCCGTTACCGCAGCGCGAACCGCGCA
>DATBRO010000021.1:0-1603 GCA_036560265.1 Gemmatimonadaceae bacterium | reverse complement strand
CTCCGGCTCGCGAAAAACGCGAAGGGCGGGATCACCGTGTACGCGACGGACCTCGACGAGCAATTCGTCTACTACTACGCCCACCTCGACCGCTATCACGCGAGCGTCTACGATGGGCGGCCGCTCATGCGCGGCGACACGATCGGATACGTCGGGACGACGGGCAACGCGCCGAAGGATCTCCCGCATCTGCACTTTCAAGTGATGCGCATGCCGGCGGATCACAAGTTCTGGAACGGTGACCCGGTAAATCCCTACCCGCTTCTCAGCAGGACGACGTCGCGGCAGTCCGGGAAGTGACGCTGACCTCGAAGGAGCGCGCGGAGCTCCGCGCGCGGGCGCATCATCTCCCTGTCGCCGTGCACGTCGGGCATCAGGGACTCACGGACACGGTCAAACAGGCGCTCGACGATACGCTGAGGACCAAGGAGCTCGTGAAGATCCAGTTCTCGAAGAACTTCGATGGCGAGCCCAAGGAAGTGGCGAACGATGTTGCCCGCGCCGTTCAGGCGGACGTCGTTCAGACCATCGGGCGCACCGCTACGCTGTTCCGGCAGAATCCGGAACTAAAGAAGTAGAGAGCGAACAGCTAGCTCCTGCGCCCGAGTGCAGCCAGCACCCGCCACGGCGTCAATGGAAGCTCCAACACCTCGACGCCGATCGCGTCCGCGACGGCGTTCGCGATGGCGGGCGCCGTTCCGATGATCGGCGGCTCCGCAAGGCCCTTCGCGCCGGTGTGATTCGCGACTGTATCCGCGCCCGGCACGAAGAACGCCTCGATCGCCGGCAGATCGGCGAGCGTCGGAATCTTGTAGTCGTGCATCGTCGGATTGAGCGGCAGCCCGAGTGACTCGTCGAGCACTCGCTCCTCGAACAATGCGAAGCCGAGCCCTTGGAGAATACCGCCCTCGAGCTGACTCTCGGCGAGCCGTGGATTGATGATCCGCCCGCTGTCGTGCGCGGCGACGATGCGCAGCACGCGTACACGTCCCGTCTCGACGTCGACCTCTACTTCGGCGAACTGCGCTCCGAACGCGAACAAGGCGGTGCGGTCTGGATTCGGACCGCGGCTACCCTGACCGATGATCATGACGTCGCCGAGCTTGTCTCCGATCTCAGCGAACGTCATCGCGCGATCGGGCTTGTCGCGCACGCGTACGATGCTTTGACGTGCCTCGAGGGACTCGTGTGGCGCATCGAGCATTGCCGACGCGGCCTCGAAGAGCTTTCGTCGCGCGTCTTCGGCCGCCATGCGGACCGCGGGACCGACCGAGGCGGTCGTCTGCGAGCCCCAGGAGTTGCTGGTGTACGGTAGCCGCTCGGTGTCACCGAGCACGGTGCGCACGTCGCGAACGTTCGCGCCCAGCGCTTCGGCCGCGATCTGCGCGAACACGGTCCGCGCCCCGGTCCCCAGGTCCTGCGAGCCGGTGAGCACGTCGATCGTCCCGTCGGGATTGAGCCGGACCGTAGCGTACGACGGCGGCCCGCCACCAGCGCCCCAGCTGATCGAGGCCATTCCCCTGCCGCGATGAAAGCGCGTGTTGACTGCTGCCTGCGCCGCAGGCGCGGCAGTTCTCCCCGTCCACCCAAAGCGATCCGCGCC
>DATBRO010000020.1:0-54202 GCA_036560265.1 Gemmatimonadaceae bacterium | reverse complement strand
AACGAGACGCCGTCCACCGCGCGCGCGACACCCGCGTCGGTGTAGAAGTACGTCCGAAGGTTCTCGATGGAAAGCAGCGGATCTGGCATGCGTTAGCGCGAAGATTACTCGGCGGTCGCCGGAGGAGGCACTGCTGCAGTCGGCGTGCCGAGTAGCACGCGGGGAAGGTGACGGGGGTCGAGCGAGGCCCGCAAGGCATCTCCGAGGATGTTGACGCACAAGACGGTTACGACGATGACGACACCCGGAAAGAGGGCCGCCCACCAGGTCCCGGCGAACGCTTCCGTTCCCTCCTGAAACATCGTGCCCAAGCTCGCGGACGGCTCGCGCACGCCGATCCCGATGAATGACAGTCCGGCCTCCAGCACGATGACGTTTCCGATGCCAAGCGTCGTCGCCACGATCACCGGAGCCAACACGTTCGGCAGCAGGTGCTGCAGCAAAATCCGGCTGCGTCTTGCGCCCAGGGAACGGGCGGCGACGACGAATTCGCGCTCGCGGATCGTCAGCGCCTCGGCGCGCACGAGCCGCGACACGTCGAACCACCCCGTGAGTCCCAGCAGGATGATGAGCATCCACAGTGGAACGGGATTCCAGAGCGCGAGAATGGCGATCAACAGCAGCACGCGCGGAATCGACAGCATCGCGTCGAGTAGCCGCATCAGGATGGTGTCCACGACGCCGCCGGCAACGGCGGCGACGAGCCCGTAGAGCGTGCCGACGATCGCCGACACGAGGACGGCCAGCGTGGCGATCGAGAGCGAGACGCGCGCGCCATACAGGATCCGGGTCAGCACGTCGCGACTGACCCGATCGGTTCCGAGGGGATGCGCCAACGAGGGCGCATGGTTCTTCATTCGCACGATGTCGATCTGCTCCGATTGCGAGTACGGCGCGACGATCGGCGCGAGCAGCGCGACCAGATACATGAGCACGAGCACCACGAGGGCGACGCGCACGGAGGTGTCGAGCCGCCGATACCAGCCGGTGAGCCGATCGAACGCGTCAGCGAACACGAACTCTCGGATCGGCCAGCACGTAGGCGATGTCGGCGAGCAGGGTCCCGAGCGCGACCATTGCGGCACCCACGACGACGGACGCCATCACGAGCGGATAGTCGCGCACGGCGATCGCGGTCGTAACCATGAGGCCCATGCCGGGCCACGAGAACACCCGCTCGACGAACACGGCTCCTCCCAGGATTGTGGGGAAGGCGAGCCCCGCGAGCGTAATCATCGGCAGCAACGCATTGCGCAGCGCATGGCGACGCACGACATCGCGCTCGTCGACCCCTTTCGCGCGGGCGGTGCGCACGAAGTCCGAGGGCAACGTCTCGAGCAACGCGGCACGTTGATACCGCGCGATGGTCGCGGTCAGCAGCAGCGTCAGCGTCGTGAGCGGAAGAATCAGATGGACGACGCGGTCCCACGCGGCCCGCCCGGGGCTCATGTACTCGTGGAGCGTGTCCACCATCTGGCCCGCCGGGAGAATCGGAAGCCAATATCCGAACAGCAGCAGGAGCATGAGCGCGAGCCAGAAGTCCGGCAGCGAATAGATGAGCAGCGACGCCGCGTTGGTCACGCGCGCGCGTCGTTTGCGCCAGTGCGTCGCCTCGTAGACGCCGAGCCGGATCCCCAGCGCAAAACTGAGCACGAACGCGAGTCCCATGAGCAGCAGCGTGCGCGGCAGTCGCTGCGCGAGCGCCTCACTGACCGGAGCGTGCATAGTGTGCGACCAACCCAGCTTTCCGCGCGCCACGCTGCCGAGATACCGAACGTATTGCTCGAGCACCGGCCGGTCGTAGCCGTACTGCGCGCGCCACTGGTCACGCAAAGCGGGAGGAATATTCGGATTGTCGAACGAGAATGGATCGCCGGGAGCGAGGTGAATCAAAAAAAACGCGACCGTCGCCACCAGAAACATGACGACGATCGCGTGGAACAGACGGACGGCGACGAAGCGCCGCACGCGCTATGGCTGCGCGGGTCGCAGCCCGATGCGATCGCGATCGATGCGCTCGTTCGCGGGGATCCACCAGTCCGCGACGTCGGTCCACCAGCCGTCCGCTCTCGAGGTCTCGACACGGCGGACCCGTTTGTGCACGCCCGCGATTTTGAGCACGTCATAGAGCCACACGGCGGGCGCATCGTCGACCAGGGTCTGATACGCGCGGTGGGCGAGCTGCTTGGAGCGTGCGGCATCGAAGCTCGTGAGCGCACTATCGATCAGCGCATCGAATCTGAGATTCGAGTAGCTCCCGTAATTCTGGCCGCCTTTCGCCATCCCTTCTGTTCCCCAATTCTGCTTGATGCCGCTGATCGAGGGATCGGTCTGGGTAGACCCCATTGCGGCGTCGAACTTTTTCTCTTCCGATCGCGTGATAAAGGAGCTGATATCCATCGACTCGATATCCATGCGCGCACCGATCGACTTCAACTGCTCCTGGATCAACACGGCGTACCGCATTCGGGGCGAGCTCGACGTCGGCACAATGACCGAGAAGGCGAACTGGCGACCGTTCTTCACACGAATGCCATCGGGACCGGTGCGCCAGCCTGCCGAGTCCAACAGCGCGGAGGCGCGTCCACGATCGAACGGCGGGAGTGTCACCGAGGTATCAGCGATCGAGCGGGGGAATGGACCACTGCCCAACACGCCTAGCGTGTCGAACACGTTTCGCAGCATCGCTTGCCGGTCGAGCGCCATGGAAACGGCGAATCGCACGCGGCGATCGCCAAAAATCGGATTGGGCGCTCCCGCACGTTTTGGATCGCGCAGATTGAACTGCAAGAACGAGTACTGGAGTCCTGGATATCTGAACAGTCGTACTTTGCCAGAGCTATCGACTCGAGGAATCACATCCGGCGGCACGTTCTCGTAGAGATCGGCCTGTCCGCTCAGCAACTGCGTGACGGCGCCAGCTCCGTCAGCTGCAAACGAGACCACGTATCGATCAAGTTTGGCACGGCCACGGTAGTTAGCCGTATCGGACAACAGCTCGATCCGAACGCCAGGCTCCCACCGCGCGAAACGAAATCTGCCGCTGCCGATCGGGCGTCGTATGACGTCGGACGTTCCGAGCTTCTCGCGTGAAATGTCCTTCAATACGTGCTCGGGCAGTATGTAAACCTGGTACACGAAGTCGTAAAACTGCTCCGGCGTCCGGCGGTGGTACCAAACGACTGGGGTAAGCGAGTCGCGAACCGTAACAGAATCGATGTTCGCGATCGTCTGCGTAACCTGCGTCCCAGTCTTGGGGTCTTTGTCGAGCTCGAACGAGAAGCGGACGTCGCTTGCGCGCACTGGCTGCCCGTCATGCCATCGCGCCCGAGGGTCGATCGAGAATGCCACGGAGAGCGAGTCGGGTGACCACGTCCAACTGCGGGCTAGCCGGGGCTTGAAACCGCGATCGCCCGCGGTATTCATGGCGGGCTCGATCTCGGCTAAACGGTCGTAGACCTGGTCGATCACGTTGCGCGATACCACGTCTATTGCGAGCGGAGGAAGCAGCGGTGCTGGCTGATTGCCCGACTGAACCACGATCAGCGTTCCACCGGTGTTACCACCGGTCGTGTCGCCCGCGCGCTCCGCGCATGCGGTAATGGCGAACAAGAAGAGAGAGCTGGCCAGGGCAGTTAGGCGCATCAGGGTATTGGCAGGAGTGCAGAACCACGTCTCGGACGGCCGCGTGTGATTACGATACCAAGTCGTGCAGTAGCGTCAAGCGATTATCGGCGCCACGTCCAAGCAGCGTCATTATAAGCATCACGCAACACGTTGAGATCGGCTTCGACGCCCGAGTCGAGGTCGAACCGGCCGATCACGCTACGCGTCGCCTCCCTCAGTGCCTCCAGTATCGGCTGCGCCACCTCCTCAACGGAGGGCTCACGGCCCAACGCGTGGGCGAGCGTGGCAGCGGTCGTGGTCACATTCGCCCCAGGCGCCTTCATGAGACGCGCGATCATCGGCTGATCGTCCCGTACCAGGATCGACCCGTGCTGCAGCAGGGCGCCGTCGTGTCGCCACTGCGCGCTGCCCACGAGCTTGCGACCCTCGAAGGCGATTTCATGCTCGGCGGGAACGTCGAAGCAAGGCCGGAGCCCGGGAGGGAGAGACTGCGTCCCGGTTGCCGGGCCGGCGTTGACTCCCAATCGACTCAGGCCGCCGAGCAGCACGCTATTAATGAAGTCGTACGACGAGCGCGCTTCGTCGGCATCGGCCAACGGGAGCGTGGCGCTGTAGGTGACCTCGCGATGATGCAGGAGCGCCCGGCCACCCGTCGGACGGCGCACGAACGACACGCCCATCGCCCGACTGGCGTCCTCGTCGTAGCAGCCGCGGGCGCGCTGATTTCTGCCGAGCGACAATGTCGCAACCGACCAACTGTAGACCCGGAATACGGCCTCGCCAGTGCGACCGGCGCGTCGCATCAAAGCCTCGTCCAACGCCATGTTATAGGCGCCGTCGGCGGCGGGCGTCTGAAAGAAAAGCCAGCGCATTGACGGGAAGCATAACTTTCATCCCATGACCACGAAAACCATGACCGCGCCGATCAGCGGTGTTGACCGATTTGTCACCCGGCACGTTGGTCCCAACGACGCCGAGACCGCGGCGATGTTGGAGCTCCTTGGCTACGAAAGCCTCGACGCCCTGATCGACGACGCCGTGCCGCGGCGCATTCGCATGGCGAAGTCGCTAGCGATCCACGAAGGACGGAGCGAGTACGAAGCGCTGCGCGTCATGCGAGTCATGGCCAGTCGCAACGAGCTGTATCGCTCGTATCTCGGAATGGGATACAGCGACTGCTTCACGCCGCCCGTGATCCAGCGCAACATCCTGGAGAATCCCGGGTGGTATACCGCCTACACGCCGTATCAGGCGGAGATCGCGCAGGGGCGCCTCGAGGCGCTGCTCACCTTCCAGACGATGGTGATGGACCTGACCGCGATGGAGATCGCCAATGCGTCGCTGCTGGATGAAGCCACGGCCGCCGCGGAAGCCATGCACCTGTCGCAGGCCGTGAAGGGGGGGGGCGAGTCGCGGAACCGGTATTTCGTGTCCGACGAATGTCATCCACAGACCATCGACGTCGTGCGGACCCGCGCTCGGGCGCGCGACGTCGAGGTGGTCGTCGGCGACTCGCGCACCTTCGCCTTCGACGATTCATTCTTTGGCGCGCTCGTGCAGTATCCCACGACGGACGGCGCGGTGCTCGACTATCGCGAGTTCTGCGAGCGCGCGCACAAAGGCGGGGCGCTGGTGACGGTCGCGTCCGATCTCTTGAGTCTCGCGCTGTTGACCCCGCCCGGTGAGTGGGGCGCGGACGTCGTCGTCGGCAACTCTCAGCGCTTCGGAGTTCCCATGGGTTTTGGCGGCCCGCATGCCGCATTTTTTGCGACCCGTGATGAATTCAAGAGGCAATTGCCCGGACGCATCATCGGCGTCTCGCGCGATGCTGACGGACGGCCGGCGCTGCGCATGGCGCTGCAGACGCGGGAGCAGCACATCCGCCGCGAAAAGGCGACGAGCAACGTCTGCACCGCTCAAGTGCTGCTGGCGGTGGTCGCGGGGATGTACGCCGTATATCACGGTCCCGGCGGAATCACTGCGATCGCCGCACGCGTGCATCGGTACGCGGAGCTGCTGGCAAAGGGAATCGAGCGCCTCGGTTACACGATCAAGCACAGCGTCTTCTTCGATACGGTGTGCGTGGAGGTGGGGCAGGGGCTGGCGGCGTCGCTCGTCGGACGCGCCCGCGCCCAGAAGATCAACGTGCGACAGATCGGCGAGAGCGCGATCTGCGTCGCGCTCGACGAAACGGTGACGGACGCGGATGTGCGCGACCTGCTCGCGGTATTTGCGGGCGGCAAGCGCGAGGCGCCGTCGCTCGAGTCCCTCCTTGGCGACGTGGACGACCGCTACGACGAGCGGTTCGCGCGCACGAGCCAGTTCCTCACGCACTCGGTGTTCAATAGTCACCACTCCGAGACGGAGATGCTGCGTTATATGCGGCGATTGGAGGCACGCGACCTTTCGCTGACTTACTCCATGATCCCGCTCGGCTCGTGCACCATGAAGCTGAACGCGACGGCCGAGATGTTCCCGATCACGTGGCCGGAATTCGCGAAGCCGCATCCCTTTGCGCCGATCGACCAGCTCAAGGGCTACCAGGAGCTGTTCACGAACCTCGAGCGCGCGCTCGCCGAGATCACCGGATTCGCAGCCGTGTCGCTCCAGCCCAATGCCGGCTCACAGGGCGAGTACGCGGGGCTCCTGGTCATTCGCGCGTACCACGAATCCCGGAAGGACACGCATCGGGACGTGTGTCTCATACCGCAGTCGGCGCACGGCACGAACCCGGCGAGCGCCGTGATGGCGGGGATGCGCGTCGTCGTCGTGAAAACCGACGCGCACGGCAACATCGACGTCGACGATCTGGGCGCGAAAGCGGCGGAGCACTCGAAGAGCCTCGGCGCGCTCATGGTCACCTACCCGTCCACGCACGGCGTCTTCGAGGAGGCGATCATCGACATCTGCAAGATCGTGCACGAGCACGGCGGCCAGGTGTATCTGGATGGGGCGAACATGAACGCGATGGTCGGCCTGTCGCGTCCCGGCGACATCGGCGCAGATGTCTGTCATCTCAACTTGCACAAAACGTTCTGCATTCCGCACGGCGGCGGCGGACCCGGAATGGGGCCAATAGGCGTCGCGAAGCATCTCGCACCGTTCCTGCCGGGACATCCCGTCGTCGCGCTACCGGGCCGGCAGCGCAGCGGGGCGGTGTCGGCGGCGCCCTGGGGCAGCGCCAGCATTCTGCCGATCTCGATGATGTACATCGACATGATGGGCGGCGAAGGGCTGACGCACGCGACGAAGGTGGCGATCCTGAGCGCGAACTACATCGCGAAGCGGCTCGACCCTCACTACCCGGTGCTCTACAAAGGCGCGCATGGACTCGTGGCGCACGAGTGCATCGTTGATCCTCGCGCGTTCAAGGCCTCCGCCGGCGTCGAAGTGGAAGACATCGCCAAGCGACTCATGGATTACGGCTTTCACGCTCCCACTGTCTCGTTTCCCGTTGCCGGTACCCTGATGATCGAGCCGACGGAGAGCGAGCCGAAAGCGGAATTGGACCGTTTCTGCGACGCGCTGATTCAGATTCGCGAAGAGATTCGCGAGATCGAGTCGGGGACAGCGGACAAGAAGGACAACGTCCTCAAGAACGCGCCGCATCCGGTTCGCCGTGTGGTGAGCGACACGTGGCAGCACGCCTACTCGCGCGAGCAGGCCGCGTTTCCCGTGGAGTGGGTGCGCGAGCACAAGTTCTGGCCAGCGGTGGGACGCGTCGAGAGCGCATACGGCGATCGCAACCTCGTCTGCTCGTGTTTGCCTACGGACGCGTACGTCGAGGCGGTGGTCGCATAGAGCGGGGAACGGGGAACAGGGAAGGGGGAAGGGTTTAACCGCAACTGCGGGAATAGAGAAGGGGAACGGAGAAGGTGAACGGGGAACGTTCCCCGTTCTCTTTCCCCGCTCCCCTTCTCTGTTCCCGCTCTTGCCGTTAAACCCTTCCCCCTTCCCCCTTTCTCGTTTCCTATTCTCCGACGTGCGCCGCGTACGCGTCGGCCTTCAGCAACTGATCTTTCTCCGACGGCTCCGCCAACTTCATCTTCACCATCCACCCGTCGCCGTACGGCGAACTGTTGACGAGCTGGGGCTCTTTCTCCAGTCGCGGATTCACCTCGACGACGTCACCCGTGACGGGCGAGAACAGCTCGGACACCGCCTTGACCGCCTCGATGGTTCCGAAGACGTCGTGTTTCTTGAACTTCGTCCCGACCGACGGCAGCTCGAGGTACACGATGTCGCCGAGCTCGCCCTGCGCGTAGTCCGTGATTCCGATCGCCACGATCTTCGGATCCTTCGTGGCCTTCACGTATTCGTGGTCTTCGGTATAGAGCAGGTCATTCGGGATGTCGGCCATGGCGCGAAGTCTACCCCGCGCCCGGCGCGAGGGTCAAGGAACGCCCGCGTGCTCCTTTGACTCCGCGTCCTGCACGAGCGACGCCCAAATGTCGGCCACCCGGCCCTCGAGCTCCGTCAGCGTCCCGCCGTTGTCGATCACGAAGTCTGCGCGCGCGCGCTTGAGATCGGCCGGCATCTGCGCGGCGATCATGTCCATCGCTTCCGTTTCGCGCAGCCCACGGTCGCTGACGAGGCGCTCCAACCGCAGCGGCCGCGGCGCGTCGACCAGAAGGATGCGGTCGAAGCGATCGACCATTTTCTTCTCGAACAATAGCGGGATGTCGCACACGACGATGCGATCGCCGCGCGCGCGCGCCTCGTCGATGCGCTGCTTGCGCAGTCGCTCGACTTCCGGATGCACGATGTCGTTCAACGCTTCGAGCTCGCGCGGATTGCCGAACACCGCGCGGCGCAGCGCGGCGCGGTCCAGATGGCCGTCGGGCGCGAGCACGGACGTCCCCCAGCGACGCGCGATGGCATCGAAGGCGCTCGTGCCGCGCTCGACCGCTCGCCGCGCCAGCACGTCGGCGTCGATGATTGTGGCGCCGCGCTCCGAGAGGAGCTGCGCCACCGTCGTCTTGCCACTCGCGATATTTCCCGTGAGACCGACGAGAAGCATGCTCCCTCGAGCAAAGCGTTGACTTGTGCGCCGGGGTCGCCAAGCTACGAGCAGGGCGCGCGAGCGTCAACGACTTTTTGTCCTACAAACGGGTGAACATGGCGAAGAGAAAGCAGGTCCAGACTGATCCCCAAAGCGACATCGTGATATCCGCGGACGCGTGCATCGCCGCCAATCCGGAGCTCCAGGGAATCGTGAAGCGCCAGCTCGAGCTGCTCGGCGAGGACGCGGATCGGGATGGGCTCAAGGACACGCCGAAGCGCGTCGCGCGCAGCCTGTGGTGGCTCACGCAGGGCTATCGCACGTGCGTCGAAGACGTGGTCGGCCGAGGAGTCTTCAAGTCGGAAGGGCACAAGAACATGGTGATGGTGCGCGACATCGAGCTGTACTCGCTCTGCGAGCACCACATGCTGCCGTTCTTCGGAAAGGCGCACGTCGCGTACATCCCCAACGGACACATCGTCGGTCTATCGAAGATCCCGCGGATCGTCGACGTGTTCGCGCGGCGGCTCCAGGTGCAGGAGCGTCTCACGGAAGAGATCGCCAGCGCTATCGACGACGTCTTGAAGCCGACCGGCGTCGGCGTCGTGGTCGAGGCCTTTCACCTCTGCATGATGATGCGGGGCGTGGAGAAGCAGAACTCGAAAACGATCACCAGCGCGGTCCGCGGCGCGTTCAGGGACGATTCCAAGACGCGTGAAGAGTTCTTGTATCTCGCGTATGGCAGGGGAAATCTCGGTAACGGGTAGTGAACTACAGCAGCGTTACCTGATCCTCGTCGCGGCGCGGAACTTTGTGGCACGCGCGGCAGCGGGCCTCATAGGCTTCCTGCCCGCCGACCATGATCGTGGGTGAGTCGTAGCGCGCGGGCTTGCCGCCGATCAGACGTTGATTACGGCTCGCGGGACCGCCGCACACGACGCAGATGGCGTGCAGTTTGTCCACGAGCTCGGCGATCGCCATGAGCTGAGGCATCGAGCCGAACGGCTCGCCGCGAAAATCCAGATCGGTGCCGGCGACGATCACGCGCAGCCCGCGCTGCGCGAGCGAGCTTGCCAGCTCGACGATCCCGGCGTCGAGGAATTGTGCTTCGTCGATACCGACGACCTGCGTGTCGCTCTTGAGCAGGTTGGCGATCTGATCCGTGGTATCGACGGGCACCGCATCGACGCTCCGCCCGTCGTGGCTCGACACCTGATAGATCCCCGTATAACGCGCGTCGAGGTGCGACTTGAACACCTGCACTTTCTTTCGCGCGATGACGGCGCGTCGCACGCGACGAATCAGCTCTTCGCTTTTCCCGCTGAACATCACGCCACTGATGACCTCGATCCATCCGCCGGTGGATGGAAAGGGCATGTCGGAGATCATCGCTTCCGCGGGCGGTCCCGCGAGCCCCCTCCTCCCCCTCCTCCCCCTCCTCCTCCTCCCCCCATTCGCGCGTCATCGCGACGCGGACGCGGGGGACGGTCTCCGCCCCGATGCTCGCGTTCTTCGTCCACGCGCGCGACGGCGCGGCGTCCTTTGATCGACATGCCGGTGACCTTCGCCACGACCGCGTTCGCGACGGGAGTCGCGACTTCGACCGTCGAATGTCGCTCGCGCACGTCCACCTTCCCGAGCTCCGCCTTCGAGACGCCCGCCTCGCTCGTGATGGCGCCGACGAGATCCCCGGGACGCACGTTGTCCATCGAGCCGACGTTCACATACAGCCGGGTCATGGGCTGGGCGATCGGCGCGGCGGCGGTCTGGGGCTTGGCGCGCTCGGTCTCGAGCAACCGCAGCGCGGCGGCGGCGATTTCGGCCCCGTCGTACTCGGACAGAAGTGACTCGAGAGCGAGGAGCTCCCGCGAGAACTGGCCGGCGGCCAGCATGGCGCGCAACTCCTCCTTGAGGCCCTCTTCGCGCGTTCGCGCGCGGGCCGCCGGCTCGGGTAGGACGAACGGCGAAACCGTGCCGCCGGCAAGCACTCGCAGCGCGGTGATCTGGCGCGGTGTCACTAGCGCGACCACACGCGCGGACGGATGCTCGCTGACGACCTTCCGCAGCTCTTGCTCGTTCGCTGGCAGATCGAAGAGGATGACGAGCTTCGCCGTCGCGTCCGGCGTTTCCCCCGCGCGCACCGCGTCGGAATCCGCGCCATAGCCCAGCGAGCGCAGGAGCGCTTCGACGACACTGCGCGACTCGACGCCGCGCGCGACGACGAACGCTGATTCGGGATCGAGCGCGTCGAGAATTCGGCGAAGCGTCTGCGCGCGCGTGGATTCGTTTCCCGCGACGTACGACAGCGAAACGGGTGTTGTCTCCGGAGACACCGGTTGGACGCGCCGCGCGCGTCGGGCATAGCGCTCCACGAGTTGCTCGACGGTCGGCGTCACCGAGTTCGCGATCACCAGCCTCGCGGCGTCCTTGGGCAACTCCGACATCAGCGACTCGAGCGCCTTGACGCCCGGTGAATCAAGGGCGTCGACGTATGCGAGGGCCACCGCCCGGACGTCCGCCGTTTTCAGCGCCGCGGATTGGAGCAGCTCGACGAGCACCCTCGCCGGCGCAACGACCACGTGTGCCGGCCTGGAGCGCTGCACGCGGGTGGCGCGTCGGGCGTCGGTTGCGGCGAGGAGACGAAGCCCGCGAAGGGTGGCCGCGGGGGCCAAGCGTCCAGCGATCGCGGCCGCGGCGTCGCTGTCGCTCGTTACGACGAGCAGTTGTGGTCCGGGCGCATCCGCTTCCACACGGTCGAGCAGCGGCTCGATGACTGTCGCGGCTGCCCGCGAATCCTCGGGCAGCAAATGAAGTTGATTCTGTCCTCGCGAAATGCCCGAGGGGTCCTGTTCGTTTTCCACTGCGTCCTCAGGGTCTTCGTTGCCCGCCGCCTCGTCCGCCGGAACGAGGAACTCAAAGTATAGTCCAGCGCCTTCGTCCTCTCCATTGAATACGGACGCATCGTGACGCGGCGCACCGACTAGTCGTTCGCCGCACCGTCCTGTATTGTTTACCGCGCGTCGGATGAGGGCTCGCGTCGCAATGCCGCGGCACGCCTCGCGTCAGTTTGGGTTTCGGACCCGGGCCGCATCTGTCGACATTGGCAGCACTCGCTAGGAGCCGCGGTGTGAAGATCCCAATTCAGGTCGAACCCTCGGTCGGGGCAACGGCGGCAGTCGAATACCGCTGGGATCCCGACACGGAGATTCTGTCGGCGCAGCTCAAGCCGCGCGCGGCTGGAAGCGGCCTATCGGGGTCGGTCGAGCTGGAGGGTGCCGACGGGTCGTGGCTGATACTCGACGTCTCGGCCGGATGCATCAACAGTGTCGAAGTGGCCGTCTGGCCGGACGTCCAGAAACGCCACTCGCTGAAGCCGCCCGGCGCGATCGAGGACGGTCACGTGACGGTTCCGTCGCGCAAATCGCAACCCGGCGTGGCCGCACTCGAAGTGGAGACGCCGTTGACTGCGGAAGCGGACGCGGATGAGCGCGTTTTTCATTTCACGCTGGGTCGGCCGCGGCAGACGCGGACCGTGCGCTGCGCGCGCGATCTGCTGCTCGACGTAGACGGCTCGAACCATCTCGTGGGGCTCTGGCTGTTGAACGTGCCTCCTTTCCCGGCGCGCGTGTGATCACGACGATCGTGCTCTGTCGCGTCGAGCCGAGCCTGATTCCTAAGGCCGCGCGCGCCTTGGCCGGCATTGACGGCGTGGACGAGGTGTACTCGGTGTCCGGTGAGTGGGATCTCGTGGCCATCGTGCGCGTACCGGAGTACGAGGACATCGCGCGCGTCGTGACGGAAGTATTTCCCAAGGTGCCGGGATTACAGCGCACGCAGACGCTCACCGCGTTTCGCGCCTACTCGAAGAAGGATCTCCAACAGGCCTGGGATATCGGAGTTGAATAGTGGGTAGTGGGAGTGGGAAGTCGTCTACCCACTCCCCACTCCCCACTTCCCACTTCTCACACTACCATGCCAGGGTGACCACGATGATGGCACCCGTCAGCGACGCCAGCTTGCACGGAGTGCAACGTCGCCTGGCGGCCCTGTTGCCCGCGGAGCGCTGGCTGAGCTCGCCCGCGACGCTCGAGCTGGCGTCGCTTGGAGCACAAGATGCTCCCCGATTGATTGCCGCTCCGGTGCTCGAAGGCGGCGTGCTTCGTGAGCGTCGTGTCACCGGCGACGCACCACCGCGCTTCGCCGCATTCCTTGATGGGACACAAACGAGCAAGGTGATCGCGCACGCGGACGGCGTTCCGATCGTCTACGGCACCGTTGCATCCGTCATTCGCCAGCGGGTCGATCGACGTATGCGAACCTGGGAGGCAGCCCGCGTGCGGCACGCGCTGTACGCTCCGCTGGCATTGCTCTCCCAGCGGTGGCGCGACGCATTGTCGGCGATAGACGTGCCCGTAGTCGACACGCTCGCGCGCAGGCAAGTGGAGTCGCCCCATCCCTTCGCGCTGCAAGACGCGGCGATTCACGCGGTGCAGGAGGCTCGTGAGGCGGCCGAACGCGAGCTGGCCGAGCTGTGGTGCGCGCGCGGCGACGACCAGCCGGACGGGGTAGGGGAGCTCTTGGTCGACGGCGCCATCACGGGCAGCGAGCGTGTCGCCACGGCCTCGTGCATCGTCGGCGTCGTGAAAACCCATCGGACGCTGTACGCTGAAGGGGAAGCGCTCCGCTGCGTCCTGCGTCTCGAGCGCGGCGTGCGTTCCAGCGTCTTCCGGATCACGTCGCCGAAACGGACGCCCGTGGCGAGCTGGTATCTGCGATTGCGCGACGCGAGCGCCCGCGATCCGCTCTGGGGCCTGGTGCGCATCGAAGTGGCCGAGCAACCGGGCGCGTCCGCGAAGCGCATCGGCGAGCGCGCCGACGACGTCTCGCGCTGGGTGCTCGCGGAAGCGCTGCCGCTCGCGCTGCCCGACGGACGATGGGACAAGATGCTGTACGGAATTCGGGACTGCGAAGAATTCCTCCGGGCCATTCAATGACGGCGCCCCCGCCGCCCATCCCGCCCGCCCCGCCCGCCCCGCCCGCCCCATTGCTCGGACGCGTCGTGGCCACGGAGCGCAAGCCGAACACGCCGCACGAGTTTCATTTCTGGACGTCGCTGGATTCGCCCATCGGCATCGGAACGATCGTGCGCGTCGATGGCGAGACGCCGGTCGCGGGCCAGCTCGTCCGCGTCTACGGCGTCGTCGTCGAAGGCTTCAGCTACACCGATCTTCAATCGCCGATTCACGACGTCCTCGGCCACGACGGAACGCCCGGCGGCGCCTCCGTCGCGGCGACTCAACGCGCCGAGATCCGGCTCTACACCGCGCACGTGCTGCGTCAGATCCCCGAAGAACCGCTCCAGCCGGTCCCGATGGGATCGGTCGCGCTCGCGTCGGACGAAGACGTTGCAGTGGCGCTGCGCATGGACAGCTACCTGCAGCCCGGCTCACGCACCGGCATTCCCGTCGGGATCTATCGCGCGGGCGCGATGGAGGCGCCCATCTACCTCGACGCGGACTTCCTGCTCGGGCCGGAAGCGGCGCACCTCAACATCACGGGCGTCTCCGGGCTCGCGACGAAGACGAGCGCGGTAGAGTGGCTGCTCGCGTCGATCTTCACGCACTTCCCGCCGCAAAAGGGATCGGTGGCGGCCATCTGCTTCAACGTGAAGGGACCGGATCTGCTGTTCCTGGATCAACCCGGACAGATCGAGGACAGCGACCTCGCGATGTACGAGAAGCTCGGGGTGAAGGCGGCTCCCTTCGAGCGCGTGCGCTACTTCGCGCCCTACACGGCGAAGGGATTCGCGATCAACACGCTGCGCTCGAACGAGCAGCTCGCGCACAACGTCACCCCGCTCACGTGGGGGCTGAACGAGGTCATGCAGTTCGCGGAAGTGCTGCTGAACAAGGACGACATCGACGCCAAGGCGGACGCCTTCATCGATTTCCTCCAGGAGCGGGTCATCGGTCGCGAGTTCCACGAGGCGCCGCTGTCCACGCCGCATCGGGTACGATCCTTCGGTGAGCTCGAGACCTTTTTTCGCGATCTGCTCCGGGGTCTGGAGGACCGTGGCGGCGAAAGCTGGCGTACGCACCACATCGCCACGATCCGCAAGGTGCGCAATCGTCTCTCCAACATCTCGACGCGATGCGCCGGACTGGTCACCGACGAGGGCACCGTCAGCGACCTGCCGTTCGGGAGCTTCCAGGACCGCACGGTGTATGTAGTCGACGTCGCATCGCTCGAGGAGGACGCGCAGGACCTGATCTTCGCGCGCGTGGTGTCGAAGCTGCGCGAGCATCTCGAGCGTCGCGATCTCGGCGTGAGTCACGTCGTGGTGTTCGTGGACGAGCTCAACAAGTACGCGCCGGCGGACGGTCCGGACACGTACGTGCGGAAGATGCTACTCGATATCTCGGAACGCGGGCGATATCTCGGGCTCGTGTCGTTCAGCGCGCAGCAGTTCCGATCGCAGGTGCATCGGCGCGTGGTCGGAAACTCCGGCACGGCGCTCTACGGTAGGATGGACATGGACGAGCTGGCGACGCCGGGGTACGCGGTGCTGAGCGTGGCGACCAAGACGAAGCTGGCGACGTTGGAGAAGGGACAACTGATGGTGCGGCATCCGCACTTCGCTCAACCAATCTTCGTGCGATTCCCCCGGCCGGCGGTCATGCGCGGCCGGGACGGCGTCGAGCGCTTTCCGCAAGCGGAGGACATCGGGCTCGAGGTCGCGGTCATGCGGGCGCTACGGCAGCTCGATCCGGCCGTCTCGCTCGATTGGGTGAAGCGCACGATTGCGGGGCACGAGGAGTCCGAGGTCATTCGCGCGCGCAACGTGACGATGCAGACGAGACCCGAGCGGGTGCAGCCGTTCTTCGAGGCGCAGTTCCGCCGCGTCGTTCCGGCCGAAGCATCGTCCCCCCCTCGTCCCGCGCCTGTACCGATCCGATCGCTGCCGAGTGACGATCCGTACGGATTCTAGATGACGCGTGTCCGGTTATCGCTCGCGCTGCTCGTTCTGATGGCGGCGAGCGCGCGCGCCCAGCGCATGCAGCTGGAGCTGCGGCCAAAGCTTGGCGACACGCTGCGCATGCGCCTCGATCAGGTCACCGAGATGAGCGGCACGCGCAAAGGCGTGTCGACCAAACTGGTGGTCACCACGCTCCGCATGTTCTCGCGAGCCATCGTCGAGGCGAGCGCGGCGACGTCGGCGCTGATCCTCGCCGTGACCGACTCCGTCGACGTCAGTAGCAGCGACGAGCACGGGCGCGCGCTCGGCCGTGAGGTAGTGCGACAACTCGAGGGCCGTCAGATGCGGCTCCGGCTCTCACCCGACGGCACCGTCGGCGTCGCCGAGAAATCGGCGGAAGTCCCCAGAGAAGTACGCGACATCGTTTCGGTCATGCCGGCGTCGTTTCCGCGCGAGCCCGTTTCAGTCGGCGACACATGGTTGCGGGAGATGCCGATCGCGCCGGCTACGAGCCTTGGAGTCCCCGTCGCGGGCATCGTGCGTGCCACCTTCCGTTTGGACTCCGTCATCCGCGGCGGCAACGTAGCCTACGTCAGCATGCAGGGCACGATGGAGCAGCAGCCGGCACCGACGTCGCCCGCGCCGTCGGCGCTCAGCGGCTCGGTGAACGGCAGCATGGTCATCGATCGACGTCGCGGTTGGTTGTCGGAGTCCCGCTTCCTTGTTCAGATGCGCAGCACCGTCACCGGCAAGACGGCCGCCGGCGCGGCGGCCGCGGCGCCGATGCAATTCCAGATGAAAATCACGCAGCACATGCGTGTGTTCGACAAGCGGTAGTCACCACCGCGCGCTAGATTGCGTGACAGCGCGTGCGACTCGTCCATCTCTCGGATCTCCACCTCGGCTACCGGCAGTACCAGCGTCTCACACCCACTGGCATCAACCAGCGTGAGTGGGACGTCGCGAACACGTTTCGCCAGGCCGTCGATCAGATCATCGCGCTGAAGCCCGACGTGGTCCTCGTCGCCGGCGATGTGTTCCATACGTCTCGTCCGACGAATGCCGCGATCCTGCACGCTTTCCGGCAATTCGTTCGACTCAGAGCCGCGCTGCCCGACGCGTCCATTGTGATGGTGGCCGGCGGCCACGACACGCCGCGCACCACCGAGAGCGGCAGCATCATGGGACTCTTCGAGCAAATCGGCATTCGCGTGGCCGCGCACGAGGCCAAGCTCTTTCCGATTCCGGAGCACGACCTCTCGGTGCTGGCGGTGCCGGATGTTCCGGGCCCGATGCCACAGCT
Organism: Gemmatimonadaceae bacterium; assembly: GCA_036560265.1. Lineage (GTDB taxonomy): Bacteria > Gemmatimonadota > Gemmatimonadetes > Gemmatimonadales > Gemmatimonadaceae > DASPMP01. The sequence continues at coordinate 37,294 of DATBRO010000020.1, read as the reverse complement.
CGCGCCGGATCCGAGCGCCCGCCACAACGTTCTTCTGATTCACGCCGACGTCGAAGACGTGGTTCCGCGCTACTACGCCGAGCTGGATCGCGCGACGCTGCGCGTCGCTCGTCGTGATCTCGGCGCGACGCAATGGAGTTACGTGGCGCTCGGTCACTACCACGTGCACCAGAAGGTCGCCGAAAACGCGTATTACTCGGGATCACTCGACTATACGAGCCTCAACGTGTGGTATGACCTCTCGGAGGAGGAGGATCTCCACCTGCAAGGGAAGGGGTTCGTCGAGTTCGATCTCGTGACCGGAAAGCACACGTTCCACACAGTGCCAGCGTCGCGTGACTTCATCGACCTCAAGCCGATCAACGCGCGGGACATGAGTCCAGCGGAAGTGAATGCGGCGATTCAGCGCGCAGTAGACAAGGTGAAGGGCGGCATCGACGACAAGGTCGTCCGGCTCGTCATTCGAGACATCTCGCGTCAGGTGACCCGGGAGCTCGATCACCGCGCGATCCGGGACTACAAGCGACGCGCGCTCAGTTTCCATCTCGATGCGCGAAAGCCCGAGGAGACACGACAGTACGCGACGGGCTCGCCGTCCCGTCGTCCATCCGTTGCGGACGTCGTTCGCGAGCAGCTCGCGGCGCGAGCGATCCCCCCCGACCTCGATCGCGAGCGGCTCGTCGAGCTCGGCATGAAGTACCTGGCCGAAGCCGACGCGTTCCCTGTGCCCAGCGTCGCCGTCACGGATGCGGAGAGCTGAACAATGCGGTTGAACCGTCTTCAGCTCACCAACTTCCGGCTGCACACCGACACCCGGCTCGATTTCGAGTCGGGGCTAACGGGTATCATCGGACCGAACGGCTCCGGCAAGACGACGATCCTCGAGGCGATCGCCTGGGCGCTGTACGGCATGTCCGCCGTTCGCGGCAAGCGCCAGGACATCCGATCGCTGAGCGCGTCCGGCCGCGCCGGCGTGAAGGTGGAGTTGGAGTTCGAGCTCGCGGGACACCGGCATCGCGTCGTGCGCTCGCTGTCGACCGCCGAGTTGTACATCGACGGCGCCGCGACGCCGATCGCGAACAGCACGACGAGCGTCACGGACCTGCTTCGTCGCCGGCTCGGCATGAGCCAGCAGGAATTCTTCAACACGTACTTCACGGGCCAGAAAGAGCTGGGCGTCATGGCCGCGATGGGGCCAGCGGAGCGCGCGCAGTTCCTCTCGCGAGTGCTCGGTTACGAGAAGCTCCGCGGAGCGCAGTCTCTCGTGCGCGAACGGCGCAACGTGATTCGCGGCGAGCTGGCGGGACTCCAGGGCGCGATGCCGGAGAGCGACGTCGTCGCGCGGCTGCTCGCCGAAACGGAGTCCCGTTTCAAGGGCGCCGAGTCGCGCGCGAAGTCCGCTCTGAAGCGGCTCACGAAAGCGAACGAAGCGAAGCTCGAGATCGAACCCCGGTGGAAAGAGGCACAGAAGGAGCGGGAGGTGCTCCAGCAGATCGCCGCCGAGCTCCGCGTCCGCGAGAGCGAAGAGGGCGCGCTGGTCCGCGACACCGAGCGGCTCGAACGGGAGCTCGCGGAGATCGTCGCGGCGCGCAAAGAGATCGAAGAGCTCGCCTCGGAATTGAACATTCACGCGGACCTCGCCGCTCGCCTGCACGAGATGGAGCGGCTGTTTCAGGACGAGGGTCGTCGCAAGGAGCTGCAGAAGAATCGACAAGCGCTGGAGCAGGAGCTGGTGCGACTCCGGGAGCGCCGCGCGCTCGTGTCGGCGCCGGACGACGTCGCGCGCGCGGCGGAGCTGCTCCATGCGCGTCTACGGGGTGAGCTCGAGGAGCTGAGCGCGCAGCTCGAGGCGGCGCGCACGGAATGGGTCCGTGATCAGCAGGAGGCGATGACGAAGCGCGACGCGCTGCGCGCACAGTACACCGAGATCAAGGTGCAGCGCGACCAACTGACGGATCTCGGCCCGGAGAGCCCGTGTCCGATCTGCACGCGGCCGCTCGCGGACCACTTCCGCGAAGTGCTGGACGATCTCGACGGAAAGCTCACCGCGATCGAAGTGGACGGCAAATACTATCGGAATCGCGTCGATCAGTTGACGGAAATGCCGGCGCCTCTTCGCGAGCTCGACACGCGCGCCGGCCAGCTCGAGCAGCAGATCGAGCAGCAAAACAAGACCGTCACCGAGGCGCAGCTTCGATTGCAGGAGCACGCGCAGATCGGCCGCGATGTCGCCGAGAAAGAGAGGCGGCTCGCGGCCGTCGTGGCGCAGCTGGAGACGATTCCTTCCGGTTATCACGAGACGCGCCACGCTCAACTGCGGCAGCAGCATGCGCAGCTGGCGCCGATGGTGGAGCGATCGGTGCGTCTAGGTGCGCTCACGGAGCGCGATCCCAAAGTCCGGAAGGATCTCGACCGCGCCAAGAAAGAGCTCGCACGGATTCGCGCGCAGCTCCTGGATCTCCGGAAGCGACAGGGCGAATCGCGCCTCTCCGAGCAGGCGTTCACGAAGCTCAAGGAACAATACGACGCGGCCGCGGCGGAGCTGCACGGATGCGAGCTCGCGGCGCTCTCCGCCGAGAAGGAGTTGGAGGCCGCGAGGGCGGCGCGCGCTGCCGCAGACGCCAGCCGGCAGGAGCTCGAGCGCGCGCAAGAGCGCCTGCGTGTGCTCACCATCGACCGCCGGTTGCACGATGAGCTGGACCAGGCGTTCACGGACATCAGGTCCGAGCTGAACCAGCATCTGCGTCCCGAGCTCTCCGACCTCGCCAGCGGCTTCCTCTCCGAGTTGACCGACGGCCGTTACACGGACTTGGAGCTCGACGAGGATTACAATATCATCGTGAAAGAGGACGACATCCCCAAACCGGTCATCTCGGGTGGAGAAGAGGATCTTGCGAACCTCGTGCTGCGGCTGGCCATCTCGCAAATGATCGCGGAGCGCGCCGGACAGTCGTTCTCGCTGCTCATCCTCGACGAGGTGTTCGGCTCGCTCGATGAAGCGCGGCGGCACAACGTGGTCGAGTTGCTGCGGCATTTGCACGATCGCTTCGAGCAAGTGGTCGTCATCACGCACATCGAGTCCGTGCGCGAAGGCCTCGATCGCGTGATGACGGTGCGGTACGACGAGGAGGCGCGCGTCTCGCGCGTCGTCCAGGAGGCGAACACGGCTGCGTTCGCCGACGATGCCGCCCCGGCGAGCGACGAGTACGCCGCCGCTGGAGCGGCCGACTGATGGCCACTTCGCGCTCCTGGCGTCCGTCCCATGTGCTGGACGGGCCGTATCCGGCCCGTCTGGACGAGATCGACGAGCTGAATCAGGTCTTCAGCGAGGCGTTCACCGAGCGCTATCGCCGCGACGGTATGGTGGGCGTTCGCGTTCCGTTCCTCAATCCCGCCGTGTGGCGCTACGCCATTCGCGACGCGGCGGATGGCGCGATGGTGTGGCGCGGCGAGCGCGGCGAGATCGTCGCGTTCAACGTCGTGCACCGGTCGGGCATCGAGGGATGGATGGGGCCGATTGCCGTCCGCAGCGAGCACCAGGGAATCGGCGCGGGAAAGGAGATCGTGCGGCGCGGCATCGATTGGCTGAAGGTGCACGGCGCCGAGATCATCGGACTGGAAACGATGCCGCGGACCATGGACAACATCGGCTTCTATTCCGCGATGGGGTTCGTCCCGGGCCGCCTCACGCTCACGACGACCGTCGACGCGAGCTATGCCGACAAGCCGGGGACGCTGTTCGGCAGGCTCTCGAACCGTGACAAGGACGACATGCTTGTCCGCTGCCGCGACCTCGTAGGCTCGCTGATTCCGGGCTACGACCACAGCCGCGAGATCCAGCTCACGGACGAGCTGGCGCTCGGCGACACGCTGCTCCTCCACAAGCGCGACGAGCTCCTGGGCTTCGCGCTGTGTCACACGTCGCCGCTGGTCGAGGGACGCGCGCGCGAAGACCTGCGCGTGCTCAAGCTCACGCTCTTCGACCTGTCCTCGTTCGACGAGATGGTGCGCATGTTGAGCGACCTCGCGCGCCGCAGCGGCACGCGCCGCGTCTCGATCCGCGTGCAGAGCGATTACGACGCCGCGTATCAGCGGCTCATCACCCTACGGGGACGCGTGCGCTGGTCCGATCTCCGCATGACGCTCGCGGGCTACGGCGAGCGCCGCGCCGATCGCGGGCTGGTGTTGTCGAATTGGGAAATCTGAGTCGCGAATGCGGTTGAAGGGGCTGGAACGTTTCGCGAAACGACTCACCACTCGTGGAATCGCGGCGCTGATGCGCGACGGCGCTCGCGGCGAGCGCCCCGATTGGCGATCGCGGCCGTACAAGGTCCTGTTTCTTCGCCACGATCGCATCGGCGACATGATTCTGTCGACGGGGATTCTGCGCGCGATCGCGGAGGCCTATCCCACGGTCAAGCTCGACGTGCTGGCATCCACGACCAACGCGCCCGTCCTGCGCAACGAGCAATACCTGCACGAGGTGATCGCGTTCGACAGACGCGCGCCCCTCACGTTCCCGAGCATGTTTTCGGCGCTGCGAGCGCGGCACTACGACGCGGTGATCGATTGCATGGTGACGGCCCCGTCGCTCACGACGCTGCTGCTGATGCTCGCGAGCGGCGCGCGATATCGCATCGGTGTTGCCGACCGCGGCAACGATTTCGCGTACACGCTGCCGGTCCCGCCGCGGCAGACCGCGGAGCACATTGTCGACAAGCTGGCGACGCTGCTCACCGCCTTCGGGCTCGAGCCGTCGGGCGTCGACGTGCGGCCGCGCGTGCGGCTCAGCGCCGCGGAGCGCGAGCGCGGCGAGCGCGCGTGGCGCGGCGAGACGGATCACCGGCCGGCGACGGGGCCGCGATTGCTGGTGAACATCTCCGCGGGCCGCGCGCACCACTACTGGCCCGACGATCGCTTCGTTGCCGTGATTCGGGCCGCGCGCGAGCGCATACCGACCGTGGAGATCGTGCTCGTCAGCTCGCCGAGCGAACGTGGACGCGCCGCGAGCATCGCAGCCCAGAGCGCGGTGCGGTTGGTGGAGGACGACGGGATCCGCGACGCGATGGCGATCGTCGCCGCGTCCGACGTCGTCTTCACGCCGGACACGAGCATCTCGCACGCATGCAGCGCATTCGACAAGCCGGCGGTCGCGCTGCATCCGCGCGGCTTTGCGGCGCTGTGGGGGCCTTACGAGACGGAAGGGCGCGCGGTGGAGAGTCTCACCGACTCCGTCGCGGACATTACGGCTGAGGAGGCGTCCCGGGCTCTGCTGAAGAGCTTCGCTTCACTATCCGCCAAATAAGCAGCGCGACGCCCGCGGTCAGGAGCGCGTGCGTGATGCCGGGCGCATTGTTCACGACGAACGTGAGAACCGCCCACACGATCAGCATTGCGATCGCTGCGATGGTGCCGAGGTCCAACTTTTTCATTGACCTCCCATTTCACGCGGCATAACTTACGCGCTCCAAGTTTGTCGATGGACGAAGAGCTCCGTTTTTCAGCCGATAAGTCCAATCGGCGGGTTCGACAATCTATGCTGACGTCATGCCCCCAGTGCGGGGGAAGGCGAACGTGTGGTGAGGGCCTCAATCTTTCTTTTGGGCTTGATAAAACCCTCTTCGTTCCATTCTAGCGGGCCCCGTGGGCAACCACGGGGCTCGTTTCTTCATATCTGCTAGAGTTCCGGGTCACTAGCAAGGATCTTCCACTCGAATGGCCCCACAAGTAACGGTAACACGTCGGTTGCACTTCTCTGCTGCTCACCGGGTGCACAATCCGGCGATGTCCGACGAGGAGAACCGACGCACCTTTGGGAAATGCAACAATCCCAACTGGCACGGCCACAACTACATCCTCGACGTGTCCGTGCGCGGAGAGGTCGAGGAGCGCACGGGCTTCGTCATGGACCTGGGTCGCGTGCGCGACATTGTGCAGTCTCATGTGATCGAGAAAGTCGACCACCGGAATCTGAACTGCGACGTCGAGATGCTTCGTGACGTCATACCGTCGACCGAAAACGTCATCCTCGCCTTCTGGCGCGTCCTGCAGCCCGCGCTACGTCCGCTGCAGCTGACACGACTCGTCCTGTGGGAGACGCCCAACAACTACGTCGAATACGACGGTAGCTGAGCAAGCACAGATTACTCGGGCAGCATCGGTCCCGCGAGACGGGCGCCGGCGTCGATCACGATGGTGCTTCCGGTCATGGTTTCCGCGGCGATCGAAAACAGAACCGCCCGTACCACGTCGTCCTCGGCGACCGATCGTCCGAGCGGCGACTTACGTCCGATCCACGCCCGCGCGCGGCGCGGACGCTGCGACGGATAGACGTCTCCGAGCATCAGCGCATTGACGCGAACCCGCGGTGCGAGCGCGAGCGCCTGGAGGCGCGTCAACTGCGCCAGCGCCGCTTTCGACACCGAGTGGACGCCGTACGCAGGCCAGGGTCGCACCGCCGAGAGGTCGACGATGTTCAGCACGGAGCCACGGCTTTTCGCGAGCTCCGCCTCCAGCTCGCGCACCAACAAGTGCGGCGCCCTTGTGTTCAGCGCCAGCACTTCGTCCCAGCGTCGCGCGTCGACGCCCATCACCGGAATGTTCTGGAGATTCGCCGCGCTGTTGACGAGCACGTCCAGCGCGCCGAACCGCCTGCGAACCACGTTCGCCATTTTCACAATCGCGGACGGGTTGCCGAGATCCGCGCGCACGAGGACACACTCCCTGCCGAATCCCGCGACGATCGCCGCGACCTCGTCCGCGTCGCGGCGCGAACGATTGTAATGCAGCGCGATGTCGTAGCCGGCTTGTGCGAGGCCCGTCACGATCAACCGGCCGACGCGAATCGCGCCGCCGGTGACGAGGGCGACGCGTCCCGTTCCATGCGTTTGACTGACGGCGCGCGACCGGCGCTTATACTGTTTCGATCTCATGAGTCCCATTCATGTGCACAAAGCATTTCTCTGCCTCGGCTCCAACGACGATGCAGAATTACGGATTTCCGAAGCATTCTTGGCGCTGCAGGACATTGGTCCCATCCTAACAGTGTCCCACGTTTATGAGTCTGCTGCCTCACCGCCAAGCGCCGGTCCCGCGTATCTCAATGCTGCACTGTGTCTCACGACGCAGCTAGAACCCGGGCCCCTGAAGACGACGCTGCGCGCACTGGAGCAAAGACTGGGTCGTGCCCGCGCCAGCGCGACGGTGGCCATCGACGTCGACATCTGCTTGTTCGACCGCATCGTCGTGCATGAAGACGGCCTGAACATCCCGCATCCCTTGTTGTCGCGCCGCGCGTACATGGCCGTCCCGGTCGCCGAATGCGATCCGGACTATCGGCACCCCGAGACCAATGAGACCCTGAGAGAGCTGGCGGCCAGACTCGAGCGCACGGATCCCGTCACACTGACGCGTCGAGACGACATCACGCTTCGACTCCACGGCTCGTGAAAACCTTCCGAGTGCATTTCGCGTGTTCGTCGAGCTGATCGAGACGCTGCGGTGTCCTCGGCCGCACGAGGAGGCGCAGCTCGTTGCAACGGCGTCTCGCACGGAAGCGCGCCACATCCTCGAGGGCGTGCTCGGTTGCCCCGTCTGTGGCGCCGAGTTCACGATCGAAAATGGTGTGGCGCGTTTCGGTGAGCCGGGCGAGGAGACCTGGCCCGAGAAGCCCGACGCGGAGACCGCGATGCGGCTCGCCGCGTTTCTCGAGCTCACGGACGCGCGCAGCTTCGCGCTGCTCTGCGGCCGCTGGGGCGCGCACGCGGACCCCATTCACCAGCTCGCGGAGACACAGCTCGTGTTGGTGAATCCGCCGCGGACCGTGCCGGTGGACGTCGCGGCCGGTGTCGTTCTGACGGGCGAGTCGGTGCCGTTCGCGGCCGGGGCCGCGCGCGCGTTGGCGCTGGACGCGCCCGCCTCACGCGAGTTCGCGCGGTCGGCGGTGCGCGCGGTCCGCGCCGGCGGACGCGTGGTCGGCCCAGCCGCGCTCGCGCTTCCGGAAGGGGTCACGGAGCTCGTGCGCGACGAACGGATGTGGGTCGGTGAAAAAACCGCGGCGCCGGACGCGACGCCGCGGCTCGTGTCCATCACGAAGGCTGCGCGCTGATCTAGACGCCCGCCGGTTCGCGTTCTTCCCGGTACAGCCGGTCGATCACGTCCTTGTACGTCTTGTCGATGACCCTCCGTTTCACCTTGAGCGTGGGCGTGAGCTCGCCGCGCTCGATCGAGAAATCGTGCTCGAGCAGCTCTACTTTCTTCGGCATCTCGAACTTGGCCAGCCCCTCGAGCTCGCCGAACACTTCCTTCTCCATCTTGGCGTGGATCGTCGGCATCGCGAGAAGCTGCTTGCGGTCCGTCCAGATGATGTTCTTTTGCGCCGCCCATTTCTCGAGATTGTCCCAGTTCGGCACGATGAGCAGCACGGCGTATTTGCGTTTGTCGCCGATCATGACTGCCTGACTGACGTATTTGTTCGTCTTGATTTTGTTCTCGAGTGGCTGCGGCGCGATCTTCTTGCCTCCAGCGGTCACGATGAGGTCCTTGATCCGGTCCGTGATCCGCAGAAAGCCGTCGTCGATTACGCCGATGTCGCCCGTGTGGAACCATTTGTCCGAGTCGATCGCCTCGCGCGTTGCGTCCGGCTTGTTGTAGTAACCCTTCATCACGTGCGGACCGCGCGTGAGAATCTCACCGGCGTCGGAGATCTTGACCTCGACACCGGCGACCGGCTTGCCCACGGTGCCGATGCGGAAGTTTGCCGGCGTGTTGACCGAGATCACCGGCGACGTCTCGGTGAGTCCGTATCCCTCGAGAATGACCAGACCAGCGGCGTAGAAGAACTTGTTGATCTCCGGTGCGAGCGGCGCGCCGCCCGACACGAAATACCGCAGCCGCCCTCCCGTACGCGCCTTCAGCTTGGAGAACACCAGCTTCTGCGCGATCGTGTACTTCCGGGCGAGCCACCCCGACGGCTCGCGTCCCGCGAGCTTCTGATCGGCCCATTCTTCCGCGACGCCGCGGGCCCAGAAGAAGATTCGTTTCTTGACAGCGCCGCCGGATAGAGCATTGTCGAGCACGCGCGCAAACATCTTCTCGTACAGTCGGGGCACCGAGAGCACGAGCGTCGGCCGCACCTCCTGCATGTTGACCGGAACCGTGTCGATCGACTCGGCGTACGCGATCGACGTGCCCGTATGCAGCATGAGGTAGTGACCAGCCATGCGCTCGAAGCTGTGCGACAGCGGCAGGAAGCTGAGACAGACGTCGCTGCCGCCGAACGGAATCGCCGTCGCCGAGGCCATCACGTTGGAGTACAGGTTGTCGTGCGTCAGCATCACGCCTTTCGGGTCGCCGGTCGTGCCGGACGTGTAGATGACCGTCGCGATGTCATCGGGCTGCACCGCGAGCGCCTCGCGCCGGTAGTCCGCCGTGCGCCGCTCGTTCTCCGCGGAGTGGCCGCGCGAGCGAATCTCGTCGAGCGTGAAATCCTCGCCGGGACGTTTCGTCTCACCGAAGCCGATCACGTGGCGCAGCGACCGGCACTGCGCGCGGACCTGCGCGATCTTCGCCGCCTCTTCCGGCGTCGACGTGAAGATGGCGACCGCGCCCGAGTCGTTCAGGAGGTACGGGATCTGCTCGGCGGGCAGCGTCGGATAAATCGGGACGTTCGTCAGCCCCGCGGTGAGCGAGGCGTAGTCGGCGATCGCCCACTCGGGTCGGTTTTCCGACAGGATGGCGATGCGCTCGCCGCGTTTGATGCCGATGTCCTGCAATCCGAGCGCGACCTGCCGCACGCGATCGGCCAGCTCGCGCGACGCCATCGGCCGATACGTACCGTCTTTCTTTACCTGAAGTACATCGGGTTTGCTGTGACGCTCGATGGCGTCGAAGAACAACTTGTTGAGCGTGCCCGGCGTCGAGTTTCGAGGTCCGCCACTCGCAAGCATCGCCTGCATCGCATCCTCACTGTCTGTTGAAGATCAAAACGAATGTTACCGTGCCGAGCGTACGCCCGCGATACGACGACGTCGCGCGCACGACCGCCGTGTCCGACGTGAGCGCCGTTATCGCCGTGATGCGGAGCCGGGCCGTCCGCGCCGCCTTGCCGCTCGCGTCGGTGGTATCGCGGCTCGATTGCGTGGTCCCGTTCATCAGGAGGAGCGTCGGGCCCTTTGTGGAATCGCCCGGCGGCGCGCGATCGATCGAGTAACGCACGATCACGGCTTCCACGCCCGATGTGGTCGTCCCCTTGTGCAACACGGTCGTCGTGAGATCGGGCGTATTCACGACGGTGTCGCCCTTGAGCGAGTAGTCTTTGCGATGCACCGTCGAGTCGGCGGCCACCATGGTATCCGGCGACGTCGTGACCTTCACGGAGACCGGCTGCGTTTGCACCAGCGCGACCGAGCCGACGACGCGCACGGTCGTGCCGGCCCTGTCGCCGATGAGCAACGCGCCCGACAGATGCGCGCCGGTGTCGAGTGTCACGAACGTCGGGGTGACAGTCTTGATCGTGTCGCCGCCGACGCCGTACGCCACGACGTTCAGTGCCGCGACGACTCCGGTACTATCGCGCATCGTGTCGCCCGCGACGAGCCCCGGCGATGGCAACCGCACGGGCGACAACGAGAGAACGCCACCCACCGGCGCTGGTACGTCGCGACAGCTCACGAGCCACCACGCAGCCGCGCCAGCGACGACGGAGACCACCCTGCGCAAGTGGCGCATCAATCCGCGCGGCGCGCCAACGCCTCCGCGAGCGCGATGTACGCGAGGGACGCCGGATCGTCTGGTGAGCGGAGCACCACAGGCTGTCCGGCCGCGAACGCCTCGACCGTCGCGAGCGTGCGCGGCACCGGGACCTCGAAGATCAGTTCCGCCGGCAGCTGCTGGCGAACGCGCTCGGCGATCTTGCGGCAGATGGCGCTTTCTTCCTCGTACAGCGTCAGCACGATTCCCTCCAATCGCAACGTACCATGCTTCGCGATCGCGGCACGAATGCCCTTGAGGATCTGTGACGTCGTCTGGAGCGCAAGCGGCTCACACTGGAGCGGCACGAGCACATGATCGCTCGCGGCCATCACCGCCTGCACGATGGGACCGAGCCCGGGCGGCGTGTCGACCACGACGGTGTAGCCGCGTTGCACCGCGAGCGCGAAAAGCTCCTTGAGCTTGGGTGAGCCCGCGACGAGCTGCTGATACTCCGCGTGATCGCCGGTATCGGCGACCGCGCCGGCGAGCAGCACCCGGAGGAATGGCAGCGACGTGGCGCGGACGATCTCCGGCAGTTCCTTCGTGCCCTCCAGGAACTCCGCGATGCCGCCGCCTTCGGCCCGGAGGCCCAACCCGTAGCGCACGGATCCCTGCGGATCGATGTCGATGAGCAGCGTACGCGTCCCACCCTTCGCGAGGGCCGCAGCCAGATTGATCGCCGTTGTCGTCTTGCCTACGCCGCCCTTTTGGCTGACGACAGCGAGAGTACCACGCACGTCAGGCTTGGGGTTCCGACGAGACGTCGGGATTGCCCGCGCGGAGCGCGACGAGCGTCTGTTCGGCGTGGCGCACCCAGCGCTCCATTTCATCGTTCCCGGCGGGCTGGTTGAGGAACGCGTCCAGGTGAGTCATGGCGCCCGCGCGATCACCGCGTTTGAGCAGGAGGAAGGCAAGGCCGTAATGGGCGCCCGACAGCTCCGGTGCCACGTCCAACGCGCGACGGTATGACCGGATGGCTTCCTCGAGACGCCCGGTTCTCGAATACGCGATCGCTATGTTCTGGAGGATCTTGGGATCGTTCGGATGATCGCGCAGCGCCAGCCGATACGACGTCAACGCCGCGTCGAAGTCGCCCTGTCGTTCGAGCGCGATCGCTTCGCTCAGGTAGTCGACGCGGCGCGTTCGGAACTGGTCCTTGGACTTTCCGCCCAGCAGGCGGCTCCACCAAGACATGCGGCGCTGAGGAGGAGAGAGAAGGGCAGGCGGAGCGGGGCGCAGGGTGCGCACCGTGCGCAAAGCTATGGAGTGATGCGAGATGACACAACGGCATGCGGCCCCGATTAGCTTGTGAGACATGAGTCCGCGCCGAACGAGCTTCGACCAAGCCAAGGGCGTCATCGACGTCGAGTGGCCGTTCTTCGGCGAGTTGTCGCGTGGGCTGGCCCTCAAAGTCTCGCGCACCTACGACCCCGAGGTCGTGCTCGGGATCGCGACAGCCGGCGTCATTCCCGGTGCGGTCGTGGCCGCGATTCTCAACCGCGAGTTTCACTCGATCGTCGTGAGCCGCCGCTTTCGCGCGGATACCGTGCGCGAACGACCCGCGGTGCTGACCGCCGCCCCGCAAGACATTCGCGGCAAGCGCGTCCTCATCGTGGATGAGACATGTGATACGGGCGATACGATCCGCCTCGCGATCGCAGCGGCGGTGAATGCCGGAGCATCAGACGTGAAGACCGCGGTGGCGTTCAAGACCGGCGATTTCAAGCCCGACTATCACGGCCTTGCGACGGAGAGCACGATCATCCTACCGTGGGATCGGGAGATCCTGGTCGACGGCGAATTGGTTCCGAACCCGCTGTACGCGGAAGCACTCGAGACCGAGGACTGATCTGAGTTCACGCCATCTGCGCTAAGGCCGAATCGTAATCCACACCCTGCGCCATCCCATCGTACACGTGCTGCATCGTCTCCGAGCTGCCGAGTAGGAATCGGCACCGCTCGGAACCCATCGAGCGGCATTCCACTTCCATGACGGCGAGCGGCCTCCCGGCGACCCGTCCGAAAAAGTCGGCGAGCAGCCCCGACGACAGATAACAGCCGGGAAACTGCATCGCACTCGCCGGATCGGACTCCGCCCAGTTGACCGAGTCGAGCGTCACGACCGATTCGTGCAGCATGCCGACTGTCACCGCGCCCCAACCCAGCTCGGCGAAGAAATCGGCGCCGTACTCCTGAAATTCCGTCGCGGTCATATTCTCGGGCGCCGGCAGTCCTCGTGCCGCGCTCCATTGCGCGAATGCCTGGTACAGCGCACCGCCTCCGGCGTATCCCGCCTCCTGCAGATACGCGGCCGCGTTCGCGCCGGCGTCCCGAAAGAGGACGGCGCGAAGCGTGACGAGCGCGTCACGGGTGAGTCCCACCATCCCACTGCCGGCGAGATCGAAAGGCAATTGCGTCCCTTTTCCTGGCTAGACTTTCACGAGCTCGAGCAACTCCGTTTCGCCGATGACTTTCACACCGAGCGAACGCGCCTTCTCCAGTTTACTGCCCGGCTCAGCACCCGCAACGACGAAAGACGTTTTTTTCGAGACACCGCTCGTCACCTTTCCGCCATGTGCCTCGACGAGCTCCGTCGCCTGCTCGCGCGACAGCGTGTCGAGCGTCCCGGTGAGGACGAACGTCATCCCGCGTAGGGCACCGGTCGTCTTCTGCCGCGGCTCCTCGAAAGTAAGGCCTCGCTTGCGCAGACGTTCGATGAGTTTCTTCGCCGCGGCGTTCCCGAACCAATCGGTGACCGACCGCGCGATCGTCTCGCCCATGCCGTGAATCGCGAGCACGTCGTCCTCGGACGCCTTCACGAGGTCATCCATCGTCCCGAAGTGACGCGCGAGCTGCTTCGCGGCGATCTCCCCGACGTTGTCGATCCCCAACCCGAACAGGAGGCGGGACAGCGGCTGTGCCTTCGAGGCTTGAATCGCGTCCACGAGTGTTTCGGCGCTCTTGTCGGCGAATCGCTCCAGCTCCACGATCTGCGACGCGCGAAGGTCGTAGATGTCCGCGGCGTCGTGGACCAGCCCCGCGTCGATGAGCTGCCGGATGCGGGCGTACGACAGTCCACGGATGTCCATCGCTCCGCGCGAGGCGAAGTGCACGAGGCCCTCGAGCTGGCGCGCTGGACACGCGAAATTCGGGCAGTACAGCATGCCACGTTCGACGCCGGGAACGGCCTTCGTGCCGCATGTGGGACACTTGGAGGGCGGCACGTAAGGTTCCGGCGGATGGCTGCGGTCGCGGCGGTCCGGCACGGGCCCGATGACTTGCGGGATCACTTCGCCGGCGCGCTTCACCTGGACGATGTCGCCCTCGCGCAGGTCCTTGTCGCGAATCAGCTCGAAATTGTGGAGTGTGGCCAGCTGCACCGTCGTCCCGCCGATCTCCACCGCTTGTAACACGGCGAAGGGGTTCAACGAGCCCGTGCGACCGACGTTGATCTCGATTTTGAGCAGCTTGGTCTCGGCGATGTCCGGCGCGAACTTGCGCGCGACCGCGTAGCGGGGCTCGCGGCCTCCGACGACGCCGAGGTCGGGCCAGAGCCGCATGTCGTTGACCTTCACGACGCCGCCGTCGATCTGGAAATCCAACGTCGCACGGACGCGATTCTCGATGTCCTCGGCCCACGCATGTACCTCGGCGAGCGTCTTGGCGCGCGTTCGGTGCGGCGCGACGGGAAGACCCCACTGCTCCAACTGGTCGAGCAGCGCGAACTGTTCCTTGACGGGCAGCTCCTCCGACTCGTGCACCGAAACCGCGTACGCGAAAAAGCGCAGCGGACGCGCCGCGCTGACCGCGGGATCGAGTTGACGCAGCGCGCCTGCGGCCGAGTTCCGCGGATTCGCGAACACCGGCTCGCCTGCTCGCACGCGCTCTTCGTTCATCCGCTCGAAGCCGCTGAACGGCATGTACACCTCGCCGCGCACTTCCATCTGGAATGGCGGCGCCTTGCCCCCTCCGCGTAGCCGCAGCGGGATCTGCTTGATCGTCCGGAGGTTCGCCGTCACGTTCTCGCCGATCACGCCGTTGCCGCGCGTCGCGCCGGCGATGAACACGCCCTCGCGATACGTCAGGCTGACGGCCGCGCCGTCGATCTTGAGCTCGCACGTGTACCCGGATTTCCGCACGTCCTCGCCCGCGAGGCGCACCAGCCGCTCTTCCCACTCCGTCAGCTCCTCGGCGTTGAACGCGTTGGCGAGCGAGAGCATCGGCACCACGTGCTGGTGTTTCGCGAGCACCGACTGCGGCTCGATTCCCACGCGCAGGGTCGGCGAATCCGCGGTCCGCAGCGTCGGATGCTTCGACTCGAGCTCCTGAAGCTCGCGGAAGAGCTTGTCGTAGGCGGCGTCCGAGAGCGTGGGCCGATCGAGCACGTAGTAGTCGTGAATGGCGCGCTCGATCTGTTCGCGAAGAGTTCCTGCCCGCGCCGCCAGCGCGGGATCGACCTTGGTCAACCCTTCGCTTCCTCCTCGAGCACCTGCATCGCGACGGCGACGAGCCGCTCGAGCTCCTCGTCCGACGCTTTCGGCAGCAGCGTCTCCGCCCAGGCTTGCTCCTCGGCCTTGGCGTATTTGTCGAGCAGGCGCCGCAGGAACGCGACGAGCGCGATGCGCTGCAGCTCCGCGCGCCGATGCGTCGCCGAAACGTCCTGTTGCTGCCGCATCAGTGACTCGAAGCGGTGCGCGTTCCGCAGCGCCTTGGCGGTCAGCGACGCCACCAGCTGACAGAACCGAACGTCCACGTCGCTGAACGGCACCGCGTTGCGATCGGTCCGCAGGAAAATCGCCCCGATGATGTTGTCCTGCCATTGGAGCGGTACCACCACGATTGAACGGACGTTGCGGAGATCGAGCTGCGCCTTCACGGACCGTAGCATCGGATCGTTCGGCGCGTCGGGGATGAAGACCGTCTCGCCCGATTCGAAGGCGCGCTTCAGCTCGGGGTACCGATTGATGTCCACCACGAGGTTCCGGATGCTGGGGTCCTCGTAGCTTGCGACGAGCCGCACTTCCTGCTGCTCTCCGCTCAGGAAGATCGCGCAGCGATCCAGGCCAAAGGCGTCACCGAGCTTGCGCGCGATCGATTGCAGGATGTCGACGAAGTGCAGGGACGACGAGATCTCCTGGAGAATATCGACGACCGCGACCAGGTGATCACGCTCACGCTGGAGCTCGGCGAGACGCGCGCGCAGGCGTGGAACTTCCTCGGCGGGATCGGCGCCCGCGTCAGCTGGCCCGCCGAAGTCCTCCGTCAGCGGAAGCGCCGTCCTGCTCTGATCCACCATTCGCCGATGTGTGCGCGTTGAATTCGTCGCTGTCGAACCGGGTGACGCGGTTGCGCCCCTTCTCCTTGGCCACGTAGAGCGCGTCGTCCGCCGCCCGGACCAGCCGGTCGCAGTCCGCAACCCGAGGATGCGGCCATCCCGCGACGCCAAAACTCGCGGTACGACACACCGACCCGCCCTCGAAGACGAATGTATGGGCTTCGACCGCTTTGCGCACCCTTTCCGCGAATGTGACGGCAGCGTCGAGCACCGTGCCGGGAAGGAGAACGATGAACTCTTCGCCGCCGTATCTGCCGACGGCGTCGATCTCGCGCGCTTCGCGCTTGAGGATGCTGGCGAATTGCTTCAACACGGCGTCACCGGCGTGATGGCCGTACTCGTCATTGACGAACTTGAAGCGATCCAGGTCGCTCATCACGCAGGACAACGGTTCCGTCAGTCGTTCTGCGTGCGCGAACATGATTTCCATCTGCTTCTCGATGGACCGACGGTTCTCGAGCGTGGTCAGAGCGTCGGTTCGGGACATGTGACGCAGCCGCTCGTTCGCCTCGAGAAGTTGGCGCTCCCGCTCCTCGAGCTCCTCCTGGAGCCGCTTGATGCGCAGCATCGAGCGGAGCCGGGCCCTGAGCTCGGCGAACTCGATGGGCTTGGTGATGTAGTCGTCGGCGCCGGCCTCGAGTCCTTCCACCTTGCTGTCGGTCGAATCGAGCGCCGTCTGCATGATAATCGGAATGAATGGCAGGGCGGGGTTCTGCTTGATGCGCCGCGCGACCTCGTTGCCGTCGATGGTCGGCATCATCACGTCGAGCAGGATGAGGTCCGGCGGCGAGGCATGCACGCGCTCGAGCGCCTCCTTTCCGTCGCGCGCGGCTTCGACCTCGTAGCCCCATGCCTCGAGTCGGGCGCGCAACAACTCGATGTTGTCTTCGTGATCGTCGACTACGAGGATCCTGCCGGTCGACTCCCCGAGCTCATCCAGCTGCGTCATCACGACCCAGGAACTTCTGCACCTCGGCGACCACCGCGCGCGGCTCGCACGGTTTGGCGAGGTAGCCGTCACACCCGACTTCCATCGCTTTCTCGCGATCCGACGCGAGCGCGTGCGCCGTCAGCGCGATGATCGGGATGTCACGCGTGCTCGGATCGTGCTTCAACACCTGCGTCGCCTCCCATCCGTCGATGATCGGGATGGAAATGTCCATCAGAATCAGGTCCGGCTTTTCCGAGCGCGCCTTCGCGATGCCCTCTTCACCATTCAGGGCCTCCGTGACGCTGTAGCCGAAATGACGCAGAATGGTGGAATAGACGATCCGGTTGTCTTCGTTGTCTTCAACGAGTAGTACGGTCTTCCCGTTCGGGCTCATTCCGGTCCTCGTGGAAGACGCGACGTTAATATCTGGTGGGTTTGCGGTGCGTATCATGCGTCAAACGCCTCGAAGCATACGAATCCCCTTCCGAATCACCAGACAGGCTGGCGTACGGACCCGGGGCGGAGCAATGATCTGCCATTGAACCAGCAAGTTCCTTACCAACTCGACCAGGAGTAACGCTATGGCGTACGCGGGGAAAGCGGGGCAAGCCCGACGTATTCGCCCCATACCTAACTCAACACCCCAAAGACCTTTAGCGGGCGCGAGAACGAGAACGCGCCCTGTCGGTGCGGTGGCACTTGGCATCGCGATCGGACTGTTGGTCGGAGCCGGTGTCGCGTTGCTGCTCGCGCCACAGACCGGGAGCGACACCCGTCACGACATCGGTCAGACCTTCCGGCGCGCGGGCAAACGCGCCGCCAGACGCGTTCGTCGGCGAGGGCAGGATGCCTGGGAAGATCTCCGTTACGAGCTCGGGCATGCCCGCCGCCAGCTCAACCGGAAGCTCCGTCGCGAACGGACGGTGGATCTCGAGTATGAGCGCGAGACGTCCTAGCGCAGCTCGCTAGCGGGTCTCGCTAGCGCAGCTCGGCCAGACGCTTCTCGACCTCTCGCTTGTACTCGGCATCGTTGGGCTCGATGGCTTTGAGTCTCAACGCGGCCTGATACGTTTCGCGGGCCTTGTCCTTCTGTCCCTTATCGTCGTACACCGCGCCAAGATCCTTGCGATGCACGATTCGATCTGGCTCGATCACCACGGCGCGTTCCAACAGTCGCGACGCATCGTTCCAGTTTGCTTGGCCGAACGTCTTACCGCCGAGGACGTTCTTCGCGAAAAACCGCTCGATTCCGCTGAGCCGCATGATTTCGGCATTCCACATTCCCAACACATGTAAGGCGCCGGCATTCAGAGAATCGAGACGGAGCGCCTCGAGCGCTTCCGTGCGAACCTCGCCCGCGTATTTGACGCGGTCTCTTTTTCCAAGCGACAAGGCGCGTCTGCCGAGTGCTTTCGCGAGGGCGAAATGCGCCATGGAGGACTTGGGGTCGGCCTGTACCGCTCGCCTCGCGAACAGCGCACCGAGCTGATAGAGGCTGTCGCGAGCGGCGTCGCTGAACTCGCCGAGATCGATCGCCTCACGCGACGCCCGCCACAGCGCTTCGGCGTTGTTGGCATCGATACGAATGGCTTCTTGATAGTGGCGCAGCGCACCCGCAGCGTTCATTGCCGCGTGGTCCTTGTCGCCGAGCACGATGTGATCCGCTGCGCTTTGCGCGGACAACGAAGCGGACAGCAGGGCGGTTGCAGCGATCAGCACGACGCGCATGTTCATGCGACGACTCCAGCAATAGGGAAGCGAGTGGCCTACGATAGAGATACCCCGCAGACCGGTCAATGCTCGCGCATCGGCTGATCGAGCGAAAACGCGACGGCGGGAAACTGGATCCGGGTGAGTGGCGCGCGCTTGTCATGGCGTATGCCGCGGGGCACGTGCCCGACTATCAGATGTCGGCCTTCCTGATGGCTTGTTTTCTCAAGGGCCTCGATCGCACGGAGACCGCTGCGTTGACGGAGGCAATGCTGAACTCGGGCGTACGCTTCGAGCTGGCATCGCTCGGCAAGCCGCGCCTCGACAAGCATTCCATCGGTGGCGTGGGCGACAAAGTCTCGCTCGTGCTTGCGCCCCTGGTCTCGGCTCTCGGAGTCGCAGTGCCGATGGTATCCGGCCGCGGACTGGGGCATACCGGCGGCACGCTCGACAAGCTCGAGTCGATACCGGGCTTTCGCACCGACCTCACGCTGGCGGAGGCGCGTGAACAGCTCGAAACGATCGGCTGCGCGATGATGGGACAGACGTCCGAGATCGCGCCTGCCGATCGCAAGATGTACGCGCTGCGCGACGCGACGTCGACCGTCGAATCGATTCCGTTGATTGCGTCGAGCATCATGAGCAAGAAGCTCGCGGAGGATCTCACCGGTTTGGTGATCGACATCAAGCGGGGCAGCGGCGCGTTTCTGACGTCGTTCGAGCAGGAAGTCGAGCTCGCGAATGAGATGATCCATCTCGGTGAGAGCCACGGCTGTCCGGTGGTTGCGCTTTTCACGGCGATGGACCGGCCGCTTGGTCGCGCGTGCGGAAACGCCCTCGAGGTCGAAGAGGCGATCGCAGCGCTCAAGGGTGAAGGGCCGGACGACCTCGTCGAAGTCACCATCGCGCTCTCGGCGGAGATGCTGCTGATGGCCGGCCTCTCGCCGGATCGCGAGGCGGCTCGTACGGATCTGCGGGAGACGCTCGCGTCGGGCAAAGCCGCGGAACAGTTCCGCCGCATCATCGAACGCCAGGGCGGCAACCCCGACGTGCTCGACGATCCGTCGTTGCTGCCGCAGGCCGCCGAATGCGAGCTGTTCACCGCGCAACGCGCCGGGTTCGTCCAGCGCGTCGAGCCGCGCGCGATCGGCCGCGGCATCATCGCGCTCGGCGGCGGTCGCACGACGATGGCGGACAATGTCGATCCGGCGGTCGGATTCGTGATTACTGCCAAACCGGGAGATTGGGTCGAAACCGGCGAGCCGCTGGCCTCCGTGTATGCGCGTGACCGCGCCGGTATCGAGCGGGGACGCGCCGCCCTGCGCTCCGCCATCACGATCGCGGACGAAGTGGAGCCCCCGCTTCCTCTGGTGTCACATCGGGTTACCAAGGCCGGAATCGAAGAACTCGCCTGAGGACGTTCCGCGTCCTTATCTGAATCCCCTTGACGAACGCCGACGTAGTGCTAATTGTTTAGCATGATGCTAAGATATTAGCACACCTACGGAGCCATTTATGACCACCGCATCTCGCGCTGCCTTCTTCGCGATCGTGATCTGCATCGGCACGGCGTCCGACGCCACCGCGCAGACCTGTATGTCCGCCGGGAGAACCTCCCACCGGGGCAGCTCGTCGCACCAGAACTGGACCACGAGCGATGGAGACCGGGACACGAGGCGAACGACGATCCGTTTGCGCAACGACGACTGCGAGCTGCGCGTCGACGCCCGCGGCGACTTCATGGCGCGCGCGGACTTGACGGGCTTCGCGACGGTCGACGATTACGTGGAGGTAGAGGAGCGCGACGGCGATCACAACCGGAAGGTGCGCGTGAGCAAGGCCACCGGCGGGTTGGAATACCGCTGGAGTCTCGACGGCAATAACGGCTTCGACGTCGATCGGGAACGCTGGCTCGCCGATGCGCTGCTCGCGATCGAGCGGCGCACCGCGTGGCTCGCCAAGACGCGGGTGCCGCTGCTGTTGAAGCAAGGCGGCCCGGATGCGGTCCTGAATGAGACGGCACTCATGGAGTCCGACTACGCGAAGCGGCAGTACTACAACGCGCTGCTTGCAAACGCGCGCCTCAGCGACGCCAACAAGGATCGCATTCTGCGGCAGGCCGCCGATTCGATGACGTCGGACTACGAGCGGGCGGAGCTGCTCAAAGCGATCGCCGCTCAGGGACCTATGAGCGATCAACTGGCGCGATCGGTCATTCGCGTGGCGCAGCGCATGAGCTCCGACTACGAGAAGCGTCGAGCGCTCTCCGCGGGACTCGAAGCCGTGACATCCGCGGAATCCAGGACCGCCTTCTTCGCCGTGGCGTCGACGATGAGCTCGAGTTACGAGCTCGCCGAGCTTCTGATCGCGGCGCAGCGGCGCAGTTTCGTCGACTCCGTCTCGAGCGATGCGTACTTCAAGGCGATCGGAAAGCTCACGTCGGACTACGAGCGGCGCAGAACGCTGTCGGCGCTGTTGAAGCAGCGGCCGGATTCACCGGCCATCCTCGCTGGAGTCCTGCGCGCGTCGTCGTCGATCAGCTCGGACTTCGAGCTTGCGTCACTGCTCGTCGAGTTTGCCCATATGGCGGCGGTGCGCGGTGAGCTGCGCGAGCTGTACCTCAAGGCCGCGCGCTCGATCACCTCGGATTTCGAGTATCGCCGGGCGCTCCAGGCGCTGCTCGAGCAAGACAGGCAAACGTGACCGCTAGCGAAGATGCCGTACATGCTACATTCTTAGCACCTCGCCGATCACCTCGACGTAAACCTGCCTTGGCCGACCCCCTCACCACGCAATTGAGCCGCCGCGAGCGGCAGATCATGGACGTCATTTACCGCCACGGCAAAGTGACTGCCGCCGAGGTATTGGCGGAGCTTCCGGATCCGCCGGGCTACTCGGCGGTTCGCGCCATGCTGCGATTGCTCGAAGACAAGGGTCACGTGCGGCACGAGCAGGATGGACCGCGGTACGTGTATCTGCCGACGGTGAACCGGGACAAGGCGCGTCGCTCGGCGATGCGCCACCTGGTGCGAACGTTCTTCGATGGCTCGACCGAGGACGCCGTGGCGGCGCTGCTCCAGGGCGACAATGGCATGAGCGAAGACGAGCTGGCGCGCTTGTCGAAGCTGATCGACGGGGCGAAGAAGGAGGGTCGATGATGCCGCTGCTGTTCGGAAACACGAGCGCCGCCTGGACCGACTCACTGCTGATCGGACTCCTCGCGTTCGCGATTCGCGCGACGGTGCTGCTCCTCGCCGCGTGGCTGGCGACATCGCTGCTGCACCACGCCTCCGCGGCGACGCGTCACCTGATCTGGACGAGCGCCATCGCCGGCGTTCTCACCCTTCCGCTGCTCGGTGTCCTGGTGCCCGCGTGGAACGTGCCCGTCATGTCGATCGCCGCGACAAGCGACTCGCCGCTGGAGTCGCCGACCGCCGCGCCGTCGCCGTCGAAACGCGAGGCAGCCGGCATCGCGACGTCGAGCGCGTCGAGCGCGTCGGGCGGGTCGAGCGCGTCGAGCGCGTCGAGCGCGACGTTACCGACGGATCCGCGACCGCGCGCGAGCGTGGAGGCCGCGTCGACCACTAAGACCATCGCCGGCCGCGCCGAGTCCCTGACCCGGCAGCTCTCCGTGCAGGGCATGGTTGCCACAGCCTGGCTGTTGCTCGCGTTACTGCTGCTCTCCCGGCTCGCCATCGCGAATGCGCGAGTGTCGTCCTGGCAACGCGCTTCGAGTGCCGTGGAGGACACGCGCTGGCTCGCGCTGCTCCGAAAGCTCGCGCGCCAATACGGCATCGAACGGCCCGTCGTGTTGCTCGAGAATCAGGAGACGGACGTTCCAGTCACCTGGGGCATCGTGTACCCGGTGATTCTCCTGCCGGCCGGAGCGGAACAGTGGGACGAGGAGCAACGCGTCGCCGTGTTGACGCACGAGCTCGCGCACGTCCAACGGTTCGACGCGCTCACGCAGCTGCTGGCGCAGCTCGCGCTCGCGTTGCTCTGGTTTCATCCCCTCGTTTGGATGGCGGTGCGGCGCATGCGGCTCGAGCGCGAGCATGCCTGCGACGACTTCGTGCTCGTTGCCGGCGCTCGCGCGTCGCGCTACGCGGACGATCTTCTCGGACTAGCGCGTCGGCTCACGCGGCCGACCGCGCCGGCGGCCGCCGCGCTTGCGATGGCGCGTCGCTCGGAGCTCGAGGGACGACTGCTCGCGATCCTCGATCCGGCAACGAAGCGAAGCACCGTTCGACGCGCTCGCGTGGGGCTGCTCACGCTGGCGGTGTTTGCGCTCGCCACGCCTCTGGCCGCGTTCCGGCCGTCTGCCCGCGTGCGCATCGATTCGAAACCGCGCGCGACGACGTCCGGCGCGATGACGCAGACAAACGCTGCGCGTGATTCGAACGCGGCGAAAAGCATTGAAGATCCGAAACCCGTCACGACTCTCTCGGACCAAGCACACTCGCTCGAGTCGCTGATGCAGCGCGCCGGCACGTTGTCGGCGTCGACGCTTCGCATGCAGTCCGTTCCCGCCCTCGCGCGGTTGCATCCCGACACTGAGCCGCGCGTGCAAGTGGACCTCCAGACGCTGATCGACGTCACCAAAGCCGCGAAGCGGATGACCGCCGACTTGGAGAAGGGGCAGTTGCTCGCCCTGATCGCCAAGCGATACCAGCGCAGCGATGCCCTGCGCGACGCCTATCTCGACGCCGTGTTCACCATGACGTCCGACCACGAGCGAAGCCGTGCGCTCATCGCGCTGCTCGACAGGGATTCGCTGCCGCTCAGCGCGGTCGCGAAGGTGCTGCGCAGCACCGCCATGATGACGTCGGACATGAACAAGGGGATGGTGCTGAAACGGATCTCACCCGACGTGTTCGCGGATACAGCGGTCCAGCGCGCGTACCTCGACGCGATCGTCGCGATGACGAGCGACTTGGAGCGGAGCTCCGCGATCTCGAGTCTGATCAAACAGCGTCCACTCACGCCGGCCGTGCAGCTGGCGCTGCTTCAGGCCATCGTGCCGATGACGTCGAACGTCGAGAAGTCCAACGCGCTCCTGCTGTTTCTCGACCGGCAGGGCATCGCGGACGACAACGTGCGTCGCTCCTTCTTCAAGACCGCGGAGACGCTGAGCTCGGACGGGGACTACCGCCGTGTCATGATGGCGGTCATGAAGTAAATTCCCGGGCATGCCACCCAAAATCGCTCGGCTGGCTGGCCTCGGCGCCTTTGGTGCGTGTGCAGGGCTGCTCGCCCTGTATCTGCTGTTGATCTACGTCACCCGGCCATCGACCCGCGGCGGCATCGATCTCATCAACGCGGCAGTCGTTTGGATCGCGCTCGGAGGGCTCTTCGCGGGGCTGATCATCGTTCACGTGGTGATCGGGAAACGACTCCTCCGATTAGCGCAAGGCGAGAAAGTCAGGCACCCACTGTAGAGATCTTCCCGCCGGGGTCCGCGTAGAGATCGTCGCTCAGGGGCCACGTACTGCTTGATCCGGATTTCCCGGATAACAGCCCGGATGATCTCGTGACAACAAAAAGCTCCTTGCGCCAGGCACGAGGAGCTTTTTGTTGGTCTCGAAAGGATCAGGCTTAATCCGTAAAATCCGGATCAGGTTTTTACGTGGCCCTGGCGCGATGGCCTAAATGTCCAGGTTGGACGCGAACTTCGCATTCTGTTCGATGAACAGGCGCCGCGGCTCAACCTCGTCCCCCATGAGTCGCTCGAACATCTCGTTCGCGGTGACCGCGTCGTCAATGTTGACCTTCAGCAGCGTACGCCGCTCCGGATCCATTGTGGTCTCGAACAGCTGGTCGGCGTTCATCTCTCCAAGGCCCTTGTAGCGCTGCACGTTGACGTTGCCCTTGCCGTCGCCGTTTGCGCCGCCACCCAAGCGCTTCATGATTTCGTCGCGTTCCTTGAGGTCGAAGGCGTAGTGCTCCTCCTTGCCTTTCGAGACACGGAACAGTGGCGGCTGCGCGATGTACACGAAGCCCGCCTCGATGAGCTCCGGCATCTGACGATAGAAGAATGTGAGCAGCAAGGTACGGATGTGCGCGCCGTCCACGTCGGCGTCCGTCATGATGATGATCTTGTGATACCTCGCCTTGCCGATCTCGAACTCTTCTTTGATGCCGCTGCCGATGGCGGTAATGATGGTTCTGATCTCTTCATTGGCGAACACCTTGTCGATGCGCGCTTTTTCCACGTTGATGATCTTGCCGCGCAACGGCAGGATCGCCTGGAACTCGCGCTTGCGCCCCTGCTTCGCTGAGCCGCCGGCCGAGTCGCCCTCCACCAGGTACAGCTCGCACATCGCGGGGTCGGTGAGGGAGCAATCCGCCAGCTTGCCGGGCAGATTGCCGACATCCAACGCCGACTTGCGACGCGTGAGATCGCGTGCCTTTCGCGCGGCCTCTCGAGCGAGGGCGGCGCTGACAGCTTTCTCGACGATGATGTTCGCCGAGCGGGGATGCTCCTCGAGATAGCTGCCGAGCAGCTCACCGACCACCGTCTTGACCGCTGACTCCACCTCGGAGTTGCCCAGCTTGGTCTTGGTTTGTCCCTCGAACTGCGGCTCCCGCACCTTCACGGAAAGTACCGCGGTGAGCCCCTCGCGCACGTCGTCGCCCGAGAGCGTGAAGTCCGCCTTCTTGAGAAAGCCGCCCTTGTTCGCGTACGAGTTGATGATGCGCGTAAGCGCGGCCTTGAAGCCGGTGAGGTGCGTCCCACCCTCGTGCGTGTTGATGTTGTTCACGAACGAGAACGTCGTGTCGTTGTAGCCGTCGTTGTATTGCAGCGCCAGCTCGATCCCGATGTCGTCCTTGGTGGTCTCGATGTAGATGACCTCGGGGTGCAGCTGCTTGCGCCCGCGATTCAGATGCTGGACGAACTCCTTCAGCCCACCCTTGGCGTGGAAGATCTCTTCCTTCTGCTGGCCTTCGCGCTCGTCCTTGAGCGCGATGGTCACGCCTTTGTTGAGGAACGAAAGCTCGCGCACGCGCATTGCCAGCGTGTCGTACCGGTAGATCAAGTCGGTGAAGATCTCCTTGTCCGGCTTGAACCAGACGGTCGTGCCGCGCTCCTTTTTCGGCACGTCGCGGAGTGTCTTCAGCTTCGTCTTGGTCTTTCCGCGGACGAAGTCCATGTACCACTCTTTGCCATCGCGCTTGACGGACACTTTCAGCTGTTCCGAGAGGGCGTTGACGACGGAAACGCCGACACCGTGCAAGCCGCCGGACACTTTGTACGTGTTCTTGTCGAACTTGCCGCCCGCGTGCAACACCGTCATGGCGAGCTCGACACCCGGGATCTTCTCGGTGGGATGTACGTCGACCGGAATGCCGCGTCCGTTGTCGACGACGGTGATCGAATTGTCGGCGTGTATGGTGACGCTGATCTCGTCCGCGAACCCCGCGAGCGCTTCATCGATCGAGTTGTCGATGACCTCGAACACGAGATGGTGCAATCCGCGCTCGGACGTCGATCCGACGTACATGCCGGGGCGTTTGCGAACCGCGTCGAGCCCCTTGAGAACCTGTATTTGTCCTGCGTCGTACTTGGAGGTGCCTTGCTCCGTCGAATTTATCGGTGTTGCCATGGAATAAACGTTTGATTGTTTGCCGAAGGAACACCGAAATAACAGACATCCGGCATCGGCTTCAACCTAACGAAACCGAGGGTCGAAAGCAACCGCGCACTCGTAGCATAAATTCTGTTGTCCCAAGCATTTACACATCGAGGAAGTGCCTGAAAAAAAAGTGATATTCGCGGCCGTCTCGGAGTCGACTAGGGACGCTGAATCTGCCAGCGAATTTTCCGGATCGACAGGCGTCCCGTGCGCTGATTCAATCGACGCAAAAGATCCGGTTCCATGAGCGAAAGCTCGGTCATCCACGCGTTCGTCGTGACCGCGACGAAGAGTGTTCCTTGCGGCGTGACGGACAGCGGTTGCGTGACGTTCGCGATCTGCGTTCCAACCAACGATCGCCATTCGGGAATCACGTTCGCCTGCGCGACGCGATCGGCGATTCCCGATTTCGACAACACGTCGCTCATCACGTCGCCGAGCTTGCGCGGCTTGCGTCGTTTTTTCTCCGTCATGACGCAGTCCGCGGAAATTCAACGCGACCGTTGTCGACGCGGCACCTCGGCAGTTCGGTGAGCTCGTCGGGAATGTCGGAATCTCGCGGCACCGCCAGCACGGTCTGGCCCAGTCCGACCTCGCGGAGCAGCGTCAGCACGCGCGTCGCGCGTCGCAGGTCGAGCTCCGCGAAGGGATCATCGAGGAGAAACACAGGTGCCGCGCCGCGCGCTTCGCGCAGCGTCTCCGCCTCCAGTGTGCGGAGCGCGATAGCTGCGGTGCGCTGCTGACCCGCGGACCCGAACGTACGCAGCTCGCGGCCATCGAGAAGCATGATCAGGTCGTCGCGGTGCGGCCCCGTCTGCGTGAGGCCGTAGCGGAGATCCGACGCGCGTTTTGCGGCCAGAGCGTTCGCCAGCGCGACTTCGATGCTCTCAGCGTTCGCGTCCACGCCCGTCTCGTACTTCAAGTCGATCGAGCCCCGTTCTCCGATGGCTTCGCAGCGCTCTTCGAAAAGGCTCGCGACCCGGTTGACCCAGGCGCGCCGCACCCGCATCAGCGCCGCTCCGTGCTCGGCGAGCGGCGGCTCCCACACTTCGATCGCAGCCGTCCGCGCATGCGCGCCGCTCTTCGCCACGTCACGCAGCGCCGCGTTTCGCCGGTCTAGCGCCGCCCGGTAGAGCTGCAGCGCGTGCAGATAGCCGCGTGAGCTCAACGCCAGCATGATGTCAAGAAAGCGTCGCCGCCCGCCGGGCGCCCCCGATACGAGCTCGACGTCGGAGGGCGAGAACATCACGACGGGAAGCGTGCCGAGTGCGTCGCTCAGCCGGTCGACCACGGCGCCATCCCGGCGCACGCGCTTGCGCCGTCCGCCGCGCTCGAAGCCGATCGACAGCTCGTGCGCGTCGGGAGGGGGAACGCACATGGTGGCTTGGATGAAAAATCCGCTGGCGCCAAAACGGACGACGTCCACGTCGCGCGCGCCTCGCACGGAGCGGAGAAGACTCAGGTAGTACGCGGACTCCAACAGGTTCGTCTTTCCCTGTCCATTCTCTCCCGTGACGACGAGGCCGCCGGCGGGGAAATCCATCTCGAGCCGCTCGAAATTCCGGAAGTCCTTGAGCGACAGCGACACGATTCTCGCTCGCGGATCAGCCATGACGTCGGAATGGGCGCGGTATCAGGCGCCGCGGAACGTCGGCGCGCGCTTCTCCAGAAACGCGGACGTGCCTTCGCGCATGTCCTGGGTCGACGCGAGCATGCTGAACGCCGCGGCCTCGAGCGCGAGCGCCTCTTCCATGGAGATGTCCGCGCCGCGATTCACCACCTCGATGCACTGCGCGACCGCGAGCGGGCCGTTTGCGAGCATCTGCCCGAGCATGGCGCGGGCGGCGTCCACCACGGATTCGCCGGCCGGCACGACGCGATTCACGAGGCCGATGCGATACGCTTCCTGCGCATCGATCATTTCTCCGGTCAGCAACAACTGTAGCGCGCGACCGCGCCCCACCAATCGCGTGAGCCGCTGCGTGCCGCCATACCCCGGAATGGCGCCGAGCTTCACCTCGGGCTGCCCAAACTTCGCGGACTCGGACGCGAGTCGGACGTGACACGCCATCGCGAGCTCGCACCCGCCGCCAAGCGCGAATCCGTTGACCGCAGCGATCACTGGCTTGGGCGACGTCTCGAAGCGCCGAAAGACCTCCTGGCCGCGTCGCGCGAGCGCATAGGCGTCCGTTGTCGACTTTGCACGCAGCTCCGAGATGTCCGCCCCCGCGATGAAGGCGCGACCCGCGCCGGTCACGATCATGCCCGCTACGGCGGCATTGCCGCGTACGTCCTCGATCGCCTTTCCCAGCTCGAGCATCGTCGCGTCGTTGAGCGCGTTGAGCTTATCGGGTCGATTGACGGTGAGCGTCGCGATGCGGTCGGCGACGTCCAGCGTGAGGAACTGGTAGGCCATGACAGCCCAATTTACCCTCGGACTGGTTCTTGCGCCGAGCACTCAGCGTATGGCAGCGACGTGGATTCTCCGAAAGGGAAGCGCGAAAGCAGGATTTCGGTACATGGACGAGGACGGGCGCGCGGTTCGCGACGGGCGAACGCTCGCGCGCATCGACGCGCTGCGCGTGCCGCCCGCGTGGCGCGACGTACACGTCGCTATCGGCGCCCGCCGCACGATTCAGGCGTGGGGGTTCGACGCGCGCGGAAGAAAGCAGTACCGGTATCACGAGTCGGCCGTTGCAACGCGCGAGCTACGGAAGTATCACCGCGTGCGAGAGCTGGCGAAGGCGCTGCCCCGCATCCGGCGCACGCTGCGCGCGCAATCGCACCAGCGCGAGCTGACCTGCGACACCGTCTGCGCGATCGCCTTGCGCCTCATTAGCGAGAGTCTCTTCCGCCCGGGGTCGGAGAAATACGTCCGCGAAAACCGCAGTTACGGCATGACGACGATGCGCAAGCGTCACGTACAGGTTGAGCGGGAGCGCGTCGTCTTCTCCTACATGGGAAAGTCCGGCCAAAAGCAGCGCCAGCTCGTCACGAATCCCGAGCTCGTGCGCCTGGTCGCGCGACTGCATCGCACGCCGGGTGAGCGACTCTTCCGGTATCGCGAGAACGGAAAGGGCGCATGGCTCGATCTCGGCGCGACGACGCTGATCGATCATTTGCGCGGCGACATCGGGCCGTTCGCGGTCAAGGATTTTCGCACCTGGGGCGGGACGCTCCGCGCCGCGACCGTCCTCGCGGAGCTCGGGCCGGCGCGATCGCTCACGGAAGCGAAACGCAACGTGGCGCTCGCGATGCGGATCGTCGCGGCGGAGCTCGGCAACACGGCCGCGATCTGTCGCTCGTCGTACGTGCACCCCATGGTGCTTGCGCGGTACGTGGACGAAGGAGAGACGATCGCCGTCCGACACCCGTCGAAGCGTGGGCCCGACGCATTCGCGCACTCGTCGGAGGAGCGCGCGCTCATCGCGTTTCTCGACCGGCATTTTCCCGAGCGCCGGCGTCGTCCGCGTCCGCTCGTAGCTCGCGCCGCCTGACCCGCGTTACCTTCCGGATGTAGGAGGGAAAATGAAGATCGTCGCATTCATTGCGCTGTTGCACGGGCCGCCGGGCGAGGCGTGGTTCGGCGCCGATAAAGTCAAACACTTCTTTCTCTCCGCGCTGATTCAGAGCGCGACATTCTCCGCGGCGAGAATCGTGGGCCTCGACAAGTCCGCCAGTCAGACCGTTGGTGGGGCGGCGGTCGCCGGATTCGGACTGGGAAAGGAGCTGCACGACCGGCGCACCGCGAAGCCGTTCAGTCTCCGGGATCTGGCGTGGGACGCCGCTGGCGGGCTGGCGGCTGCCGCGCTGCTGAACGGGACTCGCTGAGCGTCCGGGAGTATATTGAAGAGGTATGAAGCCGCGCACGAAGTTCCTCGTCGGAGCGGGACTGATCCTGATGGTAGCGGGCTACCTCATGGCCAGCTCCATCCGCACCACTGGCATGTACTACGTCACGCCATCCGAGCTCGCGACGAAGCTCGCCGCCGACCCGTCGATCCGCGACGTCGGCATAAAGATGGGTGCGCGCGTCGTCCCCGGATCGATTCGGCGAGCTGCAGGCGGCCGTGAGTACGCGTTCCGCGTGACCGACGGCGCGCGTGTCGTGCCGGTGCTGTACCGAGGCATCGCTCCCGACACCTTCACTGACGGTGTCGACGTCGTCGTGGAAGGACGGATGGGGCAGGACGGAACCTTCCGGGCGACGACGCTGTTGGCCAAATGCGCGTCGCGCTACGAGAACGCGCCGGAGAAGTACCGCGACACTCCCGGATACCAAGCCGCCAAGAATCCTCGCGCGTGATCGTCGTCGGCGAGCTGTCGCTTTGGATCGCGCTGTTGATGGCCACCTGGTGCGCGACGGTGTCGTTCGCGGGCGGATTCGGCCGCCGCGCCGATCTCGTCCGCAGTGGCGAGCGAGCGTCGTACGCCGCCTTCGCGTTCACGCTGCTCGCCGCGATCGGTCTCTGGACCGCGCTGCTCACGCGCGACTTCTCGCTGTCGTACGTTGCCAGCCAGATCAGCGCGAACATGCCGAATGTCTACGTGTTCACGGCGTTCTGGAGCGGACAGGCCGGCTCGATGCTCTTCTGGGCGCTGATTCTCTCGCTCTATTCGGCGATCGCCGTCTGGTCGAATCGCACGCGCAACCGCGAGCTGATGCCGTTCGTCACCGGGACGCTCGGCGCGGTGCTGGTGTTCTTTCTCGCGACTACGGCGTTCAAAGCGAACCCGTACACGCGCCTCGACTGGCTGCCCCTCGATGGCCGAGGGATGAACCCGCAGCTCCAGAATCCCGGGATGGCCATCCATCCTCCGAACCTGTATCTCGGCTACGTCGCGACGGCGATCCCGTTCGCGTTCGCGATCGCGGCGCTGATCACGCGCCGGCTCGACGCCGAGTGGCTCGCGGCGGTCCGGCGCTGGTCGCTGTTGTCGTGGTTCTTCCTGACGGTCGGCATCACGCTCGGGATGTGGTGGGCGTACGTGGAGCTCGGGTGGGGCGGCTACTGGGCGTGGGATCCGGTGGAGAACGCGTCGCTCCTCCCGTGGCTCACCGGCACGGCATTCCTGCACTCGATCATGGTCCAGGAAAAGCGCGGCATGCTGCGAAAATGGAACGTGACGCTCGTAGTCGTGACGTTCCTTCTGTCGATCCTCGGAACCTTCATCACGCGCAGTGGGATCATCGAGAGCGTGCACTCGTTCGCGCAGTCGCCCGTTGGCGGGTGGTTCGCCAGCTTCCTCGGCGTTGCCATTGCGGTCACGGCGTACCTGGTGACCACGCGTCTCAAAGATCTCGAGGCGAAGGCCGGGCTCGAGAGCATGGTGAGCCGCGAGGCGGCCTTTCTCTACAACAATCTGCTCTTCGTGGGCATCGCATTCTCCGTGTTGTGGGGAACGCTGTTTCCGATTCTGAGCGAATGGGTGCGCGGCGAGAAAATCACGGTGGGCCCCCCGTTCTTCAACGCGGTGAACATTCCGCTCGGTCTCGTGTTGCTCGGGCTCACGGGCATCGGTCCGTTGATCGCATGGCGCAAGGCATCGCTGTCGAACCTGCGGCGGCAGTTCCTGATGCCGTCGGCCAGCGCGCTCGCGTTCCTGCTTGTCTTGGTGGTCGCGGGGATGCGGAACGGATATGCGCTCGTCTCATACACGCTCGCGGCGTTCGTGGCGGCGACGATCATCCAGGAATTCGCAAAGGGCGTGGGCGCTCGACGGTCCATTCACGGCGAGTCGCTCCCGCGGGCGTTCGCGCGTCTCGTTGGGCGCAACCGACGCCGGTACGGCGGCTACATCGTGCATGCCGGCATCGTGCTGCTCTTCGCGGCGTTCGCCGGTCTGGCATTCAAGAAAGAATTCGACGTGAGCCTCACCACCGGTCAATCCTTCCAGGCGACCGATCCGTACGGACGCCAGTGGCGCTTCGTCAGTCAGGGCGTCTCCACGTCGCTGTCGCTCAACCGCGAGATCGTCGCGGTGGGACTCGAGGCGTGGCGCGACGGCACGCGGCTCGGGATCATCAAAACGGAGAAGCGCCAGTACTTCGACTCGCAGCGGCGACCGACGTTCGAGCCGTCGACCGAGGTTGGCATTCGGACCGAGGCGCGTCTCGACACGTACGTTGTGCTCGCGGGCGTCCGCGACGACACCGCGGAACTTCGCATCACGTTCAATCCGCTCGTCGTGTGGGTCTGGCTTGGCGGAATGTTGATGGCGATCGGCGGCATCGTGGTCATGTGGCCTCAGGCTGAGCGGCGCCGGCAGGCCGGTTACGCGACGGAGCTGCGCCCCGCCCCCGCCGAGCTCGCGGAAGTCGCGTGATCTCGCGCAGGCGCTTTCTCCAGTCCGTCGCGATCGCGGGCGGAGGCGCGCTCGTCGCGCGTGGCGTCGCCGCGCAGCAGGCGTCCGGCAAAGTCGCCGACACGTCGAACCTGTTCCCGATGGACCAGAGCGCAGCGCGTTCCGTGCGTCTCGGTCCGAAGCCCGGCGCGATCCCTTCGATGACGGCGGACGAACGCGACGCTCTCGAGCACCATATCCGGTGCCAGTGCGGCTGCACGATGGACGTGTACACGTGTCGGACGACGGATTTCTCCTGTCAGGTGTCGCCGGCGATGCATCGGGACGTCATGTCGCTCGTCGCGGGAGGCTACGGCGCGCAGGAGATCCTCGATGCGTTCGTGAACGTGTACGGAGATCGCGTGCTCATGGCGCCACCGAAGGTTGGCTTCAACATCCTGGGTTACGTCGTGCCCGGAATCGCGCTCGCGATCGGCGCCGTCGTGCTGGCGGTCGTCATTCGGCGCTGGAATCGTGCCGCGCCCCAGCTCGCGTCTGCGGCGCGCGCGTCGGCGCTCGACGCAACGCCCGAGGAGCTGAAACGGCTCGACGCGGCAATTCGGGACGACTCGTGAACGAGATCGCGGCCCTGCTCGTGGGAACGGCGCTCGCGGTCGGCGCCTTCGCGTTCGTCTTATACCCGATGTTCTTTCGAGTGGCGGATCGCGCGGTGAGCCGTGCGTCCCGCTCGAGCGACGCCGACGACAGCGCCATCGTCGCGCTCCGTGAGATCGAATTCGACCGCGCCACCGGCAAGCTCTCGGACCGGGATTACGCGGAGCTCCGGAAGACGTACGGCGATCGGGCGCTCCGTGAGATGCGCGGCGCCCCGGACGCGGCCGTGGCCCCGCCGTTGGATCCGATCGAAGCGCGGGTGCGAGCGTACCGGATGACGCACCGCGAGTGCCCGACGTGCGGTTTGCGTCCGGAGCCGGACGCGATCTACTGCTCGACGTGTGGCGGCTACCTCGATCGCGTTTGCCCAGAGTGCGCCGCCGAGATCGCGGAGCCGAGTGCCGCGTTCTGCTCCCGCTGTGGGGCGGCGCTGGCGGCGCTGGCGCGTGGACGCGCGAGCGCCTTCGCCTCGTTCTAACGCTCGAAGGTTTCCATGCGCTGTTGCGCGATCCTGATCGGAATCAACGTCGCGGACCCACACAGGAGCGCCGCCAGTCCGAAGCCGACGCCCATCTCTATGGGATTCACGCGCCCGCCGAAGGTCTGCGCCGACAAGTACGAGTAGACGGGTCGCGCCTCCAGGATCACCACGCCGCCGATCACCGCGACGGCGCTCATCATGAAGAGCAGCCCGCCGAACGACGTCGGAATCTGCGCGGCGTTCTCCGTCTCGAATTGAGGGAACAGCGTGCCAAACCCGATCGCGAGACCCGCGACGGCGAACGTCATGAACACGATCGTGAGCAGCGACACACCGAACATGAACACGCTCACGTCGAGCAAGTAATTCGTGACGCCGACGATGCCGACAGCGAGGATAAGCAGCGGCAGCGTCCCGACCCAGAACTTCGCCCAGAGCAGGTCGCGCATCGACATCGGGCTCGAGCGTAGGAGCCACATCGTCCGTCCCTCGAGGCTGACGCCGGGAAAGATGAAGCGGGCGGCGATCGAGGCGAGCACGAAACCGGCGAGCACGAGGTTCAGGAAGGGAACCGCGTTCAACAGGAAGAAGGTGAGGCCTTCGCCGCGTAGCGGCAGAAACTTGATGTTGAACACGTACACGACCACCAGCACCGCGAGCAGTATCAGCTGCGACCATTGCGTGGTGTCGCGAAAGAACAGGCGTACCTCCTTCAGCACGAGCTCTCGCTTCAGGATCCCCAGGGGCCGCAGCAGCGCCATGCTGACCCGGTGCAGCACTCCGCTCCTGGCCCACCGTTCCGCGCTCTCCTGCGCTTTGCTGAATCCCTTCACGTACAGCGAGCGATGCAGGAGCGCGCCCATGACGACCGTCGCCGCCGCGGTGCTCCACAACATGTAGAAGGGCAGGTAGTCGAGCCGGAATTGCAGCCAGCTCATGGTCGCGTGCTGTGCCCATTCGCTGGGAAGCAGTGGTGAGGTCGGTGTCCGCAGCACCGTCACGAAGTCGACGAGGGAGCGGAAGCCTTCGGGACGCGCGAGCCGTTCGGGACGCACGATCCGGAACAGCAGGACGATGCCACCGGCGGTCAGCACGGAAATCACGCTGAGGATGTCGCGCGTGCGGCGCGCCGGAAACACGTTGACGAGGATCAGCGTCACGGCGCTTCCGATCACCGCCGGAATGACCAGCAGCGGGACGAAGACGGCGACCGCGACCAGGGGAAACCAATAGCCGCCGTTGTACGCGATGCCGTAGGCCGCGAACATCGGCACGGCCATGAGTACCACCATCCAGCTCGAGTGCACGATGGTCTCGAGCAACTTCGCGCCGTACAGCTTCAACCAATCGACGGGACCTGATACGAGCAGGTCCAGGTCCTTGGCGAGGAAGAAGCTCGAGAGCGCGGTGATGACGTTCGACAACAGCAGGATGGAGAAGAAGCCGACGAGCAGCAGGCCGAGCAGCTTCCCCGCCAACAGCGGACCGATTTCCTGAACGCCGCGAAAATACACGAGCAGCCGATACAGCACGCCGAAGATGAACGCCCAGAAGAGCAGGCCGAATACACCGAGGATGGCGAACCGGGCGCCGCGTCCGCGCTCTTCCGCGAACGAACGCGCGCGCGCCGTGAGCCATTTGGGCCACAACAGGTGCAGCAGCGAGGGATCCGGGCGATCGATGTCCGGCAGACGCACGATCGACGCGGGCGTTGGGCGGAGCACCGAAGCGCCGTCAGGCATCGAGTACCTCGACGAGCTCACGGGCCGCGTTTTCACCGGTGAGCTTGAGGAAGATGTCCTCCAGTCCCGCGCCGCCGCCCGCGGCGTGCTGCCGCAATTCCGTCATCGTTCCGGAAGCGCGGATGCGGCCCGTCTGGATGATGGCGATGCGATCGCACAGCGACTCCGCCACCTCGAGCGTGTGCGTCGACATCATGATCGTGTGGCCGCGGCGCGTGTACTCGCGGAACAGGTCCTTGAGGATTCTCGCGGCCTTCGGGTCGAGACCGACCATCGGTTCGTCGACGACGATCACCTCGGGGCGATGCACGAACGCGCTCGAGATGATGAGCTTTTGGCGCATGCCGTGGCTATAGCTCTCCACGAGCTCGTCGCGCCATTCCTCGAGATCGAAGAGCGCCATCAGCTCGCGTGCGCGATGCTCGATGGTGGCGCCTTCCTGATCGTACAGGCCGGCCACGAAGCGGAGGAACTCCGCTCCCGTGAGCTTCTCATATATGAAGGGGCGATCGGGAATGAAGCCGAGCTTCATTTTGGCGGCGATCGGATCCTTCGCGACGTCGATGCCGCCGATCTCGACTGTGCCGCCGGTCGGGCGAAGAATGCCCGCGATCATGCGCAGCGTCGTCGTCTTGCCCGCGCCATTCGGTCCGAGAAACCCGAAGAGCTCGCCTTTCGGAACCTCGAGATCGATTCCGTCGACCGCGGTGAAGGTGCCGTAGTTCTTGGAAAGTTGCTTCAGCTTTATCATCGTGCCCCAATCACGTCGATCTTGAGTTGACCGACCAGCCGCAGCAGCTCGGCTTGCTGCCCGAGCCCGCCGGTCACGAAGCGTATGTGTGAAGCATCGGCAGGGAACTGCCCGAACGTGGGGTCTACCGCAACCCATCCGCGCAACATCACCTCGGGCCACGCGTGGTAGTAGAACTTGCCGTCGACGTATGCGAGTCCGGCCGCGACGCGCGCTGGAATTCCCGCCGCGCGCGCCAGCGCGACGAAAAGCTGTGTGTGCTCGTTACAGTCGCCGACGCGCGTGTGGAGCACGTGCAGCGCGCTCGGAATGCCGACTGTCACTTCTTTCCTGACGCTATCGTAGACCCAGGCGTTGATCCACTGCGCCACCTGGCGCGGATCGCGGTTTCCGTCCGCGAGGCGCTCCGCGAGCGCCACGATTTCGCGGTGTTCCACCTCGAGGAATGGCTCCGGCTTCAGCTCCGGGAACCGGGCACGCTGCGATCCCTGGACGGTGAAGTATCGCGGCGCCAGCGCGTGCACCGGTTCGCGCGAGATCGTGAGCGTATCGTGACTCAATCGCTGTCGTCCGCCATCGAGGGCGAATCCACTCAGCGACACGCCGCCAACACGCACACGAAGCTCGGACAGCGATGAGCGCAGGCGCTTGTTGGCGGCGATGGCGGTCGCTTCCAGCACGTCGCGATTTGCGGTGACCTTCGGCGTTCGCGCGGCAGCCACCGCCGCGGTGTCCGCGTCCTTCCGCCAGTTCTCGAATGCCACTTCGTACGGCATGCGCACCAGACGAAATCCCAGCTGAGAGCTGGCGACCACTCGGCCCTGCTCATCCACCCATCCGCCGACACCGCTGCCGCTTTGCGGCACGATTTCCCAGGCGCGGATGGTATCCGGGAGCACGCCGTGCCAGCGTCCGGTCGTCGAGTCGAACACGGAGCTGTCGTTCACGACGAAGAGCGACTCCGCGCGGATGTCGAGCCGCACGTCCTTCGGAGCGAG
>DATBRO010000019.1:0-4924 GCA_036560265.1 Gemmatimonadaceae bacterium | reverse complement strand
GCCGGCCGCGCCCGAAGCGACCGGCCCGCGCGATGACACGCCGCACGCGGTCGATCTCGCCGAGGTTCGAGGTCAGGCCCAGGCCCGCCGGGCGCTCGAGGTGGCGGCGGCCGGGGGGCACAACGTGCTCATGGTCGGTCCGCCCGGCGCGGGCAAGACGATGCTCGCGCGGCGACTGCCATCGATTCTTCCGGCGCTCACCGAAGAAGAAGAGCTCGAGGTGACCGCGATTCACTCAGTCGCCGGCTTGATCAATGGGTCGTCCCCGATCGCGGCGGGACGGCCGTTTCGCGCGCCCCATCACTCCGTCTCGACGGCGGGGCTCGTGGGCGGCGGCGGGTCGCCGCGCCCGGGCGAGGTGAGTCTCGCGCACCACGGTGTGTTGTTTCTCGACGAGCTGCTCGAGTTTCCACGCCACGCATTAGAGGCACTGCGTCAGCCGCTGGAGGATGGCCGCGTCGTGATCGCGCGAGCGTCGTCAGTCGTCACGTATCCCGCGCGCTTCACGCTCATCGCGGCGATGAATCCGTGTCCCTGCGGTTTTTATGGGGACGCGACCCGGGCGTGCAACTGTTCCGAGCCGGCCATCCAGAGGTATCGATCCCGACTGTCCGGTCCGTTGCTGGACCGTATCGATCTGCATCTCATGCTGGCGCCCGTGCCGCTGCGACAACTCGGCGCCACGAACAGCGCGGAGAACTCCCAGGCGATCCGAGGGCGCGTGGAGACCGCGCGCGAGCGGCAGCGGGAACGCTATGCCGGCCGTGAGAACGTTGGCTGCAATGCGCAAACCAATGGCCGTACACTCCTGCGCCACCTCACCGCGGACGGGCGCGAGCTGCTCGATTCCGCCGCTGACTCGTTGGCGCTCTCCGCGCGCGCGTATCACCGGGTGGTGAAGGTCGCGCGCACGATCGCAGATCTGGCCAACGACGATGGTGTCGGAGAGCCGTACGTGGCCGAGGCGTTGCGCTACCGGCCGCAGGCCGGCCCTCGGAGCTCGGCCGTCCCGGTGGCGCCATATGCATAAGTGATACATACTTATGCATATGCGAACTACGCTCAACATCGATGACCGATTGCTTGCCGAGGCCCAGCGGTTGACCCGGCTGACGGAGAAGACCGCTGTCGTTCATGCGGGACTGGAAGCGCTGATCGCCCGGGAGAGCGCGAGGCGACTCGCCGCGTTGGGAGGCACCGACCCGGCCGCCCGCAGCGCGCCCCGCAAGCGGCCTCGCGCCACCCGACGGTGATCCTCGCGGACAGCTCGGTCTGGATCGCGCACCTGCGCTACGATCGAGCGGACCTGCGCCGCTTCCTCGAGACAGGACTGATCTGCCGTCACGAATTCGTCGTTGGCGAGCTGGCGTGCGGCACCTTGAGACGGCGCGCGGAGACAATCGCTTTGCTCGAACAACTTCCCGACCTTCCCGTTGCGACGCATCGTGAAGCTGTCGATTTTCTCGACGCCCGCCGTTTGTGGGGTCGCGGGCTGCGTTGGATCGACGTTCATTTGCTGGCGTCGGCGGTTCTCGCCGGCGCACGCCTCTGGACGCTGGACCGACGGCTCGCCTCAACCGCGAGCGCAATGCGCGTCGGTCACGAGGCTGGTTGACGAGCCGTCAGCGTTCGTGACTACCGGCATCAGAGAAGAATCGGCGACCGGTTCGCTGCTCACGCTCTCCACTTCCCTTGCCACTCGTGCGAGAGATTATCAGCCGGCGGTGATCCGCCTCTCGATGCGAATGTCGCGCGCGCCGGCGCGCACGCCGAACGCCACGCCCGCGCCGAAGAGCACCGCCGTCCCCATGCCGACCAACGGAATGATCCACGTCAGCGGCGCCGCGATCGCCCATGCGACAAGCCCCGCGATGACCGGCGCCTTCAGCGTCTGAACCGCATCTACGAATTTCAGCCGGTCGCGAACGTATCTCCGCGCCGTGATGTAACCGAACGCCGTTACGGCGATCGTCGCCGCGAACGCAATTAAATCGAACACAATCTCTCCAGGTGATACCTCTTCTCGGTCGTACGCCCCCTGAACGGTAGAGTTTCACCGCCCATTGGTCTAGTCGTACGTTCAATAAAGACATAGTTTTGCGTCACCGAATCATGTTCACGCTCCGCATCGTCCGTCGCGACCGAAACGAACAGCTGCTGGCCGAGTGCCAGAGCGCCTGCCTCCCCGCGCGCGGGGAGGTACTCCAGCTCGACACCATCGATCGGGATGGCGAGCAGAGCCGGCCGAGCACGATGTGGCGCGTGGTCGGAGTGACGCTGCACGTTCCGTCCATCGCGTCGAGCGAGCCCAAGGACGGCTCGCGGCTCAAGGTGCAGTTAGTCGAAGTCACCGTGCTGCCGGATGTCGCCGTGCTGCACGAGCTCTCGAGCGCGGCGCAGGAGATCCTCTCTGAATCGCGGATGTAGCATCCTCATCGCCACGCGGCGATGAGTCTCGATCGAACGGCAGACGCGAGCGGTTCCGCCGCAGTAAGCTCTCCCCCCCCGGACGCAGCCTACACACGGACGACGACGCTGCCGCCTCACCTGGCGGACTGGCAGTTGCCGCCGGCCTGGTCGTGGGGCGCCGAGGGCGTGTTCTTCGAGCACCGGCACTATCAGGAGATCGTCGACGCACTCGGTCGCTCGCTCTCCCTCGTCAGCGCGCCGGAGTCGAGACACGCGGGTTGGCTCGAGTCGGAGGCGCGACATCTCGCACATCGCAATCATCCCGCGATGCCGACGACGTACCACTACTGGGCGACGTACGGCGATGCGCGGCGCGGCCCGGGCTATCTGCGACGCTGGATCGCTGGAGAGACGATCGGCTCGCGCATCGCGCGCGCCGGCGCGGACGACGTCCACGGCATGCTGCGCGTGCTCCGCGACGTCGGCTCGGCGCTGACGTATCTGCACGACAGCGGCCAGGTGCACGGATGCGTCTCGTGCGAGACGGTCTGGTCCACGCCGATGGGTCGCATCTGGCTACTCGGGTGGCAGTGGGCCGTTCCGTTCGCCGACATCCCTGATCGACTTTCGCCGCGCTCATCGTGGTCGCCCGGTCCACACGAATGGTCGGACGGCTCCTGGCGTCCCACGCCCGCGAGCGACCAATGGCAGCTAGCGGCGCTGTGCTTCAACGCGCTGGCCGCGGAGTCTCCGCCGCCGACGAACGCTCCCCCGCTCGCGCTCATTCGACCCGACGTGCCGAAGAAGTTGGCCGCGGTGATCGACAAGGCGCTCGCGACCAAGCCCGACGATCGGTTCCCGAGCGTGACAGCCATGCTTCGCGCAGCGGACCGCGTCGTGGGTGGACGCTCGCAGGTGATGACGAGTGGCGAGATCTGGATCTCGGGGACGCACGACACCGAGGAGATGCGGCTCCGCTGGGCGGCGGGCGATGACTACGACATCCTCGCCAAGATCGGTACCGGCGCGTTCGGGTCGGTGTGGCGCGTGCGCGATCTGTCGCTTGGACGCGAAGTAGCGCTCAAGCTGTTGCATCCGAATGTCGCGCGCGACGAGCGCACGGTGGCGCGTTTCCGTCGCGAGGCGCAGCTCACCGCACAGCTCGCGCATCCGGCGATCGTGCCGATCTACGACTTCGACACGCGCGGCGACGTCTCGTGGTACACGATGGAGCTCGCCGAGGGCGGCTCGGTCGCGGACCTGGTGAAGCGCTCCGGTCCGCGCCCGGTGCACGAGATCGCGTCACAGATCGATGCGGTGCTCGACGCGCTCGTCGCCGCGCATGCGATCGGCGTCATTCACCGCGACCTCAAGCCCGAGAATCTTCTGATCGATCGCTACCGCCGCTGGCGCGTCGCCGACTTCGGGATCGCGAACATCTCCGGCGAGGAAATCGCGGGCACGTCCGGAACACCCGCCTTTTCCGCGCCCGAGCAGCTGCTGGGCGAGACGCAG
Organism: Gemmatimonadaceae bacterium; assembly: GCA_036560265.1. GTDB lineage: Bacteria > Gemmatimonadota > Gemmatimonadetes > Gemmatimonadales > Gemmatimonadaceae > DASPMP01. The sequence continues at coordinate 1,000 of DATBRO010000019.1, read as the reverse complement.
GACGGGTCCGCCGATCTCTTCTCCTTGGCCGCGATTCTGTATTTCGCGTTGACCGGCAAGACGCCGTTCGGTGAGGGGGACACGAAGATCATTCTCGCGCGCATTCTCGCGGGCCAGATAGACCTGACGTCGTTCGACGCGGAGATTGGCGACTGGCTGATGCGCGCGATGTCGGCGGATCCCGCAGCGCGCTTCTCGGACGCCGTCGAAATGCAGAGCGCGTGGCGTGAAGCCGTACGCGTCGTGCTCGACCGTGAACACCATCTTCCCTGGTGGCGGCGACTCTTTTCGGCGGAACGCGAAGGGACCGAGCCTGTTTGACCTGAGCTCTCGGTAGGGCTGGTCGGCGCGGAATGAGCAGGAAACTCGCGAAAACGACCGCGGTGTGTTTTTTGTTGTTAAATAACAATCACATCAGCGGCAGTTTTCGTCTTTTCCTGCGATAAACAGCCCGGTCGAGAAACGAATGCCCATTCAAACCATCAACCCGGCTACGGGCGAAACGCTCAAGAGCTTCGAGCCGCTGAGCCCCGCTGAGATCGAAAAGCGCGTACGCGCGGCACACGATGTCTTCCCCGTGTGGAGCCACACACCACTCGCTGACCGAATCAAAGTCGTCGCGCGCGCGGGTGAGCTGCTCGACCAGCGCAAGGACGAATACGGGCGTCTGATGACGCTCGAGATGGGCAAGTTGATCGCCGCCGCGCGCGAGGAGTCCGCGAAGTGCGCGACGGGTTGTCGCTACTACGCCGAACACGGGCCGGCGATCCTCGCGAACGAGCCCGTGGTGACCGGCGACGAGTACGGCTACGTCGCCTTTCATCCACTGGGTGTCGTGCTCGCGATTATGCCGTGGAACTTTCCCTTCTGGCAGGTCATTCGCTTCGCGGCGCCCGCGCTCATCGCCGGAAATGTCGGATTGCTCAAACACGCGTCCAACGTTCCGCAGTGCGCGCTGGCGCTCGAGCAGCTCTTCGTCGACGCCGGAGCGCCCAAGGGT
>DATBRO010000018.1:0-4211 GCA_036560265.1 Gemmatimonadaceae bacterium | reverse complement strand
AGTCGCCGCGCCTTCGTTCGAGAAGCCCGACGAGGAGATCACCAAGCTGCGGTACGCGACCGGCAGCCGCTATCGCGTGGAGAAGCGGCTCGGTGGTGGCGGGATGGCGAGCGTCTACCTCGCCGAGCACGCGCATCTCGGTCGTTCCGTCGTGCTCAAGGTGTTGCACGGCCACCTCGCGAAGGACACCGAGATGCTCGAGCGCTTTCGCCGTGAAGCGCGCGCGGCGTCGCAGCTCGTGCATCCGAACATCGTGCCGATCATCGACGCGGGCGAAACCGAGGGCGTCTTGTTCGTGGTCATGCCCTACATGCTCGGGGGATCGTTCGCCGATCGCATCGCCGAGGGCGCGCAACGTCCCGTCGAGGTGGCGTCCATCGTGGCGCAGGCGGCGACCGCGCTCGACTACGCTCATCGGCGTGGCATCGTTCATCGCGACGTGAAACCGGACAACGTCCTGTTCGATGAGGATGGACATGCGCTCGTGACGGACTTCGGCATCGCCGAAGCGCGCTCGGAGCTGCGACTCACGGCGAGCGGCCGCGCGATGGGCACGCCGCACTACATGTCGCCCGAGCAGGCGATGGGCAAGCTCGTGGACGGCAGAGCGGACGTGTACTCTCTCGGCATCGTCATGTACGAAGGGCTCATCGGTTTTCCCCCCTTCGACGGGCCGGACGCGTTTGCCGTCGGCTACAAGCAGGTGCACGAGGCCGCCGTCAGTCCGCAGCAGGTGAACTCCGAGATCCCGACGCCGGTGGCCGAGATCGTGATGCGCTGCCTTGCCAAGGCGCCGGCGGAGCGGTTCGCGCGAGGAGACGACCTCGCCGACGCGCTCATCGCGTGGCTCGGCACGGTGGAGGACGCCGCGGGGCCGCTGCGCGCCGCAGCGGCCGCCCGACACGTAGCGCGCTCGGCGCGATGAGGCTGCTGCACGACCGCTACACGATCCATCCACGAGTCCCCTTCGCCATCGCGCGCGGCAGCACCACGGCGTACGATCGGGTGCGGGTGCGGTTGCTGGACGACGCTAGCGTCGAAGGTTGGGGCGAGGCCGCGCCGAACGCGTTCTATCGCGAGAGCGCCGACACCGTCATCGCCGCGCTCCCGAGGCTCGCGCGCATCGTCGAACGTCCGAAGACAGTTGGCTCGCTGCACGACATCGACTCTCTCGAGGAGCAGATGCGCACGGAGCTGTCGGGCGACGCGTCGGCTCGGGCGGCGATAAGCGCGGCGGCGCACGATCTGTTCGGCAAGAAGAAAGGCGAGCCGTTGTGGAAGTTGTTCGGGCTCGAGCCAATGTTGGCGCCGCCGACGAGCTTCACGATCGTCATCTCGACGGACGATGCCGAGCTGCTCCGTCGCGTCGAGGAGGCTCACCGGTATCCCATTCTCAAAGTGAAGCTCGGCAGCGATCGCGACGAATGGATCGTGCGCACCGTGCGCCGCGCGGCGCCGAGGAAGTTGCTGCGGGCCGATGCGAACGCCGCCTGGAACCTCGAGCGCGCGACCGCGATGGCCGCGCTCCTCGCGGACAACGGCTTCGAGCTGCTGGAGCAGCCGCTGCCGAAGGACGATCTCGATGGTCTCCGCGCGTTGCGACAGCGATCTCCCATTCCGATCATCGCGGACGAATCCTGCCTGACCGCGAGCGACCTGCCGCGGCTCGACGGCGCGGTGCACGGCATTAACATCAAGCTCTCCAAGTGCGGCGGGCTGGCCGAGGCGCGTCGGATGGCGCTCGAAGCGCGGCGGCGCGAGATGCAGGTGATGATCGGCTGCATGGTCGAATCGAGTCTTGGCATCACGGCCGCGGCGCACCTCGCGCCGCTGGCGCATTACGCGGATCTCGACGGTGCTGCGCTCCTCAAGGACGATCCCTACCAGGGCGTATCGATCGAGGACGGAATGATTCGGTTGCCGGCCAGTCCAGGGCTCGGCGTTAGACTTCGCGCGTAGGCCCCACGTAAGAGAACTGCAAGCTCCACGTAAAACGAACTACTCAACACGGACGACACGGATGGAACGGACTACACCGATACTGCAACAGCTTGGGTTTGCTCGAGCGGCGCGAAACTCCGTCCCTCGAGAAAACAACAAGAAGCAGTTGCCGTGTCCGTGTGTTCCGTCCAGTTCGTGTCGTCCGTGTTGAGCAGTTCATCCGCCTCGGAGCAGTTCGCCCCACGGAACAACCGGTGCTAGTCTCAGTAGCTCTCCCTCTCCCGCTATACCAGCCGCTCACGTACGCGGTCCCCGATGACCTCGCCGCTCGAGTAGCGATTGGCAGTCGCGTCGTCGTGCCCGTGCGCGGCCGCAAAGCAATGGGATTCGTCGTGGGCGACGGAGCGCAACGCGACGGCGTCACGCCCAAGCCACTCATCGACGCGCCCGACAACAAGCCGGTGCTCGACGCGTCGTTGCTCGCCGTGTGCCGATGGATCGCGGAGTACTACGTCGCGCCGCTCGGCGTCGTGCTGCGCACCGCGCTTCCCGCTGCGCTCACCGGACCCGAGACGCCAGTGCCTGTTCGCAAGACGCGCCGGCTCGCGATTCTCAAAACCGAGCTGCCGACGCTCATCGAGCGCGAGAAAACGTTCGCGCGCGCCAAGCGGCAGCGCGAGGTCTACGAGCTGATCGAATCGCTCGGCGGGAGCGCACCCGTGGAACTCTTGCTGGAACGCATGTCCTTCTCACCGTCCGTGCTCGCATCGCTCGCCGACCGAGGCATCATCGAGATCGGTGCAGAAGTCGTCGCGCGTGATCCGTTCGCCGCGCGCGGAACTCCTGTCGACGCGAAGCTCTCGCCGACGAAGCCGCAGCAGGACGCGATCGCCGCGTTGGCGCGTGGCAGGGCCGGCGAGGTCTTTCTTCTGCACGGCGTGACGGGCAGCGGGAAGACGCTCGTGTATCTGGATCTCCTGCGCGCGCTCGTGAACGAACGCGGCAAGACGGCCATCGTCCTCGTGCCCGAGATCGCGCTCACGCCGCAGACCGTCAGCCGCTTCCGCGCGGTGTTCGGCGACAAGGTCGCGGTGCTGCACAGCGCGTTGAGCGACGGTGAGCGCTATGACGCGTGGCTCGCGCTCCGTCGCGGCGACAAGCGCATCGCCGTTGGCGCGCGTTCCGCGATCTTTGCCCCGCTGCGCGATCTCGGCGCGATCGTCGTGGACGAAGAGCACGAGACGAGCTACAAGCAGGGTGAGGCGCCGCGGTACCACGCGCGCGAAGTGGCGATCGTGCGCGCGCGCGAGCAGGGCGCGATCGTCGTACTTGGCAGCGCGACGCCTAGCCTCGAGAGCTGGACCAACGCCAAGTCGGGCAAGTTCCATCTCCTCACGCTTCCGGATCGTGTGGGCGGAGGACGTCTGCCGAACGTGCGCATCGTGGACATGCGCGTCCCGAAGGGCGAGGCGCCGCCGAAGCCAGCCACGACGTCGGAGGCGCTGGCGCGCCTCGTATTGAGCGAGCCGCTCGAGGACGCGCTGCGGACGCGACTCGATCGGAACGAACAGGCCATCCTGCTACTGAATCGCCGCGGATACTCGGCGTTCATCCAGTGCGCGAGCTGCGGCGCGGTGGAGGTGTGCCCGAACTGCAGCATCACACTCACCTATCATCGCTCGCCGGAGCGGCTGGTGTGTCATTACTGCCAGCACACCGAGGAGCCGCGCAGGACGTGCCGGCGTTGCGGCGGCGCGGTACTGCGACAGCGCGGCCTCGGCACGCAGCAGGTGGAGCGCATTCTCGCGGAGCGGATGCCCGCCATGCGCATCGCGCGCATGGACGTCGACACGACTTCCGGGAAGTGGGCGCACGCCGACATCCTCGACCGCGTCGAGCACGGCGACGTCGACGTGCTGCTTGGCACGCAGATGATCGCGAAGGGCCTCGACTTCCCGAACGTCACGCTCGTCGGCGTGGTGGACGCGGACGTCGGCATCAATCTCCCCGACTTCAGGGCATCCGAACGCTGCTTTCAGCTCCTGAGTCAGGTGTCCGGCAGGGCTGGTCGCGGCGCCAAGGGTGGTCGAGTGCTGATTCAAACCAGGCTTCCCGGCCATCACGCCGTGCGCTACGCGGTGGCGCACGATTACGGCTCATTCGTGCGCGAAGAAATGGCTGGGCGAGTCGATCCACCTTACCCGCCGACCGTGCGACTGGTGAACATCGTCTTCAGCGGACTGGTCGAGGCTTCGACCGCGAAGCTCGCC
>DATBRO010000017.1:0-12438 GCA_036560265.1 Gemmatimonadaceae bacterium | reverse complement strand
CTCGGCGGAGGCGGCTTCACGATCGTGCGCATGGCGGACGGACGGGTCGCGTCGGTGGATTATCGCGAAGTGGCACCACTGGCCGCGACGCGAAACATGTTCCTCGACGACAGCGGCCATCTCACGCGAAAGAGCGTCGTCGGACCGCTCGCGTCAGGCGTGCCGGGGAGCGTGGCGGGACTCGTCGCCCAACATCAGCGCTACGGCCAGCTGCCGCTCGCGCGCGTCATCGCGCCGGCGATTCGTCTCGCCGAAGACGGCTTCGAGGTGGACTCGGCGCTCTCGGCGTCGCTCGCGCGGGACTCCGGTCTCATCGCGCAATTCGCGGGCGCGGCGGTTTTTCTTCCCATCGGACAACGGCTCGCGGCCGGCACGCGGCTGCGTCAGCGGGTGCTCGCTCGCACCTTACGCGCGATCGCCGACAGCGGCGTCGCCGGGTTCTATTCCGGCGCGATCGGCGCGCGCATGGCTGACGATCTCCGCGCGGCCGGCTCGATCATCACCGCCGAGGATCTCGCGCGCTACAAGCCGGAGTGGCGCGAGCCGTTGCGCGCGACGTACCACGGCCACACGCTGGTCACGATGCCCCCGCCGGGATCGGGGCTGACGATGATCGAGGCGCTGAACATCCTCGAGCCCTTCGACCCGTCGCCGGCCGGGAGCGCGCGCAGCGCGCATCTGCTCGCGTCGTCGCTCCAACGTGCCTTCATCGACCGGAATTCCCTCGTTGGCGATCCGGCGTTCGTGAAGGTTCCCGTGGATCATCTCACGGACAAATCGTACGCGGCAAAGTTGCGCGCGAGCATCGGCGCGCGCGCGACCGCGACGCCGACCGTGACCACGACGATGCGCGAGGGCTCGCACACGACGGCGTACTCCGTCGTCGACGCCGCCGGGAACGCGGTGTCCACGACGACGACGATCAACGAGCTGTATGGCTCCGGCGTGTACCTGCCGAGCGTCGGCTTTTTCATGAACGACGAGATGGACGACTTCGCGGCGAACCCGGGCAAGCCGAACGTGTTCGGATTGGTGCAGGGCGAACAGAACGCGATCGAGCCCGGCAAGCGCATGCTCAGCTCGATGCTGCCGACGATCGTGCTGGATCGCGCCGGCAGGCCGCTGCTGGTCGTGGGCGGGCGCGGCGGCCCACGCATCATCTCGGGGGTAATGCAGACGATTGTGAACGTGATCGATCATCGCATGGCGTTGGCGGACGCGATCGACGCGCCGCGAATCCATCATCAGGCGTTGCCGGACACGCTGCGCTACGAAGCGGGCTTCCCGGAGGCGGTGCTCGACACGCTGCGATCGATGGGTTACGCGACGAAACCCATTGCAACCGTTGCGTCGGTGAACGCGATTCTAAGAACTGGTACGGGCTGGGTGGGCTACTCGGACCGGAGATCGGGCGGCAAGCCGGCCGGATATTGAAGGACGAGTGCTGAGCTCTGAGAACCCGCAGGGCCGCCCAGTTTTCTGTGAGCAGGTGCAGAGGTTCCAGGTAGTAGTTCGGGTGTAGAGAAAAAAAAGGCGCCCGAAGGGGCGCCCCTTTTGTTGATGCTGTGATTCTTTACGTCGTAACGGTAATCGGCGCGTTGAGCGTCACGACGAGATTGCCGCCAGCCCGCACGCAGCCCTCGTAGTTGGCGGTTGCCGCCGCGGCTCCGGCACCGGCAGCGGCACCAACCGCCCCGCCGATCACGGTGGACTTCGTGTTCTTGCCGATGATCTGGCCCGCGATCGCGCCGATCGCCGCGCCGCCGATAACCTTCTTGGCGTCAGCGCTCTTCGGCTGATTGCGCACGCGAGCGACGTCCGCATGGCTCACGCTCGCCTCGACCGCGTACGTCTTACCGCCGAACTCGACGCTGTTCACGGCGAATTCCATGACGATCGGATCGTTCACGTTTTCGCTGCGCTTCAGCTTCGTCACGGTGAGATGGAGGGTGGCGCCGGCGGGAATCACCGCGCCGTTGGAGCCGACTACCGCGTCGGTCACGTTCGCACTGAGCCTGTCGCCGACCTTGCTGGTGTTCGTGCAGACTTCGGAGTTGGCATGCGCGTTGATCGTGCTGCCGGCCGGAATCGAGCCACTGCTGCTCGCCCTGCCGGTGGCCTTCGTCACCGTGTTGCCGCTCTTCGTCTTCGTGGTGGTGGTCTTCGTCGCCGTCTTGGTCGTGGCGGTCTTCGTCTTCGTGGCACCACCGGTCGCGCCCTTGGTCGCAGGCACGTCTGTCAGCTGCGGTTGCGCGGCTGTGTCCTTGCCCGCGAGCGCGAGATCGCGATTGAGTGTCGTGTCTGCCGCGAGCGATGTGTCAGCCTTGTTCTTGTCGCCGCCGCACGCTGCCAGAAGCACTACGGCTCCCACGACGATCGGCATGGTGAACCGGCCCATATATTTGGTCATGCGTGTTCCCCTCAAAGGAAAGTGTAAGCGGAGGTCAAATATCGATTTAGCGCAGCAGGCACGGCGTGGCCCGGCCCAAAGCGTACGCAGAACTGACGGCCAATACAAGTACCGCTGATGCGTCCGCTGCTTCGTCTGCTTCCATATTATCGCCCATACCGACGGAATGTTTGGGTGGGGCTGTTGCTCATCGTTGTATCCTCCGCGGTCGGTAGTGTTCCGCCCTGGCTGCTCCGCTTCGCGGTGGACGGTATCCGCGAAAACGCGCCAATTTCGCGGATTCTGCAGCTTGCGAGCGGCATCGTGGGTCTGGCTGTGGTCGCCGGGGCCATGCGCTACTGGATGCGAGAGTTACTGAACGGGCTGAGCCGCTGGATTGAGTTCGATCTGCGCAACGACCTGTTCACACACCTTACGACGCTCGACGCGTCGTTCTTTGCACAACATCGGACGGGCGATCTGATGGCCCGGCTCACCAACGACCTCAGCGCCGTCCGGATGGCGGCCGGCCCTGCCGTCATGTATCTCGCGAACACGGTGTTCGGCGGGCTATTCGCCCTCTGGTTCATGCTGCGAATCGACGCCCGACTCACCGGCCTCGCGTTGTTACCAATGGTTTTCCTGCCCATCGCCGCGACGATACTCGGGCGGGAGATCCATCGTCGCTTCGAGGCCGTGCAGGAATTTTTCGGACACATGACGACGATGGCGCAGGAGAATCTCTCGGGCGCCCGAATCGTGCGCGCGTACCGGCAGGAGGATGCCGAGATCGAGCGTTTTCGCTCGATGGGCGAGCAGTACCTCGAGAAGAACATGTACCTGATGCGGCTCGACGCGATGATGCACCCCTCGTTCATGCTGCTCGCGGGACTCGGCGGGGTCGTCGTGCTCGGTCTTGGGGGTGCGCTCGTCATCCAAGGGACGATCACCGTCGGTGCGCTCGTCGCGTTCAGCCTCTACCTCGGGATGCTCACGTGGCCGCTGATCGCGCTCGGCTGGGTGGTGAATCTCTTCCAGCGCGGCGCGGCGTCGATGGAGCGGTTGCTGGTGATTCTCGACGGCGATGTGAAAGGCGGAAATCGCCTGGACGGCGATGTGAAAGGCGGAAATCGGAAATGGGAAATCGGAAATGGGCCGCGGGCACAGGCCCCTCGCTCACTGCCGCCGCGCAGCAATGGCAGCGGGCGGTCGATCGAATTCCGGAACGTGTCGTTCCATTATCCCGTGGCTGGCGACACGGCGCCGCGATGGGTGCTGCGCAACGTTTCGTTCTCGGTGCCGGCCGGCGCCACGCTCGGCGTCGTCGGGGCGACAGGCAGCGGAAAGAGCGCGCTGCTGGATCTGGTCCCGCGGATCTACGACCCGCAGGAGGGCGCGATTCTCATCGATGGCGTCCCCACGCGTGACGTCCTGCTGGACGAGTTACGCGCCGAGGTGGGGTACGTTCCGCAGGAGAGCTTCCTGTTCAGCGACTCGATCTCGCGAAATTTGTCGTACGGTGCACCTGACGAAGCCGCGGGGCGCTGGGGCGCCGAGGTTGCTCAGCTCGTCCAGACGATCGATACCTTTCCCGGTGGCTACGAGACCATGCTCGGCGAGCGCGGGATCAACTTGTCCGGCGGACAGAAGCAACGGGCAGCGCTGGCGCGCGCGCTGGCGCGAAGGCCGGCGATCGTCCTCATGGATGACGCGCTCTCAGCGGTGGATACGCACACCGAAGCAGAGATCCTCCGGACGCTGCGCACGGCGCTCGCCGGCCGCACGGCGCTGATCTCGTCGCACCGGGTGTCGGCCATTCGGGACGCGACTACGATCATCGTTCTCGACGAGGGACGTGTAGTCGAAGAGGGCACGCACGACAGACTCTTCGCCAAGGGCGGCCGGTATTGGTCGCTGTTGCGGCGCCAGCAGCTTGAGGAGTCACTGGAAGAACCGGCGTTGGCAGACCAAACTAGCAGCGATACTTTTCCATCATGAGCCTGGTAGGATCTACGCCTCTTTCAGGTCCGCACTCGAGCTTGGAATCGCGCTTCACCGCGCTGGAGGTCCTGTACAAACAGGCCATCGCGGAGATTGCGGACATGCGCGCGCGCGACGCGCTGAAAACGCAGTTCCTCGCCAACATCTCACACGATTTGCGCACGCCCCTCACGGCGGTGATCACGCACGCCGAGATCCTGCGCGACGGGATGCTGGGTCCGCTGAACGACCGGCAGCTCGACAGCATCCGGGGGATCATCGCCGGCGGACGACAGCTGTTGGATCAAGTTGGGGAGATCCTTACGTATGCGCGCGGCGCCGCGAACCAGCTGACGGTGACGCCCTCGACGTTCTCGTTCGCCGACATTGTGGCGCAGGTCACGAGTCTCAACGAGTCGCTGCTCGCCAAGAAGCGTCTCAGGCTGGATCTCGACGTGTCGCCGGATCTGCCGCCGCTGTTCGCCGATCGCGAGAAGGTGGAGCACGTCCTTGGGAACCTGCTCGGCAACGCGATCGATTTCACGCCAGCGGGCGGGGGCGTCTGGGTGCGGGCAAAAGAGGAACGTGGCGAGCTCGTGACGGAAGTCGGCGACACGGGAATCGGAATCGCGCCCGAACACCATGATTTTGTCTTCGAGGAGTTCGCGCAGGTCGACGCTTCGGCGGCGCGACAGCATCATGGCACGGGCCTTGGACTGACAATCGCCCAGAAGCTGGTGGAGTTGCATGGTGGACGTATTTGGGTGGAGAGCGAACTGGGCGGCGGAAGCCGATTCTATTTCACCATCCCCTATCCCGAAGAAGCGTAGCGGGACGAAGAAGGCGCACGTGCTCATCGTCGAAGACAATGAGCTGGTGACGGACGCGCTGCGCATTCTCTTCGAGGAGACGGGACGACGCGTGACCGTAGCGCATTCCGTCGCCGAGGCGGTGGCCGCGGGCGAGAGCGATCCGCCCGATTTGTTGCTGCTGGACCTTTCGCTGCCTGACGGCGACGGACTGGAAGTCTCGCGGGCGCTGAGCAAGCATGGCGTACGGCCGAAGGCGACGGTCGCGCTAACGGGCCGCGACGACCCCGCGTCGCTGGAGCGGTGCTCCGAGGCGGGCGTGACGGCGGTGATGGTGAAGCCGGTGCCGACGAAGGAGTTGTTGAGGAAAGCGAAGGAGTGGCTGGCTTAGATTCCTAGTAGGCAGAACGCCACACGGCAGACAACGACCTCCGGCACCAATGAATGGACGACCCTAATTATTCCCCTACTCCTTGGAGCGGCTCACGCAGCGCCAAGGAAAAGAACGCAGTGCAACGCGCCGTCACTGCCCTGCTGGACGAGCTAGCGCCGGAGCGTGTGCTCAAACGCGTCGAACAGCTCAAGGGCGCGGTCGAACAGCACCGGACGCCGACCGGGTGCATTTTGCAGGCGCCAAAGGCCGCGGTGAGTGTTTCCTGGTTTGCCGACGCGGCGGACGATGCGCCGCTCGGCGAGCTGCACGTCGTCGCGTGGTCGGGTGTCGTAGCGCGTCGGGGCACCCCACGCAAAGCGGATGGAGCGAAGGTCATGAAGGAGCTCGTGCTGCGTCCCAGCGAGAGCCCGTCGGACGATTTCGTTTGGCGTGCGACCGACGGAACGGAATACGATACGGCTGCACTGGTAGCGCAGTGCCTCGCGATGCTCGAGGAACAAATCGCGCAGCCGCCGTCCTCGGCGCCGTCTATCTAAGCGACACAACGGGGCGTCGAGTCTCGTACGTGAGTACGATGACTTCGCTCTGGCAGCGTCTTCCCGTCGTCGTGCGCGCCGTCCTCGCCGGCGCGGCGGTGTCCGTCGCGGGAATCATCCCCTGGGTGCTTTTCGTCAGCGCAAATCAGAAGGTCTTGTTGAGCGTGCCGTGGGCGATCGTGCCCACCGCGCTGTATCTCTGGATGTTCTGGCGATATCTCCGCGGCGAGGGATGGCCGCGGTCTACGGCTGAGGCGCGACGCTCGAGTCTCCGCGCCAATGCACTCTCCGCCGACGTGTGGGGCATGTCGATTTTCGCCGGCATGCTCGGCCTCATGGCTCTGCTTCCCCTCGTCGGGCTGATGGGTCGTTTGGTCAGGATGCCATCGGAAGCGCAGTCGATCCATGCTCCGCCCGGGATGCCGTTCGTGACGGTGTTTCTGCTGCTGGTCATGGCCTCCATCGTCGCCGGCGTCGTCGAGGAAGCGGCGTTCCGCGGTTACATGCAGGGACCCATCGAGCGGCGTCACGGGCCGATCGTCGCGTTGCTGCTATCGGGATCTCTCTTTGGACTCGCGCACTACACACATCATCCGGATTCCATGTTCGCGATGATGCCCTTCTATCTGGCGGTCGTTGCGATCTACGGCGGCCTGGCCTACCTGACGAACTCCATTCTGCCGTCTCTCGTTCTGCACGCGGGCGGCGACGTCTTTTCGTTGACGCGGCTGTGGGCGACGGGTCAGCCCGAGTGGCAGGTGTCGTCGACCGCGCCCAAGCTGATTTGGGAAACGGGGCCTGACGCTGGTTTCTGGGGCTACGTCACCGCGCTCGTCATTCTCGGCGGCGCCGCTCTCTGGGCGTACGTCTCGCTTGCCGCCGTCGTGCGGAGCGAGCGCGCGCGTGGAGCTCAGCTCAGCGCATCGGTGCGGACGCGCCAGCCGATTGTGCCTTGAGGCTGCGTTCCAGCAGACGCGCATTCCCAATTTTTTCCGCAAACTCCGCGAACGCCCTCGTGGGCCCGCGCCACCGGAGCTCGTCCACATCGTGGAATAGCGGTGCGTTGGTTCTGAGCGTCGCCAGGTTCTTGAAGAGGAGCGCCATCTCGCGGTGATCGCCGAGAACTTCCTTGGGGAAATCCTCGAGGCGGCCGTGTCGGTTGAGGAGCCGCGCCGCCGTGGCCTTGCCAATTCCCGGAATGCCCGGATATCCGTCCGCCGCGTCGCCGACGAGAGCGAGGTAATCGGGAATCAGGGCAGGCGCCACTCCGAATTTCTCGCGGACTCCTTCGGCATTGCGGATCTTCATCCCTCTCCGATCCACCTGCACCACGCGGTCACCGCGGACGCACTGCGCGAGATCCTTGTCGGGCGTCCAGATGCAGACTATTTCCACGCGATCATCGGCGGCGGCGATGTCTGCGGCCGAGGCAAGGCCGTCGTCGGCCTCCAGCTCGATCATCGGCCAAACGGCGACGCCCATGGCGGCGAGCGCCTCCTCGAGCGGATGGAATTGCGCGGCGAGCGCGCGCTCGATGCCGCCGCCTGTCTTGTAGTCGGACCAGAGATCGTTGCGAAAGGATTCGATGACGTGATCGGTGGCGACGCCGACGTGAGTTGCTCCCGTCTCGATCATCTGCAGCACTGTGTGCAGCACCCCGACCACGGCGCCGAAGGGCGCGTCCTTGCCCTTGTTGAAACGGCGCAGGCCGTAGAAGTGACGGAACAACTCGTACGTGCCGTCGAGGAGATGAACCACCATTCGACAGTATTGTAGCTCAGGGTGGAACGGTGCAACTTGGTGACCTCAATGAGACTGGGATTGAAGTCGGCGACGGCATGAAGCGGATGTACGGGATATTGCCGTGGGCGATCATCGCCCAGGCCTTTCTATTGGTTTATCTCGAGGTCATCGAGTGGGTGGACATGTTCCCGTGGAACGACGTGCGCCGTGGGAATGGTCAGGCGGGGCTCGACGTGGCACTCGGCCTCGTCATGGCGATCGCGATCTTCGCGACGTATCGGCGGTGGCGCGTCGGGATGATTGGAGCAGTGCTGGTGTACGCTGCTTGGCTTGGTCTACAAATCACCACGTTTTGGACGGCATACATTGGCGGTGCCTCGGCGCACTGGCAGCGCATTTACGCTGCAAACTTCGCCCAGACGATCCAATGGCTGCCACGATGGGGAACGCACCTGCCTCCAGACGCAAGTCATTTCGTACTCCAAATCCTGCTGGCGGTGGCCCTCGTCACGACGGCGGCGGCAACTGTTCGCTGGCATGTCCAACTTGGAGAAGCGTCATCAACTCGTAATCCGCCGGGGAGCGATCTGTGATTTTTTTGATACCGGCGATCATTCTCGCATCGCTGATTTGGATTCCTGGACGCGGTCGCGTTGCCGCCCGGCGACGCAGGCCTCACAGTGACTAGAGTCTGTTTTTCAAGATTTCAGGTGTGAGGCCCTGGAGAAACCCGGTGAGCAACGGCAAATACCCCGTGACCATCAGGATCCCGAGCGCCAACACCAGCGCGCCGGAAATCCGAGAGACCCAGACGAGGTGCTTACTGTAAACGCGAGTCAGCTCGATGAGTCGCTCGACCGCGATCGCCGACAATACGAATGGGACGGCGAGTCCGAGCGCGTACGTGAGCAGCAGTCCGATGCCTTGCGCGAAATTCGCCTGCGTCGCGGTGTACGTGAGAATGCCGCCGAGGATCGGGCCGATGCACGGCGTCCACCCAGCGCCGAACGCGACGCCGACCAGCACGCTGCCGAGATACCCCAATGGCTTGTTGCTCAGGTGAAGCCGCCGTTCGCGCGCGAAAGGCGCGATGTTGAGCACGCCGAGCAAGTACAGTCCGAACAGCATCACGAGCACGCCGCCCACGCGCGTCAGCCAGAGTCGCTGCTGGATGAGCAGGCGGCCCACGACAGTCGCGGTCGCGCCGAGCAGCACGAACACGATCGTGAAGCCGAGAGTGAAGAGTAGCGCGTGGACTACCGTCGAGCGACGCACGCGATGGACGTCGTCGAGCGACATCCCGGTGACGAACGTGAGATAACTCGGCACCAGCGGTAGCACGCACGGCGAGAGGAAGCTGAGCAGCCCCGCCGTGAACGCCGCCGCGAGCGCGATCAGGCGGACTGGCCCTGTGCGGCCTCCCGAGGCGGGGGCGGAGGCGGGGGGAGCAGCGCGCGGAATTCGTCCCCGGTGAGACGCTCGGGATCTTCCGCGTCCCCCGAGCGGCGCTGCACGCCCCGGACGACCTTGTCGACGGTGACGAGCGACGCGTCCGCGTCGATCTGGACCGCGAACTCCCATTTGCCCCGGTCCGGACCTTTCTGCGTGAGGCGATAGCGAGCGGTATGGACCGCGAGCCGGGCCTCGGGCGCATCCTGCTCGACCGCGACGACGCCGACGCCGCTCTCGGCTCCGCCCTGGCGAAGGGGTTGGAAGAGGTGCACCTCGACCACTCTGTCCGCCGGCAACTTCTCGGCGATCGCCGCGAGAAAGCGGTCGCGCGTCTCGTCGCGGTCCGTCCCTCTCATCGCGCCGCCGCCTGAACTTGTTGCGGACCCGAGGCACGCGCGTGATCCAGCTCGCGTTCGACGTACAGCCGCAGGATGTGCATGAAGTCCTGCGCGTTCGTGACGACGCCGAACGCTTGGTGCGTCCCGCGATCCTTGAGCTTGCTCACGACAAACTCGGATGAATCGACGCAGATCGTCGCGAGCTCGCGCATGGTGCCGTCCTTCTCCGTGACGAACGCGGGCAGCATGTTCCCCGTGGCGATCGCGTGCAGCGCGGTCGCGATGAGGACGGCCATCGTCGCCTTCACGGTGTGCAGGCGCATCGCGTCCTGCGCCTGTTCCATGTCCGTGATGACGTCGGGGAGCGGCCCGTCGTCGCGTATGGAGCCGGTGAGCACGAAGGGCACGTTGCTCACCGCGCACGAGTGCATGATGCCGTCCTTGATGATCCCCTGCTTCACCGCAGCCGAAATAGACCCGGATGCTCGCACCATATTGATTGCGCGCATGTGCAGCCCATGTCCCCCCGCAGCGATCTCGCCCGTTCGCGTCATGCCGAGCGTCGTCCCGTAGATCGACGCCTCGATGTCGTGCACCGCGACGGCGTTCCCCGCGAGCAGCGCGCCGACGAAGCCGTTCGTGATGAACCAGCTCATGTCGTTTCGCGCGCGGGAGTGCACGAGCGCCGGACCCGTGACCCAAATGGGATAGCCGCCACGGTCACGCTCGGCGACGAGGATCTTGGCCATGAGGACGTAGTCAATCGGCTTTTCGCGCGAGACCTCGCTGCCCATGAACTTGAACTCACCTTCACCTTCGCCGAAGAACGGCGTCGAGTACACGAAGACGCCTTCGGTGCCGTCCTCCGCCGTGCCGATGGCGACGAGCTGGCCTTTCTTGACGCGCCGTCCTTCGCGCACCCAGAGCTCATTTTTCTCGTCGAGGACGATTCCGCCGTCCATGCGGGGTTCGCGCGGCATGCGCCACTGCCCTTTGACCTTCACGTAGGTGGGAAGGTTCGTCGTCGGGAAAAAGTTGTCCGGGAAAACGCCGTCGGCTGGCGCGGCGACGAACCGCGCGTCAGGAGCAGATCTGAGCTCGGGCTTCGAAAGATCCGGCGGCTTTATCTGCACGAGATAAAGGTAACGCTCAGGTCCACGAAGGAGATCGAGGTACCTTCAACGCGTCCAGCGGTATCGATGACGAGGGCAGCCACCGGTTGCGCTTCGTCGGCGTGAGAGGCCGTGGCGCGTAGAACGGCGTCCCTCACCTCGGAGGCACAGGAGCCAGCTGCAGCAGCCCGACCGCCAGCCCCGCTACGTGAGCGATGATGTTGGCCAGCAGGTCGCGCTTCCACAGATAGAACAGCGTTGCCATTATGCCGAAAACAAAGTCCACGACCGCATATGCACCCCACCCCGGCACGTGTGCGAGACCAAACGCGAGAGCGGCAATCGATCCAGCAAGCCAATAACGACCAGTGAGCGAGGCGAGCCGTTCGATTGCGTAGCCGCGATACAGCGTTTCTTCGACGATACCGCCTGTCAGGGCGATGAAGAGCAACGCCCACACCGGGAGACCTCGGAGCTGGCTCACCCCTCTCTCATAACTAGGGAGCCGCAACACGTTCCCAAGCCAATGCGCAATAGGCGGCCATAGGAAGAGCACGACGAACGCCAGCATCAAGCCCGACACGATTGTCGACCAGGTAGGACGTTTGAGACCAATCGAAGCGAGAGGCCGGCGTTCCACACGAGTGACGACGTATAAGATCATCACCAGGAATGCCCAGAGTCCGAGATCAGCAATGATTTGCGCAGCCACGCCCGGGGACTTTCCGAGCATCCGCTGTGCGAAGATCCCGAAAATGGGCGGACCAGCCAACGCGATGAGCAGCGTGGCAACTGTTGGCATCGTCGGGCTAATAATACGCTCTCGGCTCTTGGCTCTCGGCTCTGGATTCATGGCCGTGGCTTGACAGCCGCGCCGGACCCGCATATCCTGAACGCACAATCGAAGACCGTGGTCATTTGCCGCCTATTGCAGCCACGCTAAACAAATGCTAAAACGCGACGCCTGGCGGCCCGCCGGGCTTTTTTGTTTTTGGGGGCTGTGAGGGGCGCGATGGAAGTCAAACGTGAATCAGGAACCGAGAACAGATGAACGTCACGATCCGAATGAGCATTCGAATGTCATTTACGACCGAGTCTCCTCGCGGAGCGGCGAACGGGCGAATGCGCATGCGCGCGTAATCGGATCGGCGAAACTCGCCAATCACCCCGGCCCTCTCCGCAGAGGATCGGGGTTTTCGTTTGCGATTCCTTCACGCACGACATGGAGAACACGAGCAATGACTTCCGTATTGACCACCGAACGCGCGCCGCTGAGCCCCTCAACTGGGCCGGTCCGGCCTGCGCATACAAGGATCGCGGTCGCCGGATGCGGCGTCGTGGGAACGGCCCTGCTCCAGCTGCTGAACGACAAGGACGCGCAGTTCCCGCACGAGATCGTGTCGGTTTTCGTGCGCGATCCCGCGCGCCCGCGCGACTGTGCCGTGAGCGACCGCGTCATCACCAGCGCGCTCGACGACTTTCTCGGCTGCGGCGCGGAGATCGTCGTGGAGGCGATCGGCGGCCTGGAGCCGGCAAAGACGATCGCGGAGCACACGCTCTCTCGCGGCGGAACGTTCATCACCGCGAACAAGGCACTCGTCGCGGCCTTCGGCGCCCACCTCCGGGAACTGGCCTGGAAGCATGGCGGCACCTTTCGTTTCGACGCCGCCGTGGGCGGTGGAGTG
>DATBRO010000016.1:0-9936 GCA_036560265.1 Gemmatimonadaceae bacterium | reverse complement strand
TCCCGCGTCGTCAGCATGCCGAGCCACGAGCTGTTCGCGCGACAGGACGCGGCGTATCGCGCTTCGGTGCTTCCCGCCGGTGTTCCGCGCCTCGCCATCGAAGCCGCGCACCCCATGTCGTGGTACCGCTGGGTGGGTGAAGACGGCGTCGTGCTCGGGCTCGAGCGCTACGGGGCGAGTGCGCCGTACGAGAAGATCTACGAGGAGCTCAGCCTCACAGTCGATAAGGTCGTGAGCGTCGCGACAGACCTCGCGAAGAGAAAGCGCTGAGCACGACGCGAAGAGAGCTAGGGCTGTTCGCGCTGGGACTCGCCGCGCTCACGAGCATCGTTCTCGTATTGAGCCACGGCGCGATCCTGTTCACGCGCCCGCTGTGGGTCGACGAATGGTTCACCGTCCTCGTGGCGAGCCACGCGTCACCGGTCGACGTCATCGCCGACCTGAGACATGGCGCGGATGGCGGCGCCTCGCTCTTTCATCTCCTCGCATGGGCGCTCCGCGCCGTCACCGGCGGACTGTCGCCAACGCTGTTGCACGCGATGTCGCTCGCCTCCATGTGGGGCGCGTTGGTCATCGTGTACGCCGTGCTGCGACGTCGCTTCAGCCGCGACGCGAGCATCGCGGGTGTGCTGGCGGCCGGCGCGAACAGCCTCGTCGTGACACACGCCTTCGAGGGCCGCTTCTACGCGCTGTGGGTCCTGTGCTGCGCGTTCTTTGCCTGGTCACTCGGGCTCTCCGGTCGGCGACGCAGCATCGTCGTCGCGTTCGCCGCGATCCTGCTCGCGACGAGCCACTGGTACGGCGTCGTCTCGCTCGCGTTGATGTCGTCCGCGGTTTTCGTCAGTTACGGAAAAAACTGGCGCGACGGGCTGAAGTGCGTCGCGCCGGCCGCGGCCGGGATGCTTGCATTCGTGGTGATCTCGCCGCTTGCGGCGGGCCAACAGGCAGCACTCACGGTTGCGAGCTGGATCCCTGATTTCAGAATCGGCCAGCTCGATGGACTCGCGGGCACCTTTTGGTTCGCCTGGATTCCCCTGGTCGCGTTTGGCGCGCTGATCGTCGCGATCGTGTGGCGAGAGCGAAGCGAGGCCGGGCCGCCCGTCGCGATCACCGCGCGGTCCGCGGTTCGGGACCCGAGCATCGTCGCGCTATTCTCGCTCGCGTTGATGCCGCTCGCGCTCGTACTCCTTTCACTCGCCGGCCGGCCTTCGATGCTCGCGCGGTACGCGCTTCCCGCCGTGCTCGCGTGGGGGCCGTGGGTGGCATTCCCGATGGATCTGCTCGGACGCTGGCCGGCACGCGCGTTCGCGCTCGTGCTCGTCGTCGTGTGGACTCGAAACGTTGGCGCCGAAGCCGACCGGAAGCGCAAATACACGTTGGGTATCGAGCAGAATGTCAGCTTGCTGCGTCAGGCGGAGCGCCTGGGAATACCCATCGTCTTCCAGTCGCAGCATACTATGTATCCGCTCGAAGCGGCGACGCGTGGACGTGGTTCCTCTGGCGTGTATCTCGACCTGCCCGACTCGACTCTCGACGCGCTGTTTCCGGTGACGGGTCGTTTCTATCAGCTCAACAAGGGGATCAGACTCGAGCGCGACTTTGCGCGCGTGCAAGCCAGGCTCTATGGATTTCCCCGACTCGCGGCGCAAACGGTGCTCGACACCACCACGCGTTTTCTGCTCTTCGCGCCGTACGAACGGCTGCCGCGTGGCACGAACGATCTCAACGAGTCGGGACCCGCGGTGTTTCCGCATCACCGCGCGGTACCACTGCAGGAGAACCTGCTGTTGTTGGAGCGGGTGAGCGCGCGTAGTCTCCCCGCGAGAAATACTTCTCGATGAGACAGTAGAGGATGATGAAGAAGTAGCGGCTCCCCATCTCCTCGATCTTGAACTTCGACACGCCGGTATCGCGGCCGTACCAGTTCGTCGGCACCACCGTCCACGTGTAGCCGCGCACGATCGCCTTGAGCGGTAGCTCGACGGTCATGTTGAAGTGGTTCGACAGAAACGGTCGCAGCCCGTCAATGACCTCCCGCCGGAAGCACTTGAACGCGTTCGTCGTGTCGTTGTAGCTCATCCGAAAGAGCACGCGGATCAGAAAGTTGCCGAGCCGATTGAGCCACAACTTCTGTTTCGGGTAACCCCGCACCGTCGCACCGGCCATGAAACGCGATCCGAACGCGCAGTCGAACCCTTCCTCGAGCTTGCGGAAGTACTGCACGATGTCGCGCGGATCGTCGGAGTCGTCCGCCATCACGATCACCACGGCGTCGCCTCGCATCTCGTCCAGACCATGACGAATCGCGAATCCGTAGCCGGGCGGCAATGTGTTTACCGTCGTGCGCAGTGACGGCAGTTGACTCGCGGTGCCCGCGAGAATGGTCGCGGTGTCGTCAGTACAGTGATCCAGAACGACCAAGATTTCGTGTGGGATAAAGGCGCCGCGCAGCGCGCCATCCACCGCAAAAACCGTAGGCACGAGGCCCGGCCCCTCGTTGTGGGCAGGGATCAAGACCGTCAGCAACTCTACTGGCCGCGTAGCCACCGCTCTCGATTCTCCTCGATGATCTCCGTCAAGATCTGATCGACGTCGCGCGTGATGCGCCAGCCGGGATACTGCGACTGAAAGCGGCGCAGATCCGAGACGTACCAGATATGGTCGCCCACGCGGTTCCGCTCCTCGTACTTCCAGTTCATCTTGCGACCGGTGAGCCGTTCGCACGCCGCGATCGCCTCGAGCATCGAGCAGTGGCTCGCGCGTCCCCCGCCGATGTTGTACACCTCCGCCGACCTCGGCGCCTCGAAGAACGCGTTGAACGCGGCGAGCAGGTCCGCCGAGTGAATGTTGTCGCGCACCTGCTTCGCCTTGTACCCGAAGACGTTGTACTGCCGACCCGTCACCGCGCACCGCGCGAGATACGCGAGAAATCCGTGCAGCATCGCGCCGGAGTGATTCGGGCCGGTGAGGCATCCTCCGCGGAAGCAGGCCGTCTTCATGCCGAAGTATCTCCCGTACTCCTGCACCAGCACGTCGGCCGCGACCTTCGACGCGCCAAATAGCGAGTGCGTCGTCTGGTCGAGGCTCATCTGCTCGTCGATGCCGGCGTGATACGGATGCGCGGGATCCACCTCCCAACGGGTTTCCCGCTCGACCAGCGGCAAGCGATTCGGCGTGTCGCCGTAGACCTTGTTCGTCGACGTGAAGATGAAGGGCGCGTCGGGCGCGTGCTTGCGCGCGCCTTCGAGCATCACGAGGGTGCCGGTTGCGTTGACGCTGAAGTCGGTGAGCGGTTCTTTCGCTGCCCAGTCGTGCGACGGCTGCGCCGCCGCGTGGATGATGAGCGCGATGTGACCGGCATAGCGGGACAACAATCCGTGCATGGCATCGGTGTCGCGGATATCCGCGTTCACGTGCGTGTAGCACTTCAAATCGTGAACGAGTCGCTCCCGCACCCACTCTGTCGACGCTTCATCGCCGAAGAAATACGCGCGCATGTCGTTGTCGACGCCCACCACGTCGAGGCCACGGGCGTGGTAGAAGCGGACCGCTTCCGACCCGACGAGTCCGCACGATCCGGTGACGACGACGACTGCCATGTGCTGCCTTCTATCCCGAGAGAATCGGCTTGAGGCGCTGCTCGTCCGCGCGCATCCACTCGTACAGGTCCGCGAAGATCTGTTTGACGTCGCGTGTCGGCCGCCACCCGAGCAGCTTCGTCAGCGCTGAATGGTCCGTGAGGTAGATGCGCACGTCGGTCGGGTGGGTTTCGGTCACCCTGTCGAGCTTGAGCCTGCGTCCTGTGATCTCTTCGCAGACGGCGGTGGCCTCAAGGAGCGACGCGCTTATGGCGCAACCTCCGCCAGCATTGAGGCGCTTCCCGCTTCCCGCTTCCCACTTCCCGAGCAAGGCGAACACCAGATCGACCACGTCCTCGATATGGACTACGTCGCGCACTTGCTTTCCCGTTCCGCCCCACCCCTTGTACGTGAGCGAATTTCCCCACATGTGACGCGCCATCCACAGCGCGAACACGCCTTGCTCGACCTTGCCCATCTGTCCGGACCCGCTGATCACGCCAAAGCGCAGCGTCACGAAGTCGAGACCATAGCCCATGGCGTATTCCTCGAGCAGCATCTCGGACGCGAGCTTGGTCATTCCGTAAAACGTCCGTGCGCCTTCGAGCGGGAATGTTTCGCTAACCCCGTCTCCTGACGCGCCCTCCATGGGCTGCTTGTCGTTCAACGTGAACCGCGTCGTGTCTTCAGCATGTTTGAGCGCGTTCACGAGCGCTGTCGGATACACGCGGCTCGTCGATAGGAATAGCACACGCGCCTTCCGTTCGCGCGCGAGCTCCAGACAGTTCATCGTGCCCACGAGATTCGTCTCGATCACGTAGCGCGGCGATTCACCGTATCCGGCAAGTACCGACGGATCCGCCGAGCATTCGATCAACAAGTCGACGGGTTGTCCCCTGAGCGCAAGGTCGTCCGGATTGCGAATGTCGCCGTGCACGAACTCGATCCCCGCGGCTTTCAGAGACGCGGGCCGCAGCTCGCTCCCCGCGCGGCGCAGGTTGTCGATCGCGATGACCTTGGCGCCCGGCGTGGCGCGCTTGATCGCCAGAGCGAGCGCGCTTCCGACAAACCCGGCGCCGCCGGTCACGACGACCGTGGCACCGTCAAGTTGGCGAGTGGGTGGTGAAGACACGATGTGAAATTAGAGTATAGGATGACCGATCGCCCCATAGCGGCCGTAACAGCCCGGGAATTGCTGTGGGTCGTGGCCGCCTTGGGGCTCGCGATCGCCCTTCTGGCGCTGCTTGGCGGCGGCGTGCTGTGGACCCGGCCGTTCTGGACGGACGAGATCTGCTGCACGCTGTACCCGGTGCTTGACGCGTCCTCGCCCCTCGAGGTCATCGCGCGCATAGCGGCCCCAAAGGACTACGCTCCTCCCCTGCTGCATCTCATCGTCTGGTCGGTGGGGCGGCTGACCGGCGGAATCACGCCGGTTGTCCTGCGGAGCATCTCACTGTTCTGCGTGTCGGCGGCGCTTGTGTTCCTCTACGCGACGCTGCGCCGCCGCTTCGACCGCGCGCCGAGCGTTGCCGGTGCGCTGGCCGTGGCGTCGCACTCGCTCGTGCTCACCAACGCTTTCGAGGGACGATTCTACGGCCCGTGGTTGCTCTTTGCCGCCGGTTTCGCGTGGAGTCTCTCGCGGGATGTCACCGCGAGCACGTCCGCTTCGAATGTGCTCAGGATGACAATTACCGCTCTGTGCTCCGTTTTTCTTGTCACAATTCATTGGTTCGGCGTCCTCTCGCTCGTGCTCATGTGCTTCGGCGCGCTCGCCTCGTACGGTCGCCGCTGGCGCGAGGGACTACGGCTGATCGCGCCGAGCGCGGCGGGCCTCGTCGCGCTGGTCGCGTGCGTCCCGATGGTGATTTCGCAACGCGCGACGACCACCGGCGTGTTATGGGTCGCGGAGCTGAGCACCGGCCAAGTCGGGGCGATGGTGCGGCTCTTCGTTCTGTCGACCGTGCCTGTGCTTGCCCTGATCCTGCTGGTGGTGGACGGCCTTCGCGACGAAATCTCACAGCCATCGGCGACGGCCAACGTCCGCCGGGCGCTTCGGGATCCGAGTCTGGCCGCTCTGACATCCTTGGCATTGATGCCGCTCGCGCTGATCGGTGTCTCAGTCGTGCTCCAGCCGTCGCTCGTGGGTCGCTACGCGACCGTCACCGCGCTCGCGTGGGCGCCGCTGGTCGCCCTCGCCGTCGCAACGCTTGGACGCGTCGCACGCGCGGTGGCCGTGCTCTTTCTCGCCTTGATCGTGGTCCTCGGTGTCCGACGAACGGTCGCGGAGCGGCGAGATTTCGTGAACAACGTCGAAGCCAACCAGGCCGCGTTCGAGCGAGCGAAATCCATGAATCTCCCCGTCGTTTTTCAGAACCTGCACGTGATCTATTCGGTGGCGGGTCTCCGCCGCGCCGAGCGGAGGGCGCTCTTTCTGGACATCCCGGATTCGACGATCGTGGCCATGACGCCCCAGAAGAGGCTGGAACGCGTGCGTCGCAACCTGCGCATCGATCGCAACATCGCGCGGTCGCACGCGCGCGTTTACGGTTTTCCGGTCATGGTGACGCAGGCTCAGCTCGATTCCACTTCGCGCTTTCTCTTCGTCGCGTCTGATGAGAGCTTGCCGAATATCTACGGTCGGGTGGATCTGTTCACGAAGACAGTATTTCCGCACCACCGTTTGACGCGTTTGAGCCCGAATCTGGCGCTGCTCGAGCGATGACACGTCGCGAGTTGTTGGTTTTCGTCGTCGTGTGCGCCATAGCGATCGCCCTCCTGCCCCTGTTCGGCGGCGGCGTGCTGTGGACGCGGCCGCTGTGGTTCGATGAGCTCTGCTGCACGGTCTTTGTCGTGAAGGACTCGTCGTCGCCGTTCGACGTCATCGCGAACGTCTACCGCCCCGGCGACTATGCGCCGCCCCTGCTGCACCTCATCGTCTGGTTCGTCGGGAGGCTCACGGGCGGCGTGACGCCCGTGGTTTTGCGCAGCATCTCGCTCGTCTGCGTGTCGCTCGGTCTGCTGTTCCT
The DNA here is from genome assembly GCA_036560265.1 of Gemmatimonadaceae bacterium. Classification (GTDB taxonomy): domain Bacteria; phylum Gemmatimonadota; class Gemmatimonadetes; order Gemmatimonadales; family Gemmatimonadaceae; genus DASPMP01. The sequence continues at coordinate 3,332 of DATBRO010000016.1, read as the reverse complement.
GTACGCCACGCTGCGTCGGCGTTTCGGTCGCGCGCCGAGCGCCGCCGGAACGCTCGCGGTGGCGTCGCACTCGCTCGTGCTCGCGCATGCGTTCGAGGGGCGATTTTATGGGCCCTGGCTGCTGTTCGCGGCGGCATTCGCCTGGTCGCTCGGTGTCGATGGCGACCGCGCCCGTTCACGACGCAGAGACATCGCGATTGCAATCTCCTCCATTCTCATTCCCACGATCCACTGGTTCGGCGTGTTCTCGCTCGGCCTGATGTGCGCGGCCGCGGTTGCCGTACGTGGCCGCCGGTGGCGCGAAGGCCTTCGTCTCGTCGCGCCGAGCGCCGCCGGGTTCATAGCGTTACTCGTTTGCGCGCCGATGGCCATCGTTCAGCGTGCAAGCTCTACCGGAATGCTCTGGGTAAAGGAGTTGAGCGGCCAACAGGTCATGGAGATGGCGTGGCTCTTCTGGTTGCCGCCGCCCATGGTCCTCGCCGTGGTGTTGCTGCTGGCGCAGTCGCTCCGCGACGTCCCCCCCGCGGCTCCCGCTGCCACCTCTTCACCCTCCCACCCCCATCCCCTCACGCTCTTACGCTCTCCCGATCTTGCCGCGCTGACTTCACTCGCTCTGATGCCGGTCGTGCTCGTCGTCCTCTCCGTCGTGCTGCAGCCCTCGATGGTGCCGCGCTACGGGATCGTCGCCGCTCTCGCGTGGGCGCCCCTTGTCGCGTTGGCCGTTGCCTCCGTTGGACGTGTTGCCCGCGTCGCGGTCCTGGCCCTTCTCGTGACCATGCTGTGCCTGGGCGCGCAACGCACCATTGCCGAGAAGCAGGAATTTGCGGATCTCTTTGCCGTGCTCCGCACCGCGTACGAGCAAGCGAAAGTGGCGCGGGTGCCTATCGTGTTTACGTCGATGCACATCATCTATCCCACGGCCGGCCTGCAGCGCTCAGACTCGATGCCGGCGCGCTACCTCGATCTGCCGGACTCCACGATCGCGGCTCTCTTTCCCGAGCCCGGGATGGAACCAATCCGGAAAAAGATCCGGCTCGACCGGGATCAAGCGCGCGGACACGCGCGAACATACCGATTCCCGATCCTCGCGACGCAGGCGCAGCTCGACACGACCCGGCGCTTCTTCCTGCTCGCGACCGACGTCAGTCTGCCGGGAGGGTACAAGGACGCAACGCTGTACGGGCGAGCATTATTCCCCAAGCATCACGTACGGCGCGTGAATGAGTTGCTATCGATCTTCGAGCGCACCAAGTAGCGTTTTCGCGTTATCTACCTCCTACCTCCTACCTCCTACCCCCTACCCCCTACCTCCTACCTCCTACCTCCTACCTCCTACCCCCTACCACCTATCACCAACCACCTAGCCTCGTGAGCCCTATCGAGAAGCGAACGACCCGAATCCCGTTCTCCCGCACCGCCGTGATGGGGCGCGAGCTCGAGTACGTCGCCGAGGCCATTCAACAGCGGCACCTCTCGGGAGACGGGCCGTTCACGAAGCGCTGTCGCGAGTGGCTGGAGCAGCGCTTCGGCGTCCGGTCGGCCCTTCTGACCACCTCGTGCACCCACGCCCTCGAGATGTCGGCGCTGCTCCTCGATATCAAGCCGGGCGACGAAGTCATCGTTCCCGCGTTCACGTTCGTATCGACCGTCAACGCGTTCGTCCTCCGCGGCGCGACGCCGGTGTTCATCGACAGTCGCCGCGACACACTGAACTTGGACGAGCAACAGCTAGAGCGGCTCATCACGCCCCGCACGCGCGCGATCGTTCCCGTGCATTACGCCGGCGTCGCGTGCGAGATGCGCGCCATCATGGACGTCGCCCGCGCAAAACGAATCGCCGTCGTGGAAGACAACGCGCACGGCATGTGCGGCAAGTATCGCGGGCAGTGGCTCGGCACGTTCGGCGCGATGTCGACGCTGAGCTTTCACGACACGAAGAACTTTTCCTGCGGCGAAGGAGGCGCGCTGCTCGTGAACGACCCGGCCTACACCGAGCGCGCCGAGATCATTCGCGAAAAAGGCACGGACCGGAGCAGGTTCTTTCGCGGCCAGGTGGACAAATACACCTGGGTGGACGTCGGCTCGAGCTATTTACCGTCGGAGCTGCAAGCCGCGTTTCTGCTCGGCCAGCTCGAGAGTGAAGCCAAAATCCAGGCGCGACGCCGCCGGATTTGGGAGACGTACCACAAGGAGCTCGCTGGATGGGCCGAGCAGCGCGGTGTCACCTTGCCCACCGTGCCCGCTGAATGTGAGCCCAGCTGGCATTTATACCATGTGATGATGCCGAACCTGGAGAGCCGGCAACAGCTCATCGCGCACGTTCGTTCGCGCGACGCCGCGGCGGTCTTTCACTATCTCCCCCTGCATCTCTCCGCGATGGGCCGCCGGTTCCATCCTGCGCCGCCGAAGCTTCCCGTCGCCGAATCGGCGGCAGACAGGCTGTTGCGGTTGCCGATGTACAACGACATGACGGACGCGGAAGTCGCGGAGGTCATCGAGGCCTTACACGTCTGGCGTTGATCGCTCAGGATGACGTTTGCATCTCCACATACAGGACCAGAGCGTCCGGATGCCCTCGCGTGAGGTATTGAAGCAGGTGGAGCGGAAAGAGCGTGACCTCGTTCACGAAATATCTCGCGACATCGGGAAATTCCGTCTTCCCCCACACGTGCCTGCTCCCTGAAGCAACCGTCCGTGCGTGAGCATCCATGGTTAGCTTCGCGGATTCCGCGCGCCGAACGAGGCGGTTCGAGAGTCCGAGCAGCAGATTGGACATCGGGTATGTCAACCCGGCGACGTGCAGAACGCGTAGCCGGTGCTCGCGCGCAATCTCAGTGAAGTCCTCGCGCTTGTAGCGTTTCTGATGGCCGGCGATCTCGTCCTCGATTCCCCAATGTCGCGGTGACGCGGGCACGATGGTAACGATCAGCCCTCCCGGATTCAGCACTTCGCGGCAGCGCGCGAAGTATTCGCGCACCTGGCCGGGGGTGAGATGTTCGATCACCATCGACGAGATGATCAGATCGACCGGCGGTACGGCCGCTCTCACGAAATCCTCACAACGGACCATGTACTTGCCGGACGCCACGGCCTTCGCATTCTCGACGCGATTGTTTTCGCACGCTTCCGTGTTGAGATCGAAGCCCGTGCCCGTGAGCCCGAGGCTCAGAAGCGTGTGCGACAAGTATCCATTCCCGGCGCCGACGTCGATGAACGTCCGGAGCTCTCGCTTGCGAAGCCGGTGCTTGACGTACAGCAGCTGAAGGACGTGTCCCGGCGCTAGTCGGTACAGATAGCCACTATGTCGAAGGTGTATCGGGAGTACGCCTAAC
>DATBRO010000015.1:0-2134 GCA_036560265.1 Gemmatimonadaceae bacterium | reverse complement strand
CACGCGACGGCGCAAAGCCGAAGTGCGAAGAGCCTCCATAAGCGGTTCCGCGACGTGCTGCCATGGTGCGCTGGCTGATCCCCTTCGAGCGCATGATGGACTTTACCTGCTGGAACACCTCGATCGGAATCGTATCGATGTCGGTGTTGGGCGTCGTTGCTTCCAGCACGGCGCGAAGAGAGCGCGCGGGCGCCACGCGCGGGCCGAAAGCTTCCACCTTATCGAGGAAGCGAAGCTGCTGCGTCGAGCCCGACACGTCGACCGTGTACACCGGACGACAGCCACTTTTCAGCACCGTGCGAACGCGCGCGACGATACCGAGGCGTAAGAGCAATGCGGCGACATCCGAGCTAAGATCAACGCTGCAGGTGCTGAAATAGATTCGACCAGCACCTTTGCTGCCGACGCCACGCGGGGAAATTGATCCGTCGGTGGCCCACAAGTGCCGCAGCAGCAGCGCGATCTGTTCGTTCGAAAGGCGGAAGACATCGCCCGGCAAGCGCTTCTCGTGGGATCGCTGGTTGAAGATGCCCAACTCGCGAAGCCATCGGTTTACACCTTCGGGAGCCCAACGGTTGCCGTTTCCGCTGATGAGCAGTTGGTGCCAAACCCCTCGACCCTCGTAACGCGTAACCTTGGCGCCGAACGCCTCCGCTGCGGCGCGCACGATGCGGCTGTTGTCCTCGGACGCCGTCGTATAGCGCAACGGCTGGTGATTCAGATAGCTGCCGTCTCCGACAAGCTGGCCCAGCAACACGACGTGGTGGTCGGGCCAGGTGACCGGCGCGGGCGGCGGCGGCACCTGGCGAGCAAGCGCGACCCGATCGCCCGCCCGGAGCGCATGCGCTCTCACCCAGCCGCTGCCGCCATAGAGTCGATGGAGTGCCGTGACGCGGATCGTGCGCCCGCTCGCGAACGCGATTCGCAAGACTGGGCGCGCGCCCACCGACCACACGCGGTCGCTTTTCGCCGCAATGATCTTGCGCGCCGGCGACATGGCCCACACCTCGGGCGTCGTACCGACCAGCGCCCGGATCGGAAGACGTCGTCCATCGACGAGTAGGACCGGTGTATCCCCCGTCACGCATTCGCGCAAATCCGACATGATCGGCCGCTTGTTCGGCCGCTGCTCGAGGCTGCGGTTGAGCTGCGAGAGCGCGAGCACCGGCGCCTTGAGCTCTTTCGCCAGCGCCTTGAGCGAACGCGAGATTTCGGAGATCTCGGTCGCTCGGTTCTCGCCCTCGGCAATCGCCTGCATAAGCTGCAGGTAATCGACGACGATCGCGCCGATCTTGCCGCCGTATTGGCGCGCGAGCCGGCGCGCCCGCGCGCGCAATTCCAGCGCATTGAGCGCGGGCGTCTCATCGACGTGAATCGCCGCTTCGGACAGCCGGCCGAGTGCCTCGGACAACCGCTCCCAGTCATCAGGTATGAGCTGACCGGTTCGAACCTTGTGTTGATCGAGGCGGCCCACCGATCCGATCAAGCGCATGGCGAGTTGCATCGCGCCCATCTCCATGCTGAAGATCCCGACCGGCAGCTTGGACGAGAGCGCGATATGCTCGGCAATGTTGAGCGCCAAAGCGGTCTTGCCCATGCTCGGGCGTCCCGCGATCACGATCAGGTCGCCTTCCTGCAGGCCCGAGGTCATGTGATCCAGATCGGTGAATCCCGTCGGCACGCCGGTAACGTCGGACGGGTTGTCGCGATGAAACAAGAGCTCGATGCGCTCGACCGCTTGCGTGAGCAGCGGGCGCAGCTCCTGGAATCCCTGCTGACCGCGTGCGCCGTGCTCGGCGATCTCGAACACCTTGCTCTCGGCCTGGTCGAGGACTTCGCGCACGCTCCGGCCGAGAGGGTTGTAAGCGGTATCGGCGATCTCTCCGCCGGCGGCGGCGAGTCGACGCAGGATGGCCCGCTCACGCACGATCTCCGCGTAGCGGCGGATGTTGGCCGCGGTCGGCACGTTCTCCACCAGCGCGCCGAGATAGGCCATGCCGCCGACGTAATCGAGCTTCTTGAGCGAAGACAGCGTTTCGCCGACGGTAACCACGTCGGCGGGCTTGTTGTCGGCGATCAGCCCCATGATCGCGTTGAACACGACGCGGTGCGCGTCGCTGTAAAAATCGTCGGC
>DATBRO010000014.1:0-27502 GCA_036560265.1 Gemmatimonadaceae bacterium | reverse complement strand
ACTACTCTCCGAGGGCCCGTCGTCCTGAGCGAAGCGAAGGATCTACTCAAATTGAAGAAGATCCTTCGTCGCTTCGCTCCTCAGGATGACAGATAGTCGCATGCAATCGACACCGCGCAGTCCGGCGTCCCGGCTCCGCCTCGACATGCCCGTCACATATCTCAAGGGTGTCGGACCGATGCGCGCCGAGGCGTTGAGGCGGCTCGGTGTCTTGACCGCCGGCGATCTCCTGTTTCACATCCCGCACCGCTACGAGGACGCGAGCACCGTGTCGCCGATCTCGTCGCTCGAGACCGGCATGAACGCCACGGTGATCGGCAGTGTGATCTCGAAGGGCGTGATTCCCACGCGAAAAGGCCTGCGAATCTTTCAGGCCGTGCTGCGCGACGACTCGGGAATGATCGAGGTCGCGTGGCCAGGGCAACCGTACCTCGATCGCACGATCCAGAAGGGCGACACGCTTCTCGTCGCCGGCAGCGTTCGGTTCTTTCATGGCCGACAGCTTCAGCCGCGCGAGTTCATCAACCTCGGCGACGACGACGCGGGCACCGCGCACGGACGGGTGCTCTCGGTGTATCCGGCGACCGAAGGCCTCTCATTCAAGGTCATTCGGTCGATCATCGAGGCGCATCTCGACGGGTTGCTCGCGCTCACGGACGAATATCTGCCGCGCGACATTCTATCGCGCGCAGCCGTCCCGACGATTCGTGACGCATTGCGGATGGTGCACCGGCCCACCTCGCTTGCCGAAGCGATGGAAGGGCGCGCGCGGCTCGCCTTCGAAGAGCTGTTCTTCGTCCACGTGCTGCACCAGCGCGCCAAGACACTCGCGAGGGAGCCACGAAAGGGTATCCGGTTCGAGAACAAGCGCGAGCTCACCTCTCGGTCGCGCGAGTTGCTGCCCTTCGAGCTGACCGGCGCACAGGTGCGCGCGTCGCGGGAGATCTTCGCCGACATGTGCAGCGACCGCCGCATGCATCGACTACTGCAGGGAGATGTGGGGAGTGGGAAGACCATAGTGGCGCTGTTCGGTGCGTTGCTCGCGATGGAGAACGGATACCAGGCCGCGTTAATGGTCCCCACCGAGTTGCTCGCGGAGCAGCACGCGCGGACGATTCAAACGATGCTCCAGCCGCTCGGCGTCGAGCCCGTGCTGGTCACCGGAAGCCTGAGCGTGAAAGAGCGGAAGCAAGCGGCCGCGCGCCTCGAATCGCCGGAACCCGCGCTCGTCATCGGAACGCACGCGCTCGTCCAGGAGGGGACGCGGTTCGGAAAGCTCGGTCTCGCGATCGTCGATGAACAGCACCGGTTTGGAGTGGAGCAGCGCAAGCTGCTCGGTACCAAAGGGGCGGGCGCCGCGCCGGACGTATTGCTGATGTCGGCGACGCCTATTCCGCGCTCGCTGGCGCTCACGCTGTATGGCGATCTCGATCTCAGCATTCTCGACGAGCGTCCGCCCGGACGACAACCCATCGTGACGGCGCTGCGCGGGGAATCCAGCCGCGACAAAGTGCTGGCGTTCGTGAATCGTCAGGCCGACGAGGGCCGGCAGGCGTACATCGTGTATCCGGTCATCGCCGAGTCCGAGAAGACCGATCTCAAGGCCGCGACCACGATGTACGAGACGCTGAGCGCCGGCGCATTCTCAGGCCGGCGCGTCGCGCTGTTGCACGGCCGCGTTCCGGCGGACGAACGCGACCGAATCATGCGCGACTTTCGCGACGGGAAGATCGACGTGCTGGTCGCGACCACGGTCATCGAGGTGGGAATCGACGTGCCCAACGCGTCGGTGATGATCATCGAGCATCCGGAGCGATTCGGCCTCTCACAGCTCCACCAGCTGCGCGGCCGCGTTGGCCGAGGGCCAACGGAATCCTTCTGCATACTATTGGGAGATCTTTCGCCAGAGGCGAAAGATCGCATCGAGATGTTCGTTCGCACCGACGACGGATTCGAGATCGCGCGCGCGGACCTCAGGCTTCGCGGGATGGGAGATCTGTTCGGGGAACGGCAGAGCGGAGTTCCGACCTTCCGGGTCGCCGATCCTCTTCGCGACGAGGAGCTCAACCTTCGCGCGCGAGACGCTGCGGAACGCCTGCTCGCGGACGATCCGGAGCTGAAGCAGCGCGACCACGCTCCGCTGCGCTCCGTGATGAACGCGCGCTACTCTCGATCGCTGGAGCTGTTTCGGGTCGGGTAGACTAAGGCTTGGGAGTGGCGAGTCGCTTCTTGATGCGTTCGAGCTCGTCGTTGGCTTTCGCCAGCTCGTCCTTGAGTCGCTGAATCTCCTTGACCATCTCCTCGTCGCGCGCCTTGTTGTCGGGCTCCGACTTTTGCTTGTTGTCCGCCGCCGCCCGCTGTTGCAGCGTCGCCTCGACTCGCGCAAGCTGCTGCGCATTACGGGCCAGGCTCCGGAGTACGGCCGCCTCGGCCGCGTGTTTCTGCTTGGCGGGGGAGACCAGATAGGCGTCGAGATTCGCGATTGCGGCGTCGAGCGTGCCGTTCTTGTTTGTCGGGTCGAGGTTGCGCACCGCGCTCCAGTAGAGCGAGTCGGCCACCGCTTCGGGACTCGAATCATGTTTGCGCTGGACCAACGGCGTGCCGTGAAGACAACCAGTGCCGAGCAACAGCGCCGCGACCAGCGCGCGCTTCATCCGACTTCCGCCATGACCCGCAGATCCTTGCGCGAGGTGCGACGTCCCACAGCGCGCTGTGGCAGCACGATCGTGAACGTCGTTCCGACCCCCGGCGTGCTCTCACAGCAGATCGTTCCATGGTGCGCCTGGACGATCTCGCTCGCGATGGCCAAGCCGAGCCCCGAACCGACATGTGACGCGGCTTCCTGATTGTCCGCCTGGAAGAACTTGTCGAAGATCCGTGGTACCTGGTCGGGTGGGATGCCCGCGCCCGTGTCGCGGACTTCCATCTGAACACTGTGATCCGTCGGCATGACGGTGAGCTCCACCTCGCCGCCGCTGTCGGTGAACTTGAATGCGTTCGACAGGAGGTTTCCGAGCACTTCATTAATACGGTCCGCGTCCCAATGCACCGTCTCGGGAAGACCGTCGTGCACCGAGACGTGGAAGCGGATGCCGCGCTGGTCGGCCAGCACCTGGAATGCTTCCTCCAGGTTATGGAGGAATCCGCGGAACTCGATCGGGCGGACCTCGAGCTTGCCGCCGCCGGCCTCGAACCGCGTGATGTCCAGCAACTGTGTGACGAGTCGCGCGAGCGTTTTGGCCTGCTTCTCCAGGGTTGCGGCGACATTCCGCTGCTTGTCCGTGAGCGGGCCGTACAGCTCCTCCGAAAGCAGCTGCGTATACCCGATGATGACGTTGATCGGCGTCTTGAGCTCGTGGGACGCGACCGAGACGAACTCTGCCTTGAGCTTGTCGAGCTCGGCTAGCTGCCGGGCCATGTCCTCGAAGTTGGCGGCGAGTCGGCCGAACTCGTCCTTTTCCGAGGGCGGAATGGCGAGTCTGGCGTCGAAGTCGCCGTCGGCTACCTGGCGCATGCCACGCTCGAGCTCGGCAATCGGTTTGCTGACGCTCTGGGTCAATTTGACGGCGATGACCGCCGCGACGATGAGGGCGAGCGCCAATCCAATGATCGTGGCGCGTCTGCCGTCCTTCGCGGCGCTCGCGGCGGCAACGACGCGTTCCCGGGTCCGGTCGCGGAGTGCGCGCTCGGCTATCACCACCGCGGCTTCGGCGCGGCTGATGGCGGGAATGACCTGCTCCCGCGAGATCTTTTCGGCTTCCCTGTCGCGGCGCGCCAACGCGGCTTGATGCTCGGCCTGCGCGCCAGCCTCGACGGTCGTCATGGCCGATCGGATATCGCGAGCAGCGCGACCCAACTCGTAGGCATCGAGCGAGTCGGCCAGCCGCTCGACGTGGCCCACGTCCTCCGTCATGACCGCGCGGCTCTTCTCGTCGCGAACGAAGAGCACGGCGATTTCAGCGGATCTCAGATCGTTCAGTCCCTCGCGCAGCTTGCCCAAGAGAAGCGAGGCGGAGAAATCGCCGTCACGAAGCGCCTTTGCCTGGTCGTGCACTCGATCCAGGGACCGAGTCGCGACCAGCAAGGGAACGATGAGAATGACGGCGATTGTCAGGAGGCCCAGGGTGAGCCTGGTGCGCAGCGTCATGTCGACCGGGATCTAGTTGCGTCGCACAGGTGTGCAAGGACAACGCCGTGGCGTTGGGCCTGCCGGGTACGTTCCGATACAACTAGTCTTCGGCGTTCGTTTCCCCAGCCAGTCGGGTATTCGTCACCAAAATCTAACGTCAGCGGTCACAAAAATGACCCTCCGAAATACCCGTCTCGCCGAGTTGGGCAAACACGTCGGCCACCCGGTTACGGTGCACGCGTGGGTGACGCACGTGCGCTCGTCGGGGAAGATCGCGTTCGCGGTTCTGCGAGACGGGAGCGGCGTCGCGCAGGCCGTCATCGTGAAGACGCAAGTCACACCGGAAGTGTGGGCCCGGTTCCAGGAGCTCACCCTGGAGACGTCGGTTCGAGTGACCGGCGAAGTACGAGCCGAGCCGCGCGCTCCTGGCGGGTTCGATATCACCGTCACGGATCTGACGATCGTCGGCCCGAGCCCCATCGACTATCCGATTCAGCCGAAGGAACACGGGATCGACTTCCTGCTGGACCACCGCCACTTATGGCTCCGGAGCCCGAAGCAACGCGCGATCTTCGTGGTACGAAACGAGGTCGAGCAGGCGATCCACGATTTCTTCTACGAGCGTGGGTTTCTCCGTGTCGACACGCCGATCCTGACCGCGGCGATCGGCGAACGGAGCGGACTGTTCGAGACCCAATACTTCGAAGAGGGAACGGCCTACCTTGCCCAGACCGGCCAGCTGTACGGCGAGGCAGCAGCCGCGGCGTTCGGCCTGGTCTACACCTTTGGTCCGACTTTCCGCGCCGAGAAGTCGAAGACGCGCCGGCATCTCACGGAGTTCTGGATGATCGAGCCGGAGATGGCGTGGTACGACTCGGACGACAACATGCGGCTCCAAGAGGAGTTCATCTCATATCTGGTGCAGCGCCCCCTCGAGCGTTGCGCCGACGCACTCAAAGTTCTGGAACGCGACACGTCCAAGCTCGTGACCGTGAAACCGCCCTTTCCGCGCATCGAGTACTCGGCGGCGGTCGCAACTCTCCAGAAGAAGGGGAGCTCGATCAAGTGGGGCGAGGACCTTGGCGCGGAGGACGAAGCGCTGCTCGTCGCCGACTACGACCGTCCGGTGTTCGTGATGAATTATCCGAAGGAGGCGAAGGCGTTCTATATGAAAGAGAACCCTGCCGATCCGCGAACCGTGCTGTGCGATGACTGCCTGGCTCCCGAGGGCTATGGCGAGATCGTCGGCGGCTCACAGCGTGAAGACGACCACGACCGTCTCATAGCGCGAATCAAGCACGAAGGACTGCCGCTCGACGCGTACGATTGGTATCTGGAACTGCGAAAATACGGCACCTTCGTACACTCAGGATTCGGGCTCGGACTCGAGCGCACGGTCGCGTGGATATGCGGACTCCAGCATATCCGCGAAGCGAGCTTGTTCCCGCGGATGATGTACCGCCTGAAACCCTGACCAAAAGGTCTTTCGGTGCGTCGCAGTGGTAGAGGCGCCGGTTTTGCACGATAGGGGACACTTCCAATAGAAAGGCAGCGTCGTGTCCCTTCGATTTCTGAATTCATTGGAGCAATCTGCAATCGGCGGCCGTCGCCACCAATTTCGTGAGCCGTCGTGAGCGACCCGCTATTGAATAATCCGGGCCGGCGGGCACAACCAACGGAAGCCTTTTTTCTCAGCGACTCAGTACCGACCTCGGCCTCCGCTCAAGTACAAGCTCCCCACACTCACTCGCTATTCAACGAGCCCCTGCTGCGCATCTCGTGGATGCGAGGAGTCGCGGCACTTCGCCGATATAAGTGGCTCGCGCTCCTGATCGTAATTGCGGGAACCGGGTTGGGAGTCGCGATAACCCGGATGGCGGCGCCGCAGTACGAGGTGCACTCCACTGTGTGGATCTCGCAGGACGGGAACCGGAGTCGCGAGCACCTTGGGCCAATCCGTGCGGACGAGGTGCTGCACCAAACCTCCTGGCCGGAACTGCTGACGAGCTTCGCCATTCTCGAGAAGGCGGTTCGTAAGATGTCGCTGTACGTGCAGCCTGCGCGTGCGGCCGACTCGGCGTTGTTCGCCGGCTTCGATACGGAGCAGCGATTTCGCACCGGCGCGTACCAGCTCAAGGTGGTAGAGCCCGGATCGTACAGATTGCTGGATCGAGACGCGAACCAACTCGAGGCTGGCGTGCTGGGCGATTCGGTCGGTCGAAAGCTCGGGTTGAGATGGAAACCGTCTGCCGCGGCGCTCAGGCAGGCCGGCGTTCTCAAGTTCACGCTCGTCAATCCTCGCGAAGCGGCGATGGGAGTACGAAACGCGATCACAACCTCGTTTCCCGCCGAGAGCAATCTCTTGCGTGTGACCCTTGTGGGTTCCGATCCGCAGCGAATCACCGCGATCATGAACAGCGTCCTTCAGGAATTCATTGCGGCCGCTGCCGATCTCAAGAAACGCAGCGTCAGCGAGGCGGGGAAAGCGCTCGCGTTACAACTGGCGGCCGCGGGAAAACAACTCGAGGAAGCGGAAACGGCGCTGGAGAAGTTTCGCGTGGAGACCATTACACTGCCGACGGAGGCTGCTGCCGGTGTCGGTGGAGGCGCACCGTCACGCGATCCCATGTCCGGGAATTTCTTCGCCCAGAAGGTTGAAGTCGACAACATCCGGCGCGACCGGGTGGCGCTGGAATCGACACTCGCGGCGATTCAGCAAGGCCAACTCGATCCGAGCGCTCTCTGGGCCGCTCCCGCGGTTCAGAACAGCCCTGCGCCCGAATTGAGGGCTGCCATCGCCGAGTTCGCAGCCAAGCAGGCCGCGCTTCGAGCCGCGCAGCGAATGTACACCGACGATCACAAGATCGTGCGAGATCTGAACGCCGAAGTGGCAGAGCTCAAGACGCAGACCATCCCGCGACTCGCGGCGGCCGTGATCGCGGAACAACGGCGACGTGAGCTCGCGCTCGACTCTCAAGTGCAAAACACCGCGCAACAGCTTCGTGGCATTCCCACACGCACCACCGAAGAAACGCGCCTGCGACGCGAAGTGGAAGGGCGCGGAGCCTTGTACTCAGCGTTGAAGAACAAACACGAAGAAGCCACGCTCGCGGAGGCGAGTACGGTCGCCGACGTCAGCATCCTGGACGCACCCGCTGCTCCTGAGAGTCCGAGTCAGAATCGCGCGCCCTACATCATCCTCATGTCGGTGCTGGCAAGCATCGGTGTGGCGATCGCGGTCGCGCTGCTTCTCGACCAATTCGATCGACGCTTCCGCTACGCGGAGCAAGCGACGAATGAGATGGGACTCGACATCATCGGCGCGATCCCCGCGCTGCAACAGGCCGTTCCGGAGCTACGCGATCCACTGGAGGCGGCGCACGCGCGCGAAGCGTTCCGCACCATTCGCCTCGCGGTCATGCAGTCGTTCGAAGCCACCCGACGCGGGATCGTCACGATCTCGAGCCCTGGCGCCGGCGACGGCAAGTCACTGCTGTCCATGAATCTCGCGCTCTCATTCGCCGACGCGAACTGTCGAACGCTTCTCGTCGATGGCGACATTCGACGCGGCGAGCTACACGCCCGTTTCGGGGTCGAACGGCTTCCGGGGTTCGTGGATTATCTGGCGGGCGGTTTGACGCTCGACCAGGTGTTGCGCGAGACGCATCATGAGCGACTGACGCTCCTGCCGCGAGGCGCGTCGCAATTGCACGGTCCGGAAATGCTTCTCTCACCGGCGATGTCCGCTCTTCTGACGGAGCTGGAAGAGATCTACGACGTTGTCATCATCGATAGCCCGCCGCTCGGCGCCGGCATCGATCCGTTTGTGCTTGGCACGCACACAGGCAACATGCTGCTGGTGCTGCGGTCGGGAGAGACGGACCGCCGGATGGCGCAAGCCAAGCTCAAGGTGTTGAACCGCCTGCCGATTCGGCTGCTCGGCGCGGTGTTGAACGCCACGGGATCCGAGGGCGACTTCAGTTACTACAGCTACCTCTACTCAGACTTGCCCGAGGAAGCCAAGCGGCCGAGGGAACGTCCCCTCGCGGTGCAAGTCCCCGTGGACCCGGACGCCGCACCGCTCCCAACGTCATGAGATTCTCAGCGCGGGCGCTGACCGGCATAGTCGTTGGCGCACTCGTCGTCCTCAGTCGACTCGGAGGCGCGCAAATGCCCATTGCCGCCGACGCAGGGCGCGCCAACGCCACGCGACAGGAGTTGGAGCGGATCGCCGCGGACGCAGAGTCGGCTGCCTCCGTCGCCGTCGCGGGACAGCAGTTGCGTGAGTCCAAACTGCGCGCCGCCGCCGCGATCCGTGAACGATTGCGCGAAGGAGATTTCCATCCGGGAGACCGGATCGTTCTTGCCATACAGGGCGATCTCAGTCTGAACGACACCGTCGTCGTGCGGCCGGGCCCCGCGCTGAGCGTGCTCTCTCTTCCGGATGATTCGTTGCGCGGCGTCCTGCGCTCCGAGCTGCAGTCACACCTCGCCACCTGGGTCACTCACTATTACAAGAATGCCAGGGTGCGTGCGACTCCACTCATTCGGCTCGGCGTGCTGGGAGAGGTGAACCATCCCGGGTACTATCGCGTGCCGGTCGATATATCCGTCAGCGACGCAATCATGACCGCCGGGGGGCCGACGCAGCGCGCCGAGATGCCGAGAACCGTGGTGCGTCGGCGGTCGAGCGAACTCTTGTCGAAGGCGGCGGTTCGGGATGCGATAGCCGTCGGATCGACCCTCGAGCAGCTCGGCCTGGACGCAGGTGACGAGCTCCTGCTCAGCGCGAAAAAGGAACGCAGCTGGATGAACATCGTGCAGATCGCGTCGCTGGCCACGGGAGTCGTGCTCAGTCTGAACCTGTCGCGGCGCTTCTGAGAGGTAGGTAGAGAGCAACCATGACGCCGACGAAGCGGTTGGTGCGTGCTCGATATGCGGATCCCGGGCGCATTCGCGTGCTCTCTTGCATCGACAACATGCGCATCGGCGGCACCGAGCTGAACGCCGTGCGCACCGCCGAGCGGCTGGACAGGTCTCGCTTCGACGTCTCGGTGCTTTGTCTGAACGCGGACGGCCCCCTCGTAGCGCGATACGCCGCGGCGGGGATACCGGTTCTTTCTTTTCCGATTTCCAATCTGTTCGGTCCTGCCGCTATCGGCCGGGGCATGCGACTCGCCCGGCTCCTGGCGAAACGTCGCTTTGACATCGTGCACAGCCACGACATGTACAACAACATCTTCGCGACGTTCTGGGGACGAATGGCCGGTGCGCCCGTCGTGATCGCGAGCAGGCGGTGGTGGCATTCTCTGCCGAACCGCCGGTATCGTGTCGGCAATGCCGTCGCGTTTCGTCTCGCCCACTGCGTGCTCGCGAACAGTCAGTCGGTGGCGGCGGCGCTGCGCGACGTCGAGCGGGTGAGCGCGGCGCACATCGCCGTGGTCCCGAATTTCGTCGAGGAGCGGGCATTCGCCCCGTGGCGTGCGGAGGACCGGCGCAACGCGCTCGACGCGCTGGGCGTTCCTGAGCACGCCTTGGTGGTAGGCATCGTGGCGCGGCTGAGTGCCGTCAAGGATCACGCGTCACTCCTCGAGGCGACGGCCATGCTGGCATCACACTGGCCGGAGTTGCATCTAGTTCTCTTCGGAGACGGCGAATGCCGAGAAGCGCTGGAGGCGTCGGCGACACGGCTCGGGATCGCCGGACGGACCCACTTTGGCGGCCAGCGGCCAAACGATCCGAATCTCCATCATCTCTTCGACATCTCCGTCCTCTGTTCGTCCAGCGAGGGCTTTCCGAACTCGATCGTCGAAGCGATGGCCGCGGCGACGCCCGTGATCGCCACGGACGTCGGCGGCAACTCGGATGCGGTGCACGCTGGAGAAACGGGATTACTCGTTCCCCCTGGAAGCCCGCAGGCATTGGCGGCGGCGATCGATCAATTGCTCGGCGATGGTGATCAGCGGCGGAAGTTGGGAGCGGCGGGACAACGGCGCGCGCGACAGCATTATCACGAAGCCGTCGTGCTGCCGTCGCTCGAAGCGCTGTACGAGCGGCTCGTCGTGGAGCAGACCAGCTAGCATGGCGACCCCGCTTCCGATCGTACCAAGCGCGTTTCCGTGGCGACAGGCCAGAGTCCCTCGCCGCGAGACCGCAAACGCGGTTGTGACACGGGTGCCGCAAGAGCCGGCCGCTTGGCCGATCGAACCGGTGCCACCGAAGTCCCCGTTGCGTGGAGTTCGCTGGTCCTTTCTCTACGCGGCGTTCCTCCTCTACATCTTCGTCATAACGACGTATCAACTTCCGATCGCCACGGTCGCGATGTTGATCGCGCTGGTCGGGCTGCTCTTTCAGCGGGACGACTTTCGTCTGCCGTCGGTGCTCGTGTGGCTGGCATTGTACGTCTTGTGGAGCGCGACTGCGTACGTGCACACGGCCTATCCCGACATCGTCTGGGAATTCCTCATCGCGTACGTGAAGCTGTGGGTGGTGACGCTCGTGGCCGTGAACGCGCTCCGGAGTCGGGCGCACGTCCGATTGTTCATGGTGCTCTTCCTTGGATGCTTCGCGCTCTTTCCGCTCCGCGGCGCTTTGGCCAACTACTACATCTATCATGAGGCGAAGTTCGGGCGCGCGTACTGGAATTTCATCTACAACAATCCGAACGACCTCGCCGCCATTGCGTTGTTGCAGTTGTCGCTGGCCGTGGGCCTCTTGGTGACCGAAGGAAAGGGTTGGGTAAAAACGTGCGCGATGGTGGGTGGCGGACTGCTGCCGCTCCTGATTCTCATGACTCAGTCACGCGCCGGATTCATCGCGCTCTGCGTGTTCACCGTGTGCGCCTTGTTCGGCCCGCGGCCGCAGCGTTCCGTCGTTGCCGCGCGCCGAGCATCGCGCAAGCACCTGGTTGCCTTCATTCTCGTCGCTCTCGCCGTGTCAGCCGTGGCGCCGTCGGGAGTGTGGGATCGCGTGCGCGGACTGAAGGGCGTCTCGAACACCGATCGGCTGAGTGAGGTCGATCCCGAAGGGTCTGCCAAGGCGCGCTTCGAGGTCTGGAAGGTTGCAAAGCAGATCATTCGTGACCATCCGATCTCGGGGGTAGGTCTCGGCGGCTACAATCTGGCCCACGAGTCGTACGCGGAGCGTCTTGGATTCCCGAGTGAGACGTGGGGCAAGAAGGACGCGCACAGCACGTACCTCCACGTCACCGCCGAAACCGGAATTCCCGGCCTTGTGCTCTTCGTGGGGATGGTCCTGAGCGCCGCGACCCGCGCCGAACGCATTCGCAGAGCGAGTCGTCGCGTGCTGCCGAGCAGATCGGCACAGCTGTTCTACGTCGAGGCCGGACTGTTGGCGTTCTGCGTGGCCGGCATTTTCGGTTCGTTCTCTCACCTTTCCTTTCTCTACATTCAGCTCGCGTTGCTGCTGGTGTTGGCGGAGGCCTGCAGGCGCGACGTGAACGCGCTGCACGGGACGCGGCGGCCCTCGAAGCGAGCGGCATAACCGATGTGCGGCATTGCCGGATACGTCGGGTGGGAGCGCACGCACGCGGACAGTGAGCGCGAGCTGGGTCAGATGTGCGCCGCCATCCGGCACCGCGGCCCCGACGACGAAGGCCATTTCATCGCCCCTGGCGTGGCGCTGGGAATGCGACGGCTGAGCGTCATCGACGTCGCCGGCGGCATGCAACCGGTCGCGAACGAGGACGGCTCCGTTCACGTGGTGTTCAACGGGGAGATCTACAACTATCGCGAGTTGCGAGCCGGCCTCGTCCAGCGGGGACACGGCTTGGTAAGTCAGGGAGACACGGAAACGTTGGTGCATCTGTACGAGGAGCAAGGCGACCGGCTCGTGCACGCGCTGCGCGGCATGTTCGCGTTCGCGATGTGGGACTCGGGGCGCCAGCGGCTATTGCTCGCGCGCGACCGTCTGGGTATCAAGCCGCTGTACTACTGGGAGACGCCGAGCGGGTTGGCGTTTGCCTCGGAGTTACGGTCGTTCCTCGCCCTCGAGCCATTCCCGCGTCTTCTCGCGTCGAGCGCGCTGGGCGAGTACCTGGCACTGGGATATGTGCCGCAGCCGCAGAGCGTTTTTGCGGCGGCGAAGAAACTGAGTCCCGGTCATCTGTTGTCGTGGGATCGGGAGCATGGCGTTCGTGTCACGGAGTACTGGTCACCGGTCCGGGCCGAAATGCCCCGAATCGACGAGCACGAAGCGGTCGAAGAGTTGCAGCGTCTCCTCGCCGAATCGGTTCGCTATCACTTGGAAGCGGACGTTCCGCTGGGCGCATTTCTCTCCGGAGGCATCGACTCATCCGCGGTCGTCGCTCACATGAATCGCGAGATGGGTGGCAGCCGTCGCGTGCGCACCTTCTCCATCGGTTTCGACGAGCCGGAGTTCAACGAGGCACCGCATGCCGCGGCCGTGGCGCAGGCGCTGGGCACGGATCACACGGAGCTCATCGTGCGACCCGACGCGGACGAGCTCGTGGAAGACGTCGTGCGCGCATTCGATGAACCCTTCGCCGATTCGTCCGCGCTGCCCACATACCTCGTTTCCCGGCTGGCCCGCGAGCAGGTCACCGTCGCGCTTTCCGGCGACGGCGGCGATGAGCTCTTCGGCGGATATACGCGGTACACGGAGCTTCTGGGACGCCACGAGCTCCAGCCGGCTGCTCTGCGTCACTTCACCCGCACGACGGCTCGTCACCTGCCGCACGCCAGCCCAGGTCGCAATCGATTGCTCGATCTGTCGCGGACGCGCCGCGGCCGGTACGCAGCCACAGTGGCGGCTCCGCTCGGCCTCAGCGATGGCGGTGTCGCGCTGTCGCATGTTGCCGAAGAACTCGGCGCGTTCGAGGCGATTCTGGATTCGTGGTTCGACCAGGCGGCGAGTCGCGACCGGGAGGGGGACTTCGCCGCGCAGATGATGCTCGTGGACATCATGAGCTACTTACCGGGCGACATCCTGACCAAAGTCGATCGCATGAGCATGGCGGTGTCGCTGGAAGCACGCGTGCCGCTGCTGGACCATCGTGTGGTCGAATTCGCGACGAGTCTCCCCACTCATCTCAAGATCCGTGACGGCACCGGTAAGTGGATTCTGCGACAGGCGATCGCGTCGATCGTACCGGCGCACGTCCTCCACCGACCCAAAAGAGGATTCGCCGTGCCGGTGCGACGGTGGCTCCGCGGCGAGTTACGTCACCGGATAACTCACTTGCTTCGCAAGGCATCTCCGGTGTACGAGTTTGTCGATGCGTCGGCGGTGCAGCGTATCGCCGGCGAGCATCGACTGCGACGTCGCGACCACAGCTCGATGCTGTGGAGGCTGCTCGTGCTGGACCTCTGGCTCGAGTCTCTGGCCAGCGGCCAACTCATGCGCCCCACCCCAACTGACGCGTCGCTCCGCGGCGTAACGCAGCATGCGAGAGCGAGCTGAGTCGCCCATGCATGGTTCTTCGGCAAAGAAACGCCTCGTACGCTGTTCGCGAATCGCGGCGTTGTCTTGGTGTGGCGTCGCCGCACTGAGCGTTGTCACTGGCTGCAAAGCGCGAGCTGCCTCGAGCGAATCGTGGTCGTCCTGGTCGACGGACAGCGCAACGACGAAAGTCGATTCCGCCGGCGGTGCCGTCGCGCCGGCGCAGCCTGCACCGGCCCCGGCAGCGACCGAGAGCGCGCGGACGAACGCAGCTGCTTCACCGCAACCCAGCGTACCTCGCGTCGAGCCAGCCCTTCCGCGCGCATACGTCGATACGCGCTACGTCCCGCCGACGGGCCGACGTATCGCGGTGCGCCGCGGCGGCGACCTGCAGCAAGCGCTCGAGGCGGCACAACCTGGTGACCTCATCCTCCTCGACGCCGGCGCGACTTTCATCGGCAATTTCACGCTGCCGGCGAAGACTGGCGCCGGCTGGATCACGGTGCGTTCGTCCGCCCCCGATCGACTATTGCCGCCGGAAGGGACGCGTCTCACGCCGTCGTTCAGTGCCGCCATGCCGAAGATCGTCACCCCGAACATCGATCCAGCGCTCCGTACGGCGCAGGGCGCGCATCACTACCGGATCATCGGTGTCGAGTTCTCCGTCGATCCGAGCGTGAAGCTGAATTACGGCATCGTGACGTTTGGCGAGGGGCCGCGCCCCCAGCGGGACCTCGACAGAATCCCCAGCGGAATCATCCTCGACCGCTCGTACGTTCACGGTCATCCGCAACTGAACGTCAGACGCTGCGTCGCGCTCAACAGCGCCTGGAGCGCCGTGATCGACTCCTATCTATCCGAATGTCACGCGAAAGGATTCGACAGCCAGGCCATCTGCGGATGGAATGGTCCCGGTCCATTCAAGATCGTCAACAACTATCTGGAGGGGGCGGGAGAGATCGTCATGTTCGGCGGGGCGGACCCTTCCATTCGCAACCTGACGCCGTCCGACATCGAAATCAGACGCAACCACTTCTCGCGACCGACGGCGTGGAAAGGCGTCTGGACGGTCAAGAATCTTTTCGAGCTGAAGCATGCGCAACGCGTGCTCGTGGAAGGGAACGTGCTCGAGAATCACTGGGTCGACGCGCAGGGTGGATTTGCCATCGTGTGGTTCTCGGTGAACCAGCAGGGAAGCGCCCCGTGGTCCGTCGTTCGCGATGTGACCTTCCGCTACAACAAGCTCCGCAACGCCAGCGCGGGAATCAACATCGCGTCCGGTCAGCCAATGGCACCGGCAAGCCGAATGAAGATCGTGGACAATCTGCTCGAGAAGATCAACGTTGCGCCGTTCAGCGGACCGGGCCGGGCGTTCCAGGTGCTGGGCGGCCTGGACAACGTCACGATCGAACACAACACGACATTTACCAACAATGCGGTCGTCGTGTTCGACGGTTTGCCGCAACGCACGAACTTCGACTTCAGCAATAACCTCACGACCCGAGGCGAGTACGGCATCGCTGGGAGCGATGTCGGAGAGGGGCTCAAGGCGCTCGACTACTACCTCGCGCCCGGATATAGAGCGGAGCGCAATGTCTTCATCGGCCCCGGAAACGACGTCGGCTATCCCGCGAAAAACTTTTTTCCAAAGACGATCGCCGACGTAGGGTTCGTGAATGTCGCGGCCGGCAACTATCGGCTCAGCGCGCGCAGTCGGTACAGAAGAGCGGGCGCGGATGGCCGAGATCCGGGCGCGAATGTCGACTCCATCGAGGCCGCGACCAGGGGAGTGGTGTTGCCGTGACGCGTTCTGAGCGAGCGAACGAGCTGCAATCGACGCTGGCGGGCAACGACCTGCCCATCCTCGACGGCTACCGCGCGGTCGGAGTCGTGCTGGTCATGGCGGAACACTTCGGGTATGTGGGGGCTGGCGGCCTGGCGCTCACGGGATTCTTCGCGCTCAGCGGATTCCTGATCACGTGGCTCCTGCGAAAAGAAGATCGCGCGACGGGGACGGTGTCAGTGCGGCGCTTCTACGTGCGGCGCATGTTACGGATCCTGCCGGCGTACTACGTCTACGTCGTGTTCTCGCTCCTGCTGATGATTTATCTCGGCAAGCAGGCGCTGCCCTATGGCATGGTGAGCGCGTCGCTCGGGTATGTCGCCAATTACTACAACGCCTTTAACGGCCATCCGCCGGGCCCATTCGCGCATCTGTGGTCGTTGGCAGTCGAAGAACAGTTTTACCTCCTGTGGCCAGTCCTGTTTGTTCTTCTCTCGCGCCGAGGTCGGAAAGCGCTGGCCGCGTTTCTCGTGACCTCCATTCTGTCCGTTCTCGTGTGGCGTTCGGCCGTGTATTCGATGACCGGCAACGTGGCATACGTCTACAACGCCTTCGACACGAGATTCGACGCCTTGGCGGTCGGTTGCCTCCTGGCCGTGTGCGTCGAGCACGAAAAGTTCCGGCGGTTCGTAGCCACGATCACGCGCTGGACCTGGCTTCCGCTGGTCACGATGGTCGTTGCGTGGCCTTTCAACCGGCCGCCCCTTCGCTTTACGCTTGGCTTCACCATGCAGGCAGTGCTGATATCGCTCCTGCTCGTTCAACTGGTGACGCTGCACAAGAGCAGGTTGTGGAGCTGGTTACAACATCCGATGCTGCGGTACCTCGGCGGTATTTCGTATCCGATGTACCTGTACCATCAGTGGGGCATCGGTCTTGGTGACAAAGCGAGCATGCTGCCGGGTCCCGCGCAGTTCGTCGTTGGCGTGTTGGCAACGACTGTGGCCGCCGCGGCGTCGTACCACTTAATCGAGCGCCCCTTCCTGCGCTTGAAGAAGCATTTCGAGCCGGATGGCTTCGGCATTTCGCGACCGCTGCCAGACGAAGTGCTGATGCCTCTGCTGTCGCCGCAACTGCAAGTGGCGCATGCGGCAGAGCTTCAACAGGGCGAGCGCTTCGCGTTCGGCGACAACTGGAATCGATTCCTGCGAATTCTCGACGAAGAGCGCATTGCCGAAGCTCAGCGATCGATTCAAGACATGCTCGGCGTCGAGAGTCTCCGGAATCGAAGCTTTCTGGACGTCGGCTCCGGCAGTGGGCTGTTCAGTCTCGCGGCGCGACGGCTGGGCGCGACCGTTCACTCCTTCGACTACGACACTGCGTCGGTGGCCTGCACCGCTGAGCTCAGGCGCCGGTTCTTCCCAAGCGATCCTCATTGGACTGTCGAACAAGGGTCGGTGGTGGACCGCGACTACGTCCATTCACTCGGCACGTACGACATCGTCTACGCGTGGGGCGTGTTGCATCATACCGGCGCGATGTGGCAGGCGCTCGACAATATCGTGGCGACCGTTGCGCCAGGGGGACGGCTCTTTCTCGCCATCTACAACGACCAGGGCATCCGATCTTCGCGGTGGCGTCGCGTAAAACAGCTCTACTGCTCCGGTCCCGTTGGCCGCGCGGTCGTGAGCGCGACCTTTATACCGGCGTTTGTGCTTCGCGATCTCGCGGCCGATCTCGTATGGCGCCGCAATCCAATGCGGCGGTATGCCGAGTACAAGCGAAAACGCGGCATGTCCGTGGTCCGGGATTGGGTCGATTGGCTGGGCGGGTATCCGTTCGAGGTCGCGAAGCCAGAGCAGGTCTTCGACTTCTATCGCGACCGCAGGCTGAGCCTGAACAAGCTCAAGACCTGCGGTGGAAGCGTCGGATGCAACGAATTCATCTTCGAGCGATCCGTGGAGGCTGACAATGATGCGATGCCTGTGCGGCGCCGACTCTCGCTGCGGCAGTGAGCTCGCGTTGTCATGTGCGTGAACGCTGACGTTGCGATGACATTCGACGTACGCGCCATCGACGTCGCCGTGCTCAGCTGCGACTCCACCGGGATAGAAGTCGTGAATCGCCTCGCCGGAATGCCGGAGGTTGGCCGGCTGATGCTCGCCACGGCGCCATATACAAGACGTCGGCGCCCGCCGCTCAAGAAGCTGCGTCGACTTCTGAAGTACGAGGGACCACCGGGCCTCGCCCGCGCGATCGGCCGGAGGCTCAAGGCGGTCGCCGGACAAAGTGAGCGGACTCGCTCCAATACGATTGGGTCGATAGCGTCGATCGTGCCGTCGCGCGTTCGTCATGTACACGTCGCGGACTTGCACGGCGACACATGCGTCGCCGCGCTGCGCGAGTTCGCCCCGACACTCGGCGTCGTCGTCGGCACGTACATCCTGCAGCCTTCCATTTTCGAAATTCCTACGCTGGGCATGATCAATCTCCACTCTGGAAAGGCTCCGCAGTATCGCGGTTCCGCTCCCGTTTTCTGGGAGCTGTACAATGGCGAGACCGAAGTGGGGATCACGATTCATTGGGTCGAGTCGGCGCTGGACGCCGGCCATATCATTCGCCAGCAGACATTCCCGCTCGACAGTGCGCCAGAAGGTGATCCGCTTAATTACATCGAGCGATACCGGCGTGAAGTCCTCGGCCCGAACGGCATCCGTCTTTTGCTCGACGCGGTCGGGCACGTCGCCGCAGCCGGTCGCGTTGGGACGCCGCAGGATTCGGCGCACGCAGCGACGTATCCCTTGCCGGACTACCGCACGGTCCGCGAGCTGCGAAAGCGAGTCAAGGAGCGTCAGCGACAGGTGCGTGCATGAAACGACAAATCAAAGCCGTCGCCGGCCAGCTTCTCTACGCGTCCGGAGCGCACCATCCGCTGTGGGCGCGCCGGGCGCTCGTCGTGCTTTTCCACCGTGTGGACGATCGCTATCCCAACGATCCGATTACCGTCACGCGACGCGCGTTCGCGGCATACCTGGATTTTTTCACGAGCTACTTTCACGTCATCTCCATGAGCGAGCTTCTCGCGAAGCTCGACCGCAACGCCGATATCTCGCGTGACCTTGTCATCACGTTCGACGACGGATACCTGGACAACTGGTCCATCGCCGCCCCCGAACTGGCAGCGCGCGGACTGCCCGCGTGTTTTTTCGTCGCGACCGGCTTCATCGGCGGCACCCGAAACGCGTGGTGGGATTCGGCGCGTGGAGTGCGCTCTGAATGGATGACCTGGGATCACATCCGGGAGCTTCATGCGTCCGGTTTCGAGCTTGGCGCGCATACGATTTCACACGTAAACCTCGGAACGTCCGACCCGGCCACCGCTCGGGATGAAATCGTGGGGTCGAAAACGCAGCTCGAAGCCGAGACCAAGGCAGTCGTGAAGCATTTTGCCTTTCCCTTCGGAGGTGTGGATCATCTTGCCCCGGAACAGGTCGCGATGATCAAAGCCGCGGGGTTCGCGTCCTGCGTGTCGGCCTATGGCGGCACCGTCCGACAGGGCGACGACCCACATCGATTGCCGCGACTCGGAATCAACTCGTTTTGGTTCCGCTCACCATTTCAGTTCGGTTTCGAATGCCTGTCAGAGTCGATCAGAGCGAACAGGGCGGATCGGCCGCGATCGGGGAATGTCCCACTGACCTCCGCGGATAAAGCCAAGACCGGCGTGGTTACGCGGTAGGCGCACCGGCTCACGGACCAAGATCGCCAGTTTTTCGTAAGCCGCCTCACAGAGCCTGCTTGCATCGCGCGGTATAAGAGAGCCACGCGGAGATACGGGTAGACGCCGTTGCTATCCGCTTCCAACCCGCGGATGACTGGTGGCTGCATCGCCAGCGTCATCATCTAGCCCAAATGGGCTACGACGGCTGAATCGCACCCCTCGTGAACTGGGTCGCGACAAAGGCAAACCCGGCGAAAGCCGGCGACGCAAAGCTTCGAGGCTACCGCACGCGGTGTTGCGTGTGCCACGCCAGTCGAGCCGCCGAACGAAAGCCTCACCGGAGGCCCCATGCGCGTTCATCGAGTACTCACCTTCGCCCTCGTTCTTCACTCGAGTCTCGTTCTCTCCGGATGCACGCCAGACGCGATGACCGCGGTCACGTCGGTTGCGACCGTCATCGTGCGACCGGACACACTCGACATCGACATCGAGGCCAGCGCGGCGCTCAACGCTCTCGGGTACAACATGTTCGGCGTCCCAATCCTCGGATCCCCCATGAGCTGGTCGAGCGCGGACGCCGCCATCGCCAGTGTAACGCAGAGCGGCGTCGTGCTCGGCGCCCAAGCCGGCGTCACGACGATCACGGCAAGCGTCGGCGGAAAACAAGGAACCTCCACGATCAGGGTGCGTCGGCCGCCCGTCGCGACGGTCGTTGTGACGCCGGCTTCAGCCACTGTCGTCCCCGGTCAGACGGTGCAGCTCACGGATACGGTGCGTTCGCAATCGGGAAAGCTGCTCACCGGACGCACTGTGACGTGGTCGAGCGCCTCGCCTGGCGTGGCGACCGTCTCCGCGACCGGCCTCGTCACAGCGGTCACACCGGGCGTGGCCGTCGTTACCGCCACTTGTGAGGGAAAGACGGGCAGCGCTACGATCACCGTAAGCGCGACTCCCGTCGCGTCTGTCACGGTGACGCCTTCATCGGCCGCGATAGTCGTAGGAGGAAATGCTCAGCTCACCGCGACAGCGAAAGATGCGAGTGGCAACGTTCTCTCCGGCCGAACGGCGACGTGGTCTACGTCGAACGCCTCGGTTGCCACCGTGACGGCAGCGGGACTTGTAACGGCCGTCGCCGTTGGCGCGGCCACCGTCACCGCGGTCGTTGAAGGAGTGTCAGGCACATCATCCATTACGGTTTCCGCCGCCCCCGTCGCCCCCGTCGCCTCCGTGACGGTGACGCCGGCTTCGTCGCAGATTGTCGTGGGTCAGACAGTACAGCTTTCGGCGACGCTGAAGGACGCAAACGGAAACGTTCTGACGAACCGTGTGATCGGCTGGTCCAGCGCCAACACGGCGGCCGCGACGGTGTCGAACACCGGCCTCGTTACGGCGGCAGCGGTGGGCTCCGCGACGATCACTGCGACGAGCGAAGGAAAATCCGGAACGGCGACGGTCACGGTGAACGCGGCGTCGAGCACGAACGATCCGGAGCTCCCGCGGGTGACTCTCGATACGCGCTACGTCGCGCCGACGGGGCAGACGATCGCCGTGCCGGCTGGCGGCAACCTGCAAGCCGCGATCAATGCGGCGCTGCCGTGCGATGTGATCACGCTTGCAGCTGGCGCGACTTACGTTGGACCGTTTACGCTGCCGAATAAATCCGGCGCGTGCTGGATCACGATTCGCTCCGCGGCGCCCGACGCGAGCTTGCCGGCCGAGGGTGTCCGGATCAGGCCATCATATGCGAGCGCGCTTCCGAAGTTGGTGAGTCCGAACAGCGAACCCGCCATCCAAACCGCGGCGGGCGCACATCACTACCGGCTGCTTGCGCTCGAGATCACTGTGGCATCGAGCGCCACGCTGAACTACGGAATCGTTACACTCGGCGACGGCGGCGATTTCCAGACCACGCTCTCGCAGGTGCCAAGCAATCTCATCCTCGACCGCGTGTACATCCATGGGCATGCGACGCTCAATGTGAGCCGCTGCGTTGCCCTGAACAGCGCGTCGACGGCGGTCATCGACTCGTACTTGTCCGAGTGTCACGCGCTGGGCTTCGACAGCCAAGCCATTTGCGGCTGGAACGGACCAGGGCCGTACAAGATCGCCAACAACTACCTCGAGGGTGCCGGCGAGATCGTGATGTTCGGAGGGGCCGATCCAGGGATCGCGAACCTCACGCCGTCAGACATCGAGATCCGGCACAACCACTTCTTCCGACCGACTTCCTGGAAGGGCGTATGGACGGTGAAGAACCTGTTCGAGCTCAAGCATGCACAACGCTTGTTGGTCGAGGGCAACATCTTCGAGAATCATTGGGCGGATGCTCAAGACGGGTTCGCCTTCGTGGTGAAGTCAGTCAATCAGAACGGCAGCGCGCCCTGGAGCGTGATGCGTGATCTGACGTTCCGTTACAACCGTCTCCGCAATGCCGGCGGCGGGATAAACATCGCGGCCGCCCCCGAGTCATACACGGTGGTACCCGCATCTCGAATCAAGATCGCGCACAACATTTTCGAGAACATCAATGTGGGCGTCTTCACTGGTCACGGACGGCTGTACCAGATTCTGGAAGGTCCGGCCGACGTCACCATCGACCACAATACGACATTCAACTCCGATGCGTCCGGCGCCACGATGGTGTTCGACGCGGCGACGCCTCAAGCGGCGAATTTCGTGTTCCGCAACAACGTGACGACCAAGGGCCAGTACGGGATTTTCGGCAGCAACGTGGGAGAAGGGAAGGCGGCGCTGGATGTCTATGCGGCGCCCGGGTACGTGTTTCGACGCAACGTCATCGTCGCCGCGGACGCTTCGATCTATCCCGTCGACAATTTCTTCCCTGCCTCGCTTGCGCAGGTGGGATTCGTCAACCTCGCGGGAAGCAATTATCGCCTAGCGAGCGGTAGCGCGTACAAGCTACAAGCAACCGACGGCTCGGATCCTGGAGCCGACATCGACGCCGTGGAGGCGGCGACTCAAGGCGTCATCGTACCGTAAATCAGGGCGGCATCGTCCCGTTGTGACCGCTGGGCGAAAAGGTCGGGGTTCTTCCGCCCAGCGGCGCAGGCTGGCTCGCAACTTGAACCTTCTCCGTCAGTTCTCGCAGGTGAGCGGCACCATCTCGCGACGGAGTGAGACACGTTGAAAGTCGTTCTATTCTGCGGTGGGCTGGGGATGCGTCTGCGCGACTATGCGGAGAATGTCCCCAAGCCAATGGTGCCGATCGGGTACCGGCCTGTGATCTGGCATCTCATGCGGTACTACGCGCATTACGGACACACGGACTTCATTCTGTGTCTCGGCTACCGCGGCGACCTCATCAAAGAGTACTTCCTCAACTACGAGGAATGCGTCTCCAACGACTTCGTGCTCTCCGAGGGCGGCCGCAAACGCGAGCTACTCACCAGCGACATTCTCGACTGGCGCATCACCTTCGTCGAGACGGGATTGAATGCGAACATCGGCGAGCGGCTCAAAGCCGTCGAGCGACACCTGGAAGGCGAGGAGATGTTTCTCGCGAACTACTCGGACGGATTGACCGACATGCCGCTGCCGGAACAGATCGCCGATCTGCGTCGGCGCGACAAGATCGCGAGCTTCCTCTGCGTCAAGCCGAATCTGAGCTATCATTTTGTCGCGTCGCAGAGCGGTCTCGTCACCGCGTTCCGCGACATCGCGCATTCCGGTCTGCGAGTGAACGGCGGGTTCTTCGTCTTCAGGACGGAGATCTTCAGCTACATCCGCGAGGGCGAGGAGCTCGTGCTGCAGCCCTTCCAGCGTCTCCTGGAGGCGAAGCAGCTGGTATCGCATGAGTACGACGGCTTCTGGCTGCCGATGGACACCGCGAAGGACAAGAAGCGGCTCGACGATCTGTACGAGGGTGGAACTCCCCCCTGGCAAGTGTGGAAAAAGGCGCCGTCGGCGCAGGACATCGTGCCCGACATTCTGCTCACCACACCGCTCGCCGAGTCGGTGTCCGATCCGCTGGCCCTTAGCGCCTGATGCTCCCGCTGTCGATCGCGGGACGCGCCGCGGGACGCGCCGCGGGACCGCCACGCATTCTCTGCCTTGGTGCGCACGCCGACGACATCGAGATTGGCTGCGGTGGCACGATCCTGCGCCTCGTCGAAGCGTACCCGGACATGGAAGTCCGGTGGGTGGTGCTGAGCGGAGACGAGCGGCGAGCGAACGAGGCGCGGTGCTCGGCGAGTCTGTTCCTGGCCGACGTCGCCCACGCCGACATCACGGCGCGAAGCTTCCGCGACGGATTCTTTCCCTACGTCGGTGGTGAGATCAAGGCCTTCTTCGAGGAGTTGAAGGCGGAGCCGTCGCCGGACGTGATCTTCACTCATTCGCGCGACGATCTCCACCAAGATCACCGAGTCGTGGCGGAGCTGACGTGGAACACCTTCCGCGATCATTTCATACTCGAGTACGAAATTCCCAAGTATGACGGCGGTTTGACCACGCCGAATTTTTTCGTGCCGATCGACGACGACACGCGGTCGCGCAAGATCGCGTACCTGATGCGCGCGTTCGGCTCGCAGCGCGACAAGCAGTGGTTCAGCGAAGCCACGTTTTCGGGACTGATGCGGCTGCGTGGGATCGAATGCGCCTCGCCGGTCGGATGCGCCGAAGGCTTCGTCGCAAAGAAGATGGTGTTGGGCGTGTGATCGCGAGCATCCGCGCCCTGCATCTGCGCCGTGATCTTCTCCTCATGCTGGCGTGGAGAGAGATCACGATCAAGTACAAGCAGTCGTTGATGGGCTTTGCGTGGGCCGTCCTCATGCCAGCGCTGATCGTGTCGGCCGGCGTCCTCGTGCGGATCGCGTTCTCCAGGCTTCAGGGCACGTCGTTGACCATGACCGATGTCGCGCTCGTATCGACAAAGGCGGTGCCCTGGGCGTTCTTCGTTGCCTCGATCCGGTTCTCGTCGACGAGTCTGATCTCCAATGCGGATCTGATCTCGAAGGTCTACATGCCGCGCGAGGTGTTCCCGCTCGCCACCATCCTCGCGCAATCGGTGGACCTCGCGGTTGCCGCGGTGTTGCTGACCGCTGTGCTGGCGATCGCCAAGGTCGGGGTGAGCATATATCTGCTGTGGGTGCCGCTGCTGCTGCTCGAGCTGTTCGTGCTCGCGACCGGCATTGGACTGCTCGTATCGGCGACCGGTCTCTTCTTCCGCGACGTGAAGTATCTCGTAGAGGTGTTCGTCACGTTCGCGATCTTCTTCACGCCGGTGTTTTACGAGGCGTCGATGTTCGGCGAGTGGGGACGCCTGCTGCTGTTGAATCCCGTGGGACCCATTCTCGAAGGGCTCGGCGCGGCAGTCGTCCGCCATCAGTCGCCGCCGCTGGGCTGGCTGGCGTACAGCGGTGCTGCTGCGGCCGGGATCTTCGCGCTCGGGTCGCTCACGTTCAAGCGGCTCGAACCCTACTTCGCGCAAAGCGTATGAGCGCTGCCGGCGACGCGGTTCTGGCGATGGAGCAGGTCTCCAAGAAATTCCGCCGCGGTGAGATGTATGACTCGCTCCGCGACTTGATTCCCGCGCTCGTGACCGGCCTGTGGCGGCGATCGCCGGCAAGCGCCCTCGCGACTCGCGAGTTTTGGGCGCTCGAGGACGTCTCGTTCTCCGTGCAGCGTGGCGAAGCGTTCGGCATCATCGGGTCGAACGGCGCCGGCAAGAGCACCATCCTCAAGCTGCTCAGCGGCATCATGCGCCCAACCAGCGGAAACATCGTCGTCCGCGGCAAGCTCTCGGCGCTCATCGAGGTGAGCGCGGGTTTTCATCCGGATCTGACGGGGGAAGAGAACATCTACCTCAACGGCACGATCCTCGGCATGACACGTGACGAGATCCGCCGGAAGTTCGACGACATCGTGGAGTTCGCCGGTCTGAGTGAGTTCATCGACACACCGGTGAAGCGGTATTCGTCGGGCATGTTCGCGCGATTGGGATTCTCGGTGGCGGCCCACGTCGAGCCCGATCTGTTGATCGTCGACGAGGTGCTGAGCGTCGGAGACTACCTCTTCCAGCAGAAGTGCGTGGATCGCATGAACGAAGTGCTGAAAGGGGGGGCCACCATCGTTTTCGTGTCGCACAACTTGCATGCGGTCGCGAGCTTGTGCCGTCGCAGCCTGCTCCTGGAGAAGGGCAGGGTCGTGACCTGCACGTACACGGACGAGGTCATCCGACAATACCTCGAGCGCGCGAAGGAGCGCTCACATGACGAAGGCGTACAGGTGGAGATCCGAAAGGTCACCGTGCGGCACGCGAACGGTGGCAGCGGCCAATTCGCTTCCGGCGAGACCGCCTGTGTCGACGTCACCCTCGGGGCGCTCGTGTCCTGCGACGACGTGACGACGGTCATCCAGATCGTCGACGACAACTTTTATCCGATCTTCGACACGGACACGGCGAGACTGTCCGGCGCCGTGTCGTCTCTGCGCGCGGGCGAGCAACTCGAGTCCACGTTCACGCTGGAGCTGCATCTCGGCGCCGGCACCTACCACGTGAATGCGTTCGCGCACGAATACATCACCAACCGCGCGTTCAGCACATGGCGCTCCGCCGCGACGTTCTTCGTCGGGGAAACGCGAACGGTCAAGGGTCGAGTCAACTTGTATCCTGGCCTCGAGCGACACGTCCACGTCGCCCACGCATCGAGCGCGGCGGGCCCCTCCCCGACGCGCGCCGTCACGGCCACGGCACCGCAATGATCAGCGTCGCGAACGGACAGGCTTCGCGAACGGTGCTCCACCGGACCGACACGTTTGTCGGGCGGACGACGAATTGGCTGTACGATCATCTGCGCTGCATTCCACGTCACGAGCCGGTGGTTCTCTGCGACGAGCTCGCGAATCGCGACGAGTTCCCGCTCCTCCGTGCTCGCGGCGGTAACGCTGAGCGACTCTCTCATCGTGTGTGGCGCCGTGCCATGGGTTCACGTCCCTTTCCGACGGATGCGCAATGGCTGCGCCGCGCGCGTCCCGCGCTTCTGCATTCTCACTTCGGTCACGTTGCGGTAGGGGACTTTCCGCTCCAGAAGTTCCTCGGCGTTCCGTGGGTCGTGAGCTTCTACGGCGCCGACGTGTACGAGGTGAGTCGCAGCCCCGAGTGGCAAGCACCGTACGAGCGGCTCTTCGCCGACGCGCGGCGCGTCCTCGCGCTCGGACCCTACATGGCGCAGGCACTGGCGGCGCTCGGCTGCGCGCCGGAGAAGGTTGCCGTCCATCCACTGGGCGTCGACGTCGACCTGATTCCGCATCGGGAGCGCGAGCTGACGCAGGGAACTCCACTGCGAATCCTGTTCGCGGGAACGTTTCGCGAGAAAAAGGGAATCGAGTTCGTGATTCGTGGCGCGGCACAAGCGCGAAAGGCCGGGGTGCCACTCCACGTGACGCTCGTCGGGGACGCCGCGGCAAAGCCAGGCGACACGCAGACGAAAGAAAACGTCTTCCGTGAAATCGCCGCGCTCGGGATGACGAATGCCGTTACGCACCATCCGTACGTGGAGTTCCACACGCTCATGGACATCGCGCTCGCGTCGCACGTCTTCGTCGCGCCAAGCGTGACGAGCGCGAGCGGGGACGCGGAAGGCACGCCGTTCGTTCTCCAGCAGATGATGGCCACTGGGATGCCGGTCATCGCCACGGCGCACTCGGACATTCCGTACATCTTCGGCGACCAACGCCGCCAGCTCGTTCGCGAGCGCGATGCGGATGCGATTGCCGAACGGCTGGCGTACTACGCCGACGACCCGTCGAGACTCGTAGTCGACGGAGCCGCGATGGCGAAACAAATCCGTGAGCGGTTCGACGTCCGCACCTGTGCCGCTCGGCTCAGCAACATGTACGACGACCTCGCGGCGTAATGAATTTCCCCAACAGGCATTAGCACATGTTTCGAACCGGCGATGTCGTCGAAGTTCGCAGTCGCGAAGAGATTCTCGGCATGCTGCAGTCGGATGGTCGCCTGCCTCGCGACCGCCTTCCGTTCATGCCGGAGATGCTTCAGTACTGCGGCCGACGCTTTCGAGTGTCGAGCGTGGCGCACAAGACGTGCGATACGGCGACGCTCATCATGGGCCGGCGCATGCGGAACACGGTCTTCCTCGAGGATCTCCGATGCGACGGTTCGGCGCACGGCGGCTGCCAGGCTCGTTGTCTGCTATTCTGGCGGACGCAGTGGTTGAAGCCCGCGGCGGACGCGTCGTCAGCGACCGCAACTATGCCAGCGACTCCAGCGCTCTCAGCGACGCCGGCGACGCCGGCGACGCCGCGCGCGCCGCTCCCGGTCATCGGCGCGAAGTGTTCAGAGTGCCAACTTCACGACGCCACTCGATCCGTCACGCCGAACGGAGAAATCCGATATTCCTGCCAGGCGACCGAGCACTGGGCGGCCTCTGAGCCGTTGCGGCCGTTGGCCGTCTGGCACTTCGTCGCG
>DATBRO010000013.1:0-7947 GCA_036560265.1 Gemmatimonadaceae bacterium | reverse complement strand
CGCGGGTTTCTCGTCGGCAAGGTGACGTTCGCCATCGCCTGGGACGATGGCATCATCGTGAAGGCGCCGCGCGCCGAATATCAGGCGGCGCTGAAGGAGCCCGGCGTAACGCCCTTCGCACCCGGCGGCGAGAAGCCGATGAGTACGTGGGTCGTCGTCGCGTCAGAGGCGATCGCGGACGACCCTGAGCTGATCGAGTGGCTCCAGTGCGGGCTGCGCGCTGTGCGCTAGAAGCGGAATCCGATCGAGAAGGGCACCGACGTTGAACCGTATAACGAGTACCACGTGTGGTGGCGACGGTACTCCATGAAGTACTCGTGCTTTCCGATGCGATGACGCACGCCCGCGCCGACTCCGGCAAACGCACCATATGTGCTCTTGTTCTCGTCGACATGACGCGATGTCGAATCGCGACTCCAGCCGAGTCGCGAGTTCATCACGCCGAGGGTCGTCAACAAGTACGGCGACCACGCTCTCGATGGCAGCGCGTCCCATTCCAGTCCCAGATCGGCCGCGAATGTTTCATCGCGTAGCGCGGGTCGTGAAATATCCGACATGCAGATGAACGGTGGTGGCGGGCACGCGTTGGATGGGCGAGGTGAGCTCACGGCGCGGTTGTACAGCAGCTCGACGCGAGTGATGAGCGCCGATCCGGCGAGGGAACGGCTCGCGCCAAGCATCGCGTTGAACACGCCGTCCTCGGCGCCCCGAATGATTGGCTTCGAGAGTTGAAATGAGGATCGATCGCCATCTGACTGCGGCACGAATCGGCCGTTGCGAAACGCGATCGACGGACCACCCGCAAGACTCCAGCGCCAGCGAGCGGTCTGCTGTGCCGTGACCTCCGACGACGAGACGAGAATCAGAGCGCTCGCGAAAAACACGCGACGAGTCGAAAGCATTGCTCTCCTCCTTTTTATCGATCAGGACATGCGATCCGGTCTTTTCTTGCAAAGGTGAACTGACCTGCCGCCAAGAGATCGACTCGGGCCGTATCTCCGTTGATTTGCCTCCACGAGCCGATCACCGAGTCGGACGTCGCGGATCGCACGGCATAGCCCAGCGGATGTCGCGCCGTATCCAGTCGCATCATTGCGGGGGGCCTCGCGCCAGCGTACTCGGCTTGCGCCGGGGCGGGAGCTGCCGCGTTCGCACGGCGACGTAGGGCTGCTTTGTCCGGGAGCGCTTCGCCAAGTGGCACTGCTACACCTCGAGGTCGCGTTTCACCGGTGCGGTAGCAGCCAGACAGTTCCTCGATATCGGTCGGTAGATACGCGCGCTGCTCGGCGGGCGTAGGGATCAGTTTCGCCATGTCCGCCGTCGGTCGCGGAGCCACGAGTGCCGATGGCGCGGCAGAAGCGACGTTCTCGACTTTTTGATCGCGCGATACAGCTACGCCTGCTCCTCCGACCACTCCTCTCGCGGACCGTTCACGAGTGGGAGCGCCAGCAGCGGCGCCGACGGAACGTGGCTGTGCGTCGGCCAGCTGCGCCCGACTCTTTGACTTTGGCGCGGCATCTCGACGCAAACGCTTTTCTTCGGGCGCAGCCGCCGGCGCTGACACCGGCGCCGCCGTGCTCGCATCGCGCTGAGGTGCCACCACCACAGCCGGTGGCAGACTTTCGACCGGCTGACTCGCAACCGCGGACGCAGGCACCGAACGCATTTCCTTCTCTACCGCGCGCCGGTTCCACGTGGTGACTCCGACCGCCAGCATCAGCGCCGCCGCGATTCCGGTTACCCACGGCGCCGCGCGCCATTGGCGCTTGCGTGGCGCGGTCTGCGGCAGGCTCGGTGCGCGCTTCGGCGTCACTCCGGCTGGCACATCGTCCAGTGCATTCAGAATCCGCGACGATGCCGCGACGAAGCCGCGCGCTTCAGCCACGGCCGACGCGCACGTCGAGCACTCGGCCACGTGCGCCTCGATCTCGCGCGACTGCGTCGCGTCCACCGCGCTGTCCAGCCAAGCATGAATCGTCGCTTCGTCTATGTGGTTCATGGTTACCTCGCTTCCCTCTTCCCGCTTCCCGCTTCCCGAAGTTGTTCGTACGCTTCCACCAATCTTCGCCGCGCCCGCGACAGCGTCGTTCCCACCGACGCCAACGACAACTCGAGCGCTTCGGCGATCTCGTTGTAGTCCAGCCCCTCTTCCCGCATCAGCAGCGCCTCGCGATCGCGCTCGGTCAGCGCATCGATCGCGCGTCGAGCGAGCGCGCGTTCCTGCGCTCGTTCGAGATCCGTAATCGGCTGCTCGACGGCGCTCTCGGCCTTCGCCTCCTCGCGCAACAGCTCCAGGTGCCGCCGCCGCCGAGCATCCTTGCGTGCTTCGTCGCGAACCAGGTTCGTCGCGACCGCGAACAACCACGCGCGCTCGTTCTGCAACTCGCCCTGCCGCAGCGCGCGGACGAACGTCTCCTGCGCTACTTCCTCCGCCCAGTCCCGGTCGCCCAGCCGCCGCGTCAGATAACGGACGAGGTGGTCGTGATACGTTCGAAACAGCCGCTCGACGTCAGTCATCGAAGGTCATGCAGCAGCGCGTGAGCGGGGGGCAGTGCCCCCCGTGCACGAGCTACCATTTCGACGCGATGGTTCGGAGTTCTGAATCAGTCAGCTCTCGTGTGTCTTCGACGATCTCGATCGCGACCGACTTGCCCGCGACAACCAACTTCTCGCCCGCGGTGAATGCCTGCCGCAATTCCGGAATCTTGTCCAGCAGCGCGAAGTACGACCGCGAATATGCCTTCACCTTGTACACCTGCAAATCGCTTTTCATGCGCAGGTCTACCCAGCGATCGCTGTCCTTCCTGAACATGTGCGACCCGGCGTGCTTGATCTCACCCGACGCGTCGTTGTTGGCAACCTCGGCGGCCGCGAGCGACTTCACGTCGCGCTGGGCCGACGCCTTCTTTGCCGACTCGAATACGGCTTGCGGCGCCGCCGGCGCGCCCATCGCGCCCGATACGCCCGATCCGCTCGATGCGCCCACCATTGGCATCGCTCCCCCCCGGCGGAGGCGTGTCTGGTCTGCCACACGGCCGGGCTCCTGCACGAGATACGATGTGAACTCCGTGGGAATCCCGAACTTCTCGCCGAGCCGGCGGATCTCGTCGTCGATCTCGGACGAGCCACCGTTGCGGCGCTTCTCGGCGGTGAGCCAGCCGATACGCTGAGTGGCCCACAGCCGCGGGACGAACGCGTTCTCGCGCTCCTCCCGCGGGAAGTTGCGCTCCGTGGACCAGCGCACCTCACGCCCATTTGCGCGGCCGCGCACGACGACGTTCGCGTGCCCGCTTCCCTCGTAGCGCGCCAGCACCACGAGATCCTGCCCCGCGAACACGTCGAGCGGCGCGACGGGGTGCATTCGCGACAGCCGCACGTCGCCGTCGATCGAGATGCGGACGTCTGTCAGCAGCGGTTGACGCAGCCGCGTCGCCAGCAACTCGACCGCGCGCTCCACGTTCTCGTCGGGCCGGACGAACTCAGCGGTCCCGTGTCCCTCGAGCGCCAGCTGTTCGATGAGTCCGACGTTGACGTCGGCGCCAAGGCCGAAGGAAAACACGCGCGCATCGCCGCGCATCCGTGCCGCGCGAGCCGCGATGGCGGCCGGGTCGCGTTCCCCGACCGTCGCCGCGCCGTCCGTCATGAACAGAACGAGCGCCAGACGTTCGTCCCGGCGACACGCGCCCAATTGCAGCAACGCGCACCCACCGTCTTGATCCCGATCCCGACGTCCGACGCCGACGTCCGACGTCTGGAGTGCCTCTTCCAGCGCTCCGGAGATATTCGTCGAGCCCGTCGCGTCCAGGTCGTCGAGATACCTGATCGCCGCCCGCACGTTCGATTCTGTAGCAAACACAAACTCGTCTCTGAAGGTTCGTACATCCGTCGAAAAATCGATCACGCGGAAGCGGTCACGATCCGTCAACGTCTGAAGCAGCCGGCGTCCCGCGGCCTTGGCCTGCTCCAGCTTGCGTCCTGCCATCGACCCCGAAACGTCGAGCACGAAGGTCACGTCGCGGGGCGTGCGCGACTGCGCCAGCTCCGTCGGCGGCGTCACCGTGATCAGGGCGTATCCCTGCTCGTCGCGCTGCGCATTCGCGAGCACGGCGACCGAAGCGGCCAGCGACCGCCGCAGCGCCACCAAAACCGTGACGTCGGGCCCACCACCCCTGATCGCGACTCGCCGTATGACGTCGTCGCGCTCGATGTCCAGCTCATGCGTGGGAGAGTACGGCTCGCCCAGCTCACCGCCCGCGCGATAGGTGAGAGCGAACGACGTACGTCCGTCGGACGTCGGCATCCGGGTCTCGGTTTGCGCCATCGCAGTCGTGCCGCCGCGGAAATAGTCGATGCGCACCGCGTCGCCCTCGCGCTCTGCGACGCTCTCGAAGCGCACGATCACCCGGCGCTCTTCGCCGGGCTGTATCGGAAAGATTCGCGTGCGCAACAGGCCGTGGCCCATCCACTCGACCAGCGCCGGATCGCGCTGCCGCCGCACGATCTCCTCATAAATGCGGCGGGCTTCTGTCGCGCTCAGTGTTTCTCCCGAGACCATCTGGCCGTCGATCGACAGCTTCAGGTCGCGGAACGCCGCCCCTTTGGGCAGTGGAAACACGTAATCGGCTTCGCCGATCAGGCCCCCGCGATTCACGAATCGCTCTTCGACCTCGTATCGGAGCACGCGGTCGCGCAGCTCGACTTTGACGTCGCTGCGCGTGCGCACCACCTGGGCGCGCATCGGGAGACACTCGACGATCGGCATGTCCGGCCGCTGCAGCGGTTGCGGGCAGCGCGGAATGACTATGCCTTGGGCGCTGGCCAGGGTGGGGACGACCAGCGCAAGGAGAACGGGTAGGACTCGCATGTGTGTTTGGGGTTGTTGACGCCTAGGAGACGTCAACCGCGAGCCGGTTTACACACGTGTGCGCTAAGTCACGATTCTGCCCGGCCCGCGAGCAAAACCCGGTGGCGAGCCCAAGTGCGGAACGGTGCGAAGGCCCCCACACAGGGTGCGTTAGCGGCCGGGCCCGATTCCGCGTACTTTTCCGCCCATGACAAATCCCTCGACTTCGACGTCGGACCTCGCTGACCGTGTGAAGAAGCTTCAGCGCGCCGTGTACTATCTCATTTGGCGACGCACCGGATTCGGCGAACAGTGCATTCACTGCGGGCACTCGTATCCGGGGCACGAAGCAAAATGCAAAGCGGCGGAGATCGAGGAGCTGGTGCGGTAGATCACCTTCTCGAACCAAAACAAAAAACGCGCGGAGTCCGAGCTCCGCGCGTTTTTCTTTTGTCCCAGCCCTACATGTAAAGCATGGGTCGTACCAGCCGGCGTCCCGTCTCGACATCCGATGGCCGGATTTCGCCGTGGCATGAGCCTTGTCTTATGCCTAGTCGAGAAGTTCGATGTTCGTCGGAAAGGAGAGTGCTCGCAGCGCTCGACCGGAACGCGAAGCTCGAACGGAAACCTCGGACTGAGCTAGACGAACCGGCAGCACTGTCATGTCGCAGCGCCTTATAACCCGGAGCACGACAAAGAGCGTCGTCACCACCGCGCTTGCGGTTTCATTTTTGGGTTGCACACAAGCAACGCGGGTAGGCGTGGAATCGGCCAGACCGACGTTCGCGTCGGCGGGCGCGATCCTTTCCAATATCGGCAACGGCGCTCGAGGGATGTTCGAGTCACAAACCGTCTCGCTCGCTCTCGATCGCATCGATCAGCGCGCCCTTCCGCTCGACCGGACGTACCGTCGGACGGGCACCGGCCGTGGCGTCGCCGTATACGTCTTTGACGGCGGCGTGCTCGGCACGCACCCCGAGCTGCTCGGGCGCGTCCGGAAGGGCTACGACGCGTTCCCCAACGATCCCAAGGTCTGTAATGCGCATGGGACCGCCGTGTCGGGCGCGATCGCGGGGAAGACGCTGGGCGTCGCGCCGGAGGCCGAAATCGTCGACGTGAAGATGGTCGAGTGCAGCAAGCTGCGTGGCACGATCAAGGCGATAGTCGACGGTACGGCGTGGGTCATCGAGGATCACAAGGCACATGGCGGACGGCCCGCGGTAGCGAACTGGTCGTTCATCGCCGACACGTCGTCGCACATTCCGCAGCTCGACACCGCGGTCGCGCAGCTGCGCGAGGCGGGCATACCCGTCATCGTATCCGCGGGGAACGTCGAGATCAACGCGTGCCGCATCTCCCCGGGCAACGCGGAGGGCGCGATCGTCGTAGGCGCGTCCGCGATCGGACGCGAGCCGGGCCAGTCGAAGGTCGTGGATCGTCGCGCCGCCAACACTGCGTTCGGCCCTTGCATCGACCTCTATGCGCCCGGCGATTCCGTGTTGCTGCCGAGCTTCGACGCAAGCCAGACGCCCAGCGCGCAGCTATGGAATGGAACGTCGATGTCCGCTGGTTACGTGAGTGGCGCGGCGGCGCTCTTCCTCGAGTCGCACCCCTACGCGTCACCGACTGATGTGCTCGGGAGTCTGCGCATGAACGCGACGCCAAACGTGGTGCAGGACACGCACGCGCCGTTGTCGTGGCTTCTGTATGTGGGTCCGGTGCGCGAGGAGCTCAAGAGCGTCGCGGAGATCCGCGCGCAGCTCGCTCGTCGTCACTAGCACTGCGCTGGCGCGCGTCAGCGATCGTGCTTGACCACCCGGATCTCCGGCAGCGGGAAGATCATGCCGACACCCGCCTCGAGCAGTTTGGCCTCGCGCTTGAGAAACTCCTTCTCGAAGTGCCACGGGAGCACGAGATAGTAGTTCGGCCGCATCTTCCGTGAGTCCTCCTCGCTGATGATCGGGATGTCGGTCCCGAGCGTGCGCGCGCCGACCTTGTCCGGATTCCGCTCCGCGGCGAATTCGATGAGCCGGTTGTCGATCCCGCACCATTGCAGGATCGTGTTTCCCTTGGTGGAGGCGCCGTAGATGTGGATCTTGGCGCCTTCCTTCTTCAGACCCGTCAGGAGCTGCACGAGTTTCTGACGGTGCACGTTGATGCGGTCCTGAAAGTTCTTGTACGGTTTGTCCGTGTCGAGCTCCAGATCGAATTCCTTCTGCCGCATGGCCGCGACCTGCGCCTGCCGCTCTTCCGTCTTGTAGCGGATGCTTTCGGCGTGGCTCACGTAGCAACGAATGCTGCCGCCGTTGATGTCGTTCTCCTCGACGCGCACCACCTTGAGATCCGCGCGCTGCATGATCTGCTCGAGGACGGCCAGACTATAGTACTCGAGATGCTCGTGACAGATCGTGTCGTACGAATTCATCTCGAGCATCTTCGGCATGTACGACATCTCGACGATCCAGATTCCGTCTGGCGCCAGGTGCGACTTGATCGATCCGGCAAAGCCGACGGGATCCTCGAGGTCGTAAAACATCGCAATCGAGGTGATCGCGTCGAACGTCGCGCCCTTGCTCACCTTGTCCAATTCGGGCGACGGGAAGAGCGTGTTGACGATCGTCAGGTCTTTGTCCGTCACGTCGCGCGCGATGTTGGATGGATCGATCCCGAATTTCCGAAAGCCCTTGGGATACGCGCGCAACAACGTTCCGTCGTTGGAGCCGACGTCCAGCACCGTCGCTGTTTTCCGGCCGATCATCTCGCCCGTCGTCAACGCGATCTCGGCGAGGTGGGACCGCATCGTCTGGTTCGTCCCCGAGCGGTACCAGTACGACGCGTACAGCACGGACGGCGGGACCGACTTCGCCATCTGGAGCAACCCGCACGCGTGTTCGTCCGTCTCGGGATCGCATCGCACCAGTGAGCAGTCGATGCGCCGCATCGGCGGGGTTTCCATCCCCTCCTTGTAAAAGGAACCCTGGAGATGCTGTTCGCCGAGGCTGATGACGGGCGTGAGCGACGTCGACCCGCACACTCGGCACGTCTTGCGATAAACGAGATGCATACGCGGGCTAATTATAGGGGCCGCGATTGCCGCTGGGCAC
>DATBRO010000012.1:0-1963 GCA_036560265.1 Gemmatimonadaceae bacterium | reverse complement strand
GATCGCTATCGCCCCCTGGTCGGCGAAGGTCTTCACCAACGCAATCTGTTTTTCAGTGAAGGCCCGCGCTTCCATGCGCCAGAGCGTTATCGCGCCGATTGCACGATCCTCGCGCATCAGCGGCACCGAAAGGATCGCGTGGGAGCCGGTGCGCCTCTGCAGTTCGCGCCCAAGCGGGAATTCCTCCTCCGGTGCCGCTGCCAGGTCCTCCATGTGAATCACTGTGCGATCAATGACGGCGCGACCGCTGGCTGAGCCGCGCGTGAGGGGCGTGAGTTCACCCTCCTCCAACATCGACATGCTGCCGAAGCCGGCTGCGAACCGAAGCGCGTCGCCCTCGACCAGAAAGATCCCGGACTCTGCGGCACTGCAGAGGTTCAATGCACGCTCGGCGACGGCATTCAGCATCGGCCGCACGTCGCCCGGGGAGCTGGAAATCACCCGCAGGATCTCGCTGATCGCAGTCTGCTGATCGAGTGCTTCCCTCGTTTCGTTGAACAGGCGCACGTTGTCGATCGCGATCGCCGCCTGACGAGCGAATGTTTGCAACAGCGCGACTTGATCGGGGGAGAACAGTCCGGGTTGGCGCCGGAAGATGAATATGCTTCCGTAGGCGATATTTTCGCGGACGAGCGGAACCGCGAGCGCCGCCCGTACACCCTGATTTTGGTGCGCGTCCGGATACTCGCTATCGAACAGCGGCACCACGTCGGCGATATGGATCGTCTCGCGATCGAGCACGGCCCGACCGTTGATCGACGATCTCCTTAGCGCTGTCGGCCCGATGGGTTCCAGGCGCGGCGCGGCCTCCTTCGAGTAGAATGCCGCTGGCCGAAGGTGGTCGCCGTCAACGAGCAGTACACGCGCATACGGCGAATCGCACAGATGCGCCGCCCGCTCGGCAACCGCATCCAGCACCGGTTGCACGTCGGTCGGAGACGCCGAAATCACCCGCAGAATTTCGCTGATCGCCGTCTGCTGTTCGAGGGAATTTTTTAGCTCGCTGGTGCGTTCCTCGACCTTGCGCTCCAAACCGGCATACGACTCGCGCAGTTGCGCGCTCATGTTGTTGAAGCGGTTGGCGAGCGCCTCGAGCTCGTCACCGGTACGCACGTCGATTTTCTGGTCGAGGTCGCCCTCGCCGATGCGGCGCGCGCCTTCATCCAGGGTGCGTATTGGCCGGACCATGCCGCGTGCGAGCGCCATCGCGCCGAGCGCGGAGATCACGAGGCCGGCGAGTAGCAGCAGACCGGTGCGCAGGATTGAGGCGTTGAGTCTTTCGTAGACTTCCGCCACCGGTTGTTCGACGAACACGTTCCAACGCAGCGACTCGATCGGGGCGACCGAAGTCAAGACTTGCGTGCCCGCCAGGTCGGTCGAGACAGTCGCCAGCTCTTCGGAGCGCTCGCCCGCGATGGCAGCTTTCACGTGCGGAAGCTGCGACAGATTGGTCTTGCGCAGCACGAGGCCGATGTCCGGATCCGCGATGAGAAAGCCGTTGCCGTCGACGACGTACGCCTTGCCCTTGTCGCCGATCTTGATGCGCGAGACGACATCCCAGATGAACTTGAGATTGACGTCGGCGACCGTCACGGGTCCCTTGTCGCCGCCGGAGCGGATCGCGATCGTCATGTACGGTTCAGTCTCCTTGCGAAAGTAGACCGGCCCGAACCACGACTGTCCGCGCTTGGCGTTTTGGAACGCCGGCTCCTGCGAGCGGT
Organism: Gemmatimonadaceae bacterium; assembly: GCA_036560265.1. Taxonomy (GTDB): domain Bacteria; phylum Gemmatimonadota; class Gemmatimonadetes; order Gemmatimonadales; family Gemmatimonadaceae; genus DASPMP01. The sequence continues at coordinate 242 of DATBRO010000012.1, read as the reverse complement.
CTTTGCCCGAGCTCACGCTATCCATGCCGAGACGCGACACCGCGATCTGCTCATGGCCCGTGGCGTCGAGTTGGGCGATGTCGGTGACCTCCGGCGCCTGCCGCAGGAGCTTCAGGAACTCGATGCGGCGCAGCTCGACGTCGCTCGCGTCGAGTTGCGGCAGGGCAGCGTAGGCGAGCTGCTGCTCGATCCTCTGGATGTACTGTTCGATCCGGGACGCCGCCGCGAGCGCCTTTTCATGC
>DATBRO010000011.1:0-40897 GCA_036560265.1 Gemmatimonadaceae bacterium | reverse complement strand
TTCGGTCTCGGCACCGACTTCCACATCGGCAGCCAGGACATGTTCCTCGAGGCCCGCTATTCCGCTCTCATGGCGAACGGGGCCCGGACGTACTTCCTGCCCATCTCGATCGGCGTGCGGTACTTCTAAGCCAGGCTGGTGTAGTAGTTGTACGGACTCGCCGCTCGGTTCGCCGGGCGGCGAGTTCTTTTGTGGCTAGCTCAGCTTAAGTCATGGCGTTTCGCATGTTTGCGCGGCACTGAACTTGTAAAAACAATTGGTGTCGGGGCTCAACCGTAGGGTGCAGAAAATGTCGTCACTCGCAGTCGTCGTTGGTGGGAAGAAGGTCCTCAAGTTCCTCAGCGCCGCGATCGCGGCACTGCTGGCGCTGCCGGGCCACATGTTCGCGCAGGCGCAGCGAATGGGCGCTGATTGGCTCCAGCTCACGCCATCGGATCCGAAGGCGGGCATTCCCTCATCTGACGCGCCGCGAGCCAGTATCACAACGAGTGAGAGCGCCACGACGATCTCACTCGAGCGGCGAACGCGGAACCGGCGCGACAGCATCGCGGGAACTACGGCGTACGAAGCGTCCAAGCGTGATCAGAATCTCCACGTCGTCGTTTCCATCGACGATCGGCGGCTCTGGGTTGTGGTTGGCGTCGACACGGTCATGCAGGCGCCGGTCGCGATCGGCACGGGAGAGACGCTGACGTTCGGCGAAAAGGCCTGGACCTTCGACACTCCACGGGGCATTCGCACCGTCCGCGGCAAGGACTCGGATCCGCATTGGATTCCCCCGGAATGGCACTATGCGGAGACCGCTTCGGAGTACGGACTAACGCTGGGAAAGCTGTCGCTCAACAAGCCGACAGTCATCAGCGGCGGGCGCAAGATCATGTTCCGCGACGGCGAGGCGGGAGTGCTGCATCCGGATTCGGGATTTGCATGGCTGCCGCTGGAAGAGGAGATCGTGTTCGACAACACGCTCTTCATTCCGCCGGTCGGCTCGAAGAATCGCGCGGTGCAAGGGGAGCTCGGCAAGTACAAGCTCGACACCGGTGGTGGCGTGTTGCTCCACGGAACGCCACACCAATCGTCGATCGGCAAGGCGGCGACGCACGGCTGTATGCGGCTGCGCGACGAGGACATCGAGTGGCTGTACCAGTACGTGCCAGTCGGTACGCGGGTCTATATCTACTAACTGACACGAGATCCCCGACTCAGTCGGTAAGGTCTCTCCCAGAAACAACCATCATTGTCCCTTGCATGGCGGCAACCAACTTCTCCTGGCCGCTGGCGATCGAGAGCACGTCCGCCCGGCACACCATGATTGTCCGGCCGGCCCGAATGACGCGTCCGCGCGCGACGATCGCGTCGCCTTTCGCCGGCGCGAGCATGTTGACCTTGAACTCGATCGACAGCACGCCCGCGTCCGCCGGCATGAGCGAGAGCGCCGCGTAGCCGCACGCGCTGTCGGCGACGGCGGCGATCGTTCCCGCGTGCAGGAATCCGTGCTGCTGCGTGAGGTCTTCGCGGAATGGCAGCCGGATATCGACCTCGCCGGGCGCCACGCTCTCGAGTGCTGCGCGCATCGTCGACATGAGCTTTTGCTTTCCAAAACTTGCGCGAACACGCGCCTCGAAGTTCGGATCGCGCGCCGCCGTCATGCCACGGGACGAGCGTGGTGAATCGGGCGGAACTCGAAGCAGTCGGGGCGCGCGTAATGTCCCGTCACGTCCAGGGTCATGCTCTCTTCACGCACGAGCGCCAAGTCGATCTCGGCGCTGACGATCTCTTCGCGGTCGAACACGGGACCCGCGAGCACTTTCCCGTCGGGAGCGATGATCATGCTCCCGCCGCGCAGCGCCCAATCGCCTTTGTACTTGGGATGCAGCTCGAGATCGGGCGGCAGCGCACTGGTTCGCATGAGCGAGCCGGCGGCGAGTACGAAGCATCGGCCCTCGAACGCGTAATGCCGGCTCGCCACCTGATGCATCTCGTGTACGGTCGGCCAGGCGGCGACGTGGATGTCCTCGCCGGAATCGTGCAGCGCTTGTCGCGCGAGCGGCATCCAATGCTCCCAGCAGACCAGGCCTCCGACGCGACCGACAGGAGTCGGCACCGCGCGCACACCGTTCGTGTCGCCGGTGCCCCAGACCAGCCGCTCGGAGAACGTCGGCATCAGCTTGCGATGGTGGTTCGCGAGGGCGCCCTCCGGCGTGTACGTGAGGAGCGCATTGTACAGCGTCCCGCGGCCCGGACCGCTGTCTACGCGCTCGACCACGCCGACGACGAGCGTGACGCTCAGCTCGCGTGCGATCGCTGCGAGCGCACGTCCGCCCTCACCCTCGACCGCGACACTGTTCGCCGCCATGCGAGCGTAGGCCGCCTTGACGGGCGGATGGTTCCAGATTGCCGCGTCCCGACAGCTGTCGACCCACGCGGGGTACCCGGGAAGCCAGGTCTCTGGAAACGCGACGACTTGCGCGCCCTGGCGCGCGGCATCTCGGGCGAGCGTGTGCGTCTTCTCGAGGCCGGCGTGGAGGTCGGGGGCGACTTCCGATTGAGCGATGGCGACCCGTACGGTACTCATTCGAATGAATCTACTGGGCGAAGAGTGTCAGAGCGTCCGTGTTCGCCGGCGCTAATGCCCCCCGCGCTTACGCGCTCCCGAGTAGCGTCACGCGCCCGAGCGGCTCGACGTCCAGCGGCGTCATGAGGTCTGGCTCCCCATCGAGGTGCGCTTCGACCGGGCGGCCGAGCGCTTCGATGCGCAGGCGACGCATCCGCGCGTGCTCCACGAAGGGCAGTCGCAGATGGGGCGCGCCGGGAAACAGGATCCCGAGCCAGAACTGCGCGAGCTGGGGAAAGTTGCGATACTGGAGCAGCAGCACGTCGACGAGATCGTCTGTCGGGTCCGCGCTCGGAATCGCGACCTGCGGTCCCGCCCAGCGCTTGGCGTTCGCGACCATCGCCGACGTCACCACCACCGAGCGCGTCGCGCCGTTCTCCAGCTCGCCGGTCACGCGCATCTCCGGAAAATCGAACGTCACTCCGTGACGCAGTGCGCTCACGACGACGCCCACGAACCCGAGCGCGCGCTTCAGGCGACGCGGCGTGCGCCACATGAGCAGTCCGTCGAATCCGACACCGAGCTGCAGCAGCATCGTGCGCCCGTTCACGCGCCACGTGCGAAACGAGACAGGTCGCATGTCGCCGCCGAGCAGTCGCGCCGCGCGCACGGGATTGGAGGGGAGACCCAGCTCGAACGCGATGACGTTGGTCGTCCCGGTCGGGACGACCCCGATCGGAATTGCGGTGTCTCCGACGGCGGCAGCGCACGCTCCGACGGTGCCGTCACCGCCGCACGCGACGATCTGGGTGCTGTCGGGATGTGCGGCGAGCGCGCGCCGTACGGGTCCCGCCATATCGCTCGCTTCGGTCGCAACCAACGTGTGCCGCCCCGGTAGCGACCGGAGCACCCGTAAAGCAGCGCGGACACGAGGGCTCCAGACGGCCGCGCCTCCGCTCGGATTGTAGACGATCAGCCGCAACTCTTATGGCTCGGCGACCCGCGGCACGGCGTAGACCTTTCGCAGCGCGTCGAGATATTCCTCGTGCAGCGCCTTGAGGGTGGCGAACTCCCGCTTTACCGCGGCGCGAAAATCCTCACGGGTCGCGAAGTCGTAGAGCAGCGCGGCCATCGCCTGCGCGTCCACCGTGAAGCCGTGGTGGCCTACCTCCGTCAGCGCGTCGGCCTCCATCTCGTACGTGTGGTTCGGCGCGTTGGACGACTTCGCGCTGAATCCGAGGCCGGGAATGCTGCTCGAGACACTCCCGGTCTCCTCATAGCCCTGAGGCTTTCCGGGCTCCGGGTTTACACCGGTGGCGCCGTACTTCTTCATGTACGCGAATCCCAACTCAGACAGCGTGCCGACCGAGATGCCGTCCCGGTCCTTGCCGTAGTGGTCGATCTTTACCTTGGTGCCGGTGCCCAACGCCGCCGCGCGCGCCGCGTTGTCGACCATCTCGCTGACCTGCGCGAGATACACCTCGTCGGGATACCGGACGTAGAAGTCCGCGACGGTGCGGTCGGGCACGACATTCGGGGCCGCTCCGCCTTCGACGATCACTCCCTGGATGCGCGCCTCGGGCCGGATGTTGCTGCGGACGGCGTCGATGTTCTCGAAGAGATGGATCACCGCCGTGAGCGCATTACGCCCGTTCCACGCGGTGAGCTGGTGTGCCGGTGCGCCGCCGAACGTGAATTTTACGCCATCGATGTTCATGCAGCACGTGCCGAATCCCGGCGCGGGTCGGCTCGTTTGGCTCGTTGAATGACTGCGCACGAGAACGTCCATGCCGTCGAAGACGTTGGCTTCGTTCATGACCGTCTTCGCGTTCGGCGGCATCATTTCCTCACCGGGCGCGCCGAAGACGACCACGCTGCCCGGCGTTTTCGTCTTCGTGAGATACTCCGCGATCGCGATCGCAGCCGCGATGCCGATGGGGCCTTGCGTGGAATGCTGGTCGCCGTGGAACGCGCCCTTCGTTCCGCGCAGCGCGTCGTACTCGATGATGACGCCCAGCTTCGGGCCTGGCGTGGACTTCCTGTAGCGGGCGACGAACGCGGTCGGCAGCGACGCCGGCGTCCCCATCTGCACGTCGAAGTCGTACTTGCGCAGATAATCCGTGAGCAGCTGCACCGAACGTTTCTCTTCGAACCCGATCTCGGGATGCCGCGTGATGTCGTCGCCAAGCGCGAGCAGCTCCGTGTCCATCAGCTCCTTCGCGCGCGCGGCGACTTGATCCCGCGCGGCGTTCGGCCCTGTGAGTCGCGCGACCATCGCCGCGACGTTCAGGGATCGCTGCAGCGAATCCATCTTCGCGATGATGGAGCGCGCCGCTTCGCGTTCCGTGGGCGTTTCCTGAGCAGACGCTACACCAGCTGCAACTAGGATGAGTGCGACGACCGGACGCATAGATCGATGGGGTTGGTGTTGAGGCAAAAATGTCTTTGGCAGACACAGGTCACTAGGCCGTTGAACTACTTCACGCGAAAAACGGCAGAAGTAGCCGAAGTTACGCTTTGGGCACGAGAGTGCAGATGTGCACCTGAGGATCCGCGTGCAGACGTGCGGGCAGCGTGCTCGTTCCGATCCCGCGAGTCACCAGCACGGGTGCGTCGTTCACCCCCGAGTGAAACACGCCGCCATGCATGTACATCATGCTCACCGGACCTTTGTGCCTCACCAATGGATGTCGATGTCGCGTGAGGAACTGGCCGCCGTGCACATGCCCGAAAAACGCGACGTCGAACGGGCGATCGCCGATCGCCAACAGCGCATCCGGTTGATGCGCGAGCACGATCCGCGTGCCTTCGGCGCCGCGAAATGTCGACTCCGCGTCCGGCGCGCCTTCGTCCCAGTCGTCGAGTCCGCACAGCCAGACGTCGTCGTGGGGCGCCGGCAGCCGCACGTTGCTGTTCACCAGCGTCGACACGCCAGCCTCGCGCAACCGGCGCACGATGTATTCGTCATCCCCGAGCAAATCGTGATTTCCGAGCACCGCGTATTTGCCGAGCGGCGGACGAATCTTGCGAAGATCGTCGACGATCCGGTTCACATATCGCGCGTGGAACGAGACGAAGTCGCCGCCGAGCAGCAGCAGATCGGGACGCGCGTCGGAGATGGCGGCGAAGACGTCGGCGAGGAGCTTGGCGTGCAGCGTCGGACCGACGTGGAAATCGGCCGCGAAGACCACGCGAATCGCCGGCGCATCCGGCTTCGCGCGCCGAATGCGGAAGACGTGTTCGGCCAGCTCGAGCGTCCCTTGCAGTCCGATGGCGCGCGTAATGACGGCCGGCCAGCCGCCGCTGTACAAGAGACCGAGCGTCACGTCCATCGCTTTCTGCCGGAAGCTCGCGTGTCGCGCTCGGCCGAACCAACGCGGTCCTGTCGCGGACATCAATTCTTGCGCGCGACCAGCACGCCGTCACGGATCGGCACGATCGAAGCCGTCCAGTTGGGCGATTTCATGACGAGACTGGTCACCTTGCGCACGCCCTGCGTGTCGGGCGATCGGTCTTTCGAGTCGAAGATGCGCCCGCTCCAGAGCAGGTTGTCGGTGACGAGAAGGCCTCCGCTTCGCAATTTGGACTCGATGACGGGAAGCGAGGCCGGATATCCGCGCTTGTCGATGTCGTTGAAGATCAGGTCAAACTCGCCGCTTTCGCGCCGGAGGGCGTCTACCGCTTCACCCACGGTGTACCGGACTTGATCGCCAAGTCCGAGCGCCTCGAGGTGCGCCCGCGCTTGCAGCGACAGCTCTTCGTCCCATACCACGTGGTGTACGACGCCACCGCCGTTTTCCTTCACGGCGCGGGCGAACCACGCCGTCGAGTATCCGAAACCGCTCCCCAGCTCGAACACGCGTGTCGCTCCGATGGTCCGGGCGAGCTGATAACACAGGTGGCCCACGGCAGGCCCGATGATCGGAAATCGCGTCTTGCGCGCGTATCGCTCCATCCGGGCCAGCTCTGGCGGGCGCTTCGGCACCAGGCTCTCGAGATACTCCGAGACCGCTGGCGAGATGAGCTCCTTGGCCATGTTCGAGAAACTAGGGTCCGTAGTTTGATTCGGGAAACCTGTCAACGCGGATGCATGAAGAACTCGCGTTGCGCCACGGCGGTCCCTAGTGCAAGAAAGAAATCGTTCGATTACCGGGAGAAAGTGTGCGTCGCATCCTGTTGTCCCTGGCGCTCTTACTGGTGGCGCTGCCGCTGGAAGCGCAAAAAAAGCAAGAAGCGCGATCAGTACAAGATCACGGCTGAAGAGCTCGCCGAGTACGGCGATGCGAACATGGGCGAGGTCATTCCAAAGGCGAGGCCGAATTTCCTGATGTTCAACGCCGGCGGCGGCGCGGGACTGGGGGAACAGACGATCTCCGGCGTCGCGGCGCCGCTCCTCGTATACGTCGGCACGCAGAACCAGGGTGACACGAGCGTACTCCGGTTCTACCGGGCGAGCGACGTGAAGGAAGTACGCTACTTCAAGCCGGGAAACTCATTGTCCCCGCAGACGGCGGGAAACTCGTCCGTGATTCAGCTGCTGATGAAGGACCGGCTCAGGGAAAAGGACTAGCGCTTCCCTCAGCGCGATTTTAGAACTTCGCGTCGACGTACACGTCCAACCGGACACGTCGCTGCGGAAAGATTCCGCGCGACACGTCGGCGCGAATGAGTCCATCCATGAGCGATGCGCCGATGCCGAGGCCGCTCATGGGCCGTCCCACCTCTCGCCACACGCTGCGGTCACCGACCCAGCCGATGTCACCGAAGATTGCGGGACGTATGGCGTTCACCGGCCGCCCGATCTCGAGACGTCCGAGCCAGTAGGCGTTTCCCGAGGCGGCGGTGTCCGGCCGTTGGCCGCGCACCGTGTGCGTTCCACCCAGGAACCAACGACGCTGCGGAGGCAGCGCGCCCACGGAGGTGCCGCCCGAGAGCGTCAGAGCCGCGGCCGCTCGGCCGACGCCCTGAGTGAACGTGAGGTCGACCGCGCCGCGACCATATACCGAGCTGGCAGAATCACTGATCGCGCTCTCGAACCGCAGGTCGGTGAAGACTCTGAATCCGTTCGGATCCAATCCCCTCGAGTGGATGAGGCGCGTCGCCACGCCGGCATACTGGCCCGTGCGAGCACTGATGTTGGGAATGAACTTGGGTCCGAGCGAGAAATTGTTCTCGACGGCCGCCGTCCGTTGGCGCTCGGCGAACAACCGCCAGGTGAGGAGCGCACCACCGTTTCGCTCCCATCCGAGCTCGGCGCCGGTGGTTCGATAGTAGAAGCCTTCGTCGCGCCCAAAAAGCAATGCGGACAGTGAGCTGCCGAAGCTGAGCGGATTGCCCCAATCGCTCGCCGTGACGAGACGATTGTACGCGCCGACTCGCACGGTCGTCGTCAGGTTGGAGCGCGCGAGCATGAGCTCCGCGTTCGGCTCGCGATCCGCGTGTCCGATGCGTCCGAGGAGAGTTGCGGTGTATCCGGCGCCGAGCTTCTGCTCGAGCAACGCGCCCGTCGAGAATCCTTCGATGCGATTGAAGCGCGTGAACTCGAGCCCCCATTTCAGCGTGGGAGGAATCGCGCCGATGGCGAGGGGCGGTTGAGCACCCATGGCGAGCGCCTCCTTAATGAGCGCGTCGCGCTCCTTCGAGCCAAAGATCTCCTCGCCTTCGTCGTAGATGGATTTGGGTAGCTCCGGCGAGTGCTCGAGCGCCTTCAGATCGCAGGGGACGCGGACCGCGATGTTGAAGCTCGCACCCCGGACCGCCCGTGTGCTGGTGCGCACGCCGCTGGTGTCACAGCTGTTCAGCGGCGGCCGTAGGCCGCGCCGCACCGAGTCCGACTGCGCACGGCGCAGCGCACGCCGCTCTTCGCGGACGGAGTCACGCCACTTGTCGCGATCCGCGCCGGACAGCGAATCGGGCGGCCGCGCCACTTGTGCGACGTGAATGGCCGGAAGGGAATCGATGGCGTTGACCGAAGCGTACTTGAAGCTCTGCTCGAATTTGAAGGGCACGTGCATGAAGCTCACGTTCGCGTCTCCCTCGACGCTGCGGAGCCGTGGCAGCCAGAAACGCCCCTGATACAACCCGTACTCGACCGCGACGGCCTTCACCTGCGCTCGCATCGGCGAGATCATGGGCTTCACCAAAGTGGGGATATCGTCCCGCGCCTTGGGGTCTTCCTCGTCGACAATGGCCCAGATGTCCATCGGTACGGCCAGGCGGTACGCCGCGCGCACGAGCTGGCCGGTGCGCGCATCGAACCAGAGCGAGCCGACCGCGACGTTCCACTTCGACGCACGCGGTCGCACGTTCAGCTCGCGCAGCTCGATGGTGCTACCGTCTGGCAGGCGGAAGGTGACCGAGTCGCCAGCTTCGTACGTGTAATAGGCTTCTGCGCCCTCGGCGAGCGGATGCACGAGGTCACGTTCGTCCACCTGCGCCTTCACGACGTCGCTGCCATTGAATGAGAGGAGCGGTTCCTGGCCCGGGTAGTACGGGAGCATGTCGGCGTCGCCGCTGATCTCGCTGTTCGTTTCGTCCTGGGCTTCTTCCGGCGCCACCGGAATGACCGTGCGCGCGCCCTTCACGTCGATCCACGCACCAACGTTGCGGTGCCACCGAACGTGTGTCGCGTTTTCGTGTCGGAAGATCAGCCGGTCCCGCCCGATCTTCGAGAAGCCCATCCCGGCCGAAATCCGGAGATAGGCGGTCGCGTCGTAGCTCATGAGCGCCGAGTCCTGCGAGAGGCGCGCGGCCCGGGCGCGCTCGAGCAGCGTGCGCGCCAAGGGCGACTTGAACGCCGTGCGCAGATGCTCGGCCGTCACGGGAATCCGCTTCGGTGGCCGGTGCCGTCCATGCGTGGAGTCTTCGCCGCCGATCGATATGCCGACGTTGACGTCCTTGCTTTTTTTCGCCGAGTCCGACTTGGTCGAGACGCCCACGTGGACCTGCAACAACAAGGCGGCGAGCAGAAGAGGCTGCATCAGAAAGCGGGACGGTAGCCGGTGTGTGAGTACCCTTGCAACTACGGCTTGAAGGTGGCGCGTGTTTCGGGTTCTTTCTTCGAGCAGCTTGCCACTTCACGCTCGCTCTCATCCCGACATCGATGTCCCGTCACCCACTCGCCGTAGCAGCGGCCGCCACGCTTGCCTTCGCGCCTTTCGGAATCGCGCATGCCCAACAGCCGGTTGACTGGGACGCGCTCCAGCGCGAGACCGTGCAGATCCTGTCCGATTACCTCAAAGTCAACACGACCAATCCGCCCGGGAACGAACTGGAAGGCGCCCTATTTCTGAAGCGCATTCTCGAGCGCGAGGGATTTGACGTTCAACTTCTGGATACCGCGGAGTTCCGCGGCCGTCACGGAGCAAATCTCTACACGCGGTTGCGCGGAAACGGCACAAAGAAGGCGATCGCGCTCGTCCACCACATCGACGTCGTTCCCGCCGACACGCGCTACTGGAGCGTGGATCCGTTCTCGGGCGCGATCAAGGACGGATACATCTACGGACGCGGCGCGCTCGACATGAAGGGCGAGGGGATCATGCACCTGATGGCGATGATCGCCCTCAAGCGGAGCGGCGTGCCTCTCGCGCGCGACGTCGTGTTCATCGCCAACGCCGACGAGGAGCTCGGGTCGACGGGTGCCATCACCTTCGTCGAGAAGCATCCCGATTTGTTGCGTGACGTCGAGTTTCTCATGACGGAGGGTGGCGACAACTCGTTCAAGGATGGCAAGCTCGCGTACTTCGGGGTCGGCGTCGCGGAGAAGCGGACCTTCTGGCAGCATCTCACGGTGAAGGGCATTCCGTCGCACGGTTCGCGCCCCACGAAAGACAACCCCGTGCCGAAGTTGGTGCGCGCGCTGAGCCGCATCGCCGCGTACGAGACGCCGCTCCACGTCACGCCCGGAGTGCGCAAGTTCTTCCGCGACATCTCTCGCAATTACGCCGGCCAACAACGCACGTGGCTCGCCAACGTCGACGTTGCGATCGCGAATCCGCGCGCCCGCGCCTGGATTCTCGGCGACGTGTACTGGAACGCGATTCTCCGGAACACCATTTCGCTGACGGGGCTGCAGGGATCCAACAAGGTGAACGTGATCCCGGCGGAAGCGACCGCGGACGTCGACATCCGCTTGCTGCCGGACACCGATCCCGCGGCCTTCCGCGCGGTGCTCGTGCGCTTGGTCGACGACACGTCGGTGCGCTGGGACGCGTTGCTGGCGCCCAAGCCACCGCTCGAGAGCCCGACCAACACCGAGCTCTTTCGCGCCATCGAGCGCGCCGCGCACGACCGTGATCCGAACGCGTTCGTCACGACGCCGATGCTCACCGGCGCGACGGATCGTCCCACGTACCGGGCCCTCGGCATCGTCACCTATGGCTTCGACCCATTCCGCGTGGAGGCTGCCGACGCCCAGCGCGGTGTGCACGGGAACGACGAGCGTCTGTCCGTGGCGAATGTGGGTTTCGGATTGCGATTCCTGTATGACGTTCTCCGATACGCGCAGTAATGCGGCGTGACTGGAAGCTGATTTCGCTGCTGCGTCTTGCCGTCGTTCCCCTGTTCGTCATCGTCGCGCTGTTCGTCGCGTGGAAGCTGGGCTATTTCGAACTCGACAAGCGACGGCAGCTGGTGAACATGGTGGAGCGCATGAGGGGCGTGCCGGGCGCGGAGATCGTGTACGTCGTCGCGTTCGCGCTCGCGATCACCATCCTACTGCCCGCATGGATTGCCTCGCTGGTGGGCGGCGCGCTGTTTGGGGTCTGGAAGGGCTCCTTGCTGGCCTGGGTCGGCGGGTTGGTGGGCACGATCCTCACACACCTGCTCGCACGACATGTCGCGCGTGCGCCGATGAGAAAGCTGTTCGGAGAGCATCGGCTCCTGCGCCAACTGCGGGAGCACGATGACGTCATGGAGCTGTTGCGGCTTCGCATCATGCCAGTCGCGCCGTTCGCAGTGCTCGACTACGTCGCCGGCGTGGCGGGCGTGTCGCTCCGGCGGTTGCTGCTCGCGACGATGCTGGGCGTCATTCCCAGCGTCATCGCGTACACGTACGTGGGTGCGGAGTTGATTCGGGGGTTGGTCACCCGCAGCGAGGCGTCCCGGACCGCGTTATGGATCGCGGGGGGCGTGACCGTCGGCATGCTACTGGCGTCGGTCGTGCCCGGACTGCTCCGCAGATTGCGTGAGTAAGTTTCCTGCCGTGACGAATACCGCGCTCGCCATTCGCGATCTGCACAAGTCGTATGGAGACGTGCTGGCGGTCTCGAATCTCGAGCTCGCGGTCACCGCGGGCGAGTGCTTCGGGCTGCTTGGACCGAATGGCGCCGGAAAAACCACGACGATCGAGATCTGCGAAGGGTTGCTCGAGCCGGACTCCGGCGAGGTCGAAGTGCTCGGCATGCGGTGGAAGACGCACGAGCGCGTGCTGCGCGAGCTCCTCGGCATTCAGCTCCAGGAGACGCAGCTTTCGGAGAAGCTCACCGTCACAGAGACGGTTCGGCTGTTTCAGAGCTTTTACAGGAACCGTCGTCCGGTCGACGACGTGATCACGCTCGTGCAGTTGGAGGAGAAGTCCAAGGCGCGCGTCGGCACGCTCTCGGGCGGACAGAAACAGCGGCTCGCGGTCGCGTGCGCAATCGTCGGCGATCCCAAGCTGCTCTTTCTCGACGAGCCGACGACGGGTCTCGATCCGCAGTCGCGCCGCCAACTCTGGGACCTGATCACGCAGTTTCGCGCGGAAGGGCGCACCGTCGTGCTCACGACGCACTACATGGACGAAGCGGAACGGCTGTGCGACCGCGTCGCGATCGTCGACCATGGGAAAGTGATCGCGCTCGACACACCGCGCGCGCTCATCGCGTCGCTCAACGCGGAGCACGTGATCGGCTTCACCCTCGAGGGAGAAACGGCGTCGCCGGACGAACGCGCGCTGCGCGCGCTCGACGGCGTGACATCCCTGCGGCGCGACAATGGCGCGTTCGAGCTCAAGTCGATGGAGCTGCGACGAACGGTTCCCTCGCTGCTCTCGTTCCTCGAGCGAAACCAACTCCAGCTCGCCGAGCTGCGCACGCGCTCGGCGACTCTCGAGGACGTCTTCGTCTCGCTGACGGGACGTCACCTGCGCGATGCGTGATTCCCTGCGGCAGCTCACACTCACGCGCTTTCGCGAATTCGTTCGCGAGCCCGAGGCGCTGTTTTGGTCGCTGGCCTTTCCCATCCTGCTCTCCGTTGGATTGGGCATCGCTTTCAGGAACCGTCCGGCGGAAATCGTGCACGTCGCCGTGGTCGGCGATCCATCCGCCGTGCGCGTGGCCATGGACGCACTGGCGACATCGCCGGGCATCAAGGCCGAGCACCTCGAGGCCATCCCGGCTCGCCTGGCGCTGAGAACCGGCAAGGTCGCGCTCGTCGTGAACGCGCGGGTTCCTGGACGCGTGGAGTACGAGTACGACGATACGCGGCCGGACTCACGGGCGGCGCGACTGCTTGCCGACGACGCGATTCAGCGCGGCGGCGGACGAGTCGATCCGTTGCACGTGTCCGAGCGGTACGTGCGCGAGCCCGGCTCACGGTACATCGATTTCGTCGTGCCCGGTCTGCTCGGGATGGGACTCATGGGCAACGGGATCTGGGGGATCGGATTCCCGATCGTCGATGCGCGCCGCAAGCGACTGCTCAAACGTCTTATGGCGACGCCGATGTCGCGCGCCGAATACCTGGGCAGCTTCGTGTTCTCGCGGTTCTTCCTTTTGGTCTTCGAGCTACTGGCGCTGGTGGGGTTCTCGGCGCTCGTGTTTGGCGTCCCCCTCCGCGGATCGCTGCTACAGCTCGGCTTGATCTGTGCGCTCGGCGCGCTGGCGTTCGGAGCGCTCGGTCTGCTTATCGCCGCGCGTCCACGCACTATCGAAGGCGCATCCGGCTTGATGAATTTGGCGATGATGCCGATGTGGATTCTGTCCGGAGTGTTCTTCTCGTCAGAGAATTTTCCGCGGGCGGTTCAGCCCGTGATCCAGGCTCTGCCGCTCACCGCGGTGAACGACGCGTTGCGGGCGAACATGCTGCGAGGGGCCGGACTCGAGGTCGTCGGTCCCGAGCTGGCGATTATCGCAGTCTGGTTCGTGGTGTGTTTCATGGTGGCGCTGCGAATCTTCAGGTGGAGATGATCAGGCGAGGGTATCACCACCGGCGTCGGCATCGATGCGCTGGCGTATGCTAATGGCCTTCTTGGCCGCATCCGATGCAATGGCCAACGTCTCCTCGATCCGGATGAGTTCGTCGGTCTCGGTGTTCTGAATGACCGTTTCGTCGCAGACCTCCTCCAACGCCTCCTGCAATTGCAATTCTGTCGCTGCGAGCGTAGGGCGCAGCGGGTGATCTTCTTCGCGGTCTGACACGGGGGACTCCCAAATTCTCCGGGAATTCAGCAGGCGCAACGGTCGTGCCGAAGCGCTTCCCTACGGTTCGGGGTCCAGCACCTGGGGCCCCGGTTCCGGGTCCAGCACTTCCGCGGCGCGTTCGCCCACGCGCCGGCGACGTACCACGACGTAGCCGATCACCATGAGGAGCACCAGTGTTGCTCCGATCATCGGCTCCAGCTTTCTCACGTCGTGCACGAGCGTTTCGGTCGCGTTTCCCAGCGCCCAGCCAAGCACCGTAAAGGCGAGCGACCACGCGAGGCAGCTCACGCCGCTTCCGATGCAGTAGACGAGCAACGGCAGGCGACCGACTCCGCAGGCCAACGGCAGCACGAGTCGAAGCCCGTATGCGAAGCGCACGGCAAGCGAGGCGCGCCACGGATGCCGTCGCACCAGCGCGACCGACCGGATGATCCCTTTCCGAAATCGCGGCCAGCGCTTGCGCAGCCAGCGGCCATGCCAGCGGCCGAGCAGGTAGAGCGCCAGTCCGGACAGCCATGTCCCGAGGGCGACGGCGAGGATGACCGAGACGAGCCTCAGGTGTCGATCGTGCGCCGCGAGGCCGCCCATGAGCGGAGAAGCCTCCTCGACGACGATCCCCATCGCTCCGAGCGTGACGTAGGCCGACAGCCGCTCGAGGAAACTCATTTACCCCGCTTCAAAACCCGCCCCGATCGAGCGTCGGTGAACCTTCCAGCATCGACGGCCGCGACTCCGTTGACGAAGACGAAATCGATACCCACGGGGTATTGGTGCGGCTGCTCGAACGTCGATTTATCCGCGATCGTCGCCGCGTCGAAGACGACCACGTCGGCGAAGTTCCCGGCGCGCAGCACGCCGCGATCGCGAAGCTTGAGTCGCGCCGCGGACTGTCCCGTCATCTTGAAGATGGCAGTCTCGAGCGGAAACAGTTTCAGATCGCGCGCATACCTGCCGAGCACCCGGGGGAACGTGCCGTACGCGCGCGGGTGCGGCGAGGTTTCCCCGGGGCGCGAGAGTCTGCCGTCCGAGCCGATCATGGCCTGCGGGTGACGCATGATGCGCTGTACGTCGGATTCGTCGAGGACGTGATAGATCATGCTGCCGCCGCCTTTCTGCTGTCCTTCGATCACCAGTTCGGCGCCATTCTCCGGCGTTGGCTCCAGGCCACGTTGACGCGCCCAGTCGGCGAGCGTCTTCCCATTCAGCTCGGGCTGCCACTGCACACTGGAGAACTGCACGCGCGAGAGATCGCCCCCGCCGCGGTCGTTGAGGATGTTGAAGACGATGCCGCGCTTGATGCTGTCGCGCAACGAGGGGTCCGCGAGGCGGCGCGTGAACGCGGTGTCGCCGCCGTCGAACGCCCAGGTTGGAATCAGGACGGCGAGCCCGGTCGACGTGGCGGTGTAGGGATACACGTCCATCATGACGTCGATGCCGGCGCGGCGCGCAGAATCGACCATCGCGAGCGTGCGCACGCTCGAGCCCCACATCTTGGTTCCCACGGCCTTGTGATGCGTGAGCACGATCGGAATGTGCGCTTCGCGCCCGATGGTGATCGCTTCGCCGACGCCTTCGATCAGCCCGAGCCCCTCTTCGCGAAGGTGCGACGTGTAAATGCCGCCGGAGTCGGCCGCGACCCGCGACAGCTCGATGACTTCGTCGGTTTTGGCGAAGTTTCCAGGCAGATAACGCAGGCCCGTCGAGATGCCGAACGCGCCCTGTCCCATCCCTTCGGCGACGAGCGCCTTCATGCGCTGCAGCTCGTCCGTCGTCGGCGCGCGCATCGCCATTCCCATCACGCGCTGGCGAATCGTATTGTGACCGACGAGATAGCCGACGTTGATCCCGATGCCTTGCTTCTCGCGCGCGTCCATGTACGGCCCGAGCGGCAGTGGCGAGCCCCCATCGGGTCCTCCTAGCGCGAACGTCACTCCCTGTCGTACCGCGCTCTCGGCGCCTGGCAGCTCGGGCAGCGGATCGAGATGCGCGTGCATGTCGATGAATCCCGGCGCGACGACCCGTCCGTTCGCGTCGATGACGCGAGCGCCGCGCTTCGCATCGATGGGGCGGCGTGATATCAGCGCGATACGATCACCCTTCAGCGCGACGTCGGCGCGATAGCGTTCCGCGCCGGTTCCGTCGATCACCGTGCCGTTCTTGATCAGAACGTCGAACTCCGGCTGCTGCGCGCCTAGTCCTGAGGCCACGATTGTCGCGACGACAAGCCCGCGCGTGAGCAAGTAAGTCATGGTATCTCCGATGGCGTCAGGGCGACAACGGCCCTGTCGTCGCTCGGGCGCGAACCGTCCGGGACCTAACGCTAACTCTGCGGAACCGCGGCGCCTGCGTAAAGACGGCTCTGCAGTCCGGCGTACAGGGCGCGCGAGATCGGCCCTGGCTTGCCCGAGCCGATGCGCTTCCCGTCCACGTCGACGATCGGTGTGACGTCCGTCGTCGTGCCCGACACGAACAGCTCATCGAGCTCGAAGAGCGCTTTCGCACTGAATGCTTCCTCGCTTACGGGCACGCCCTGCTCTCGCGCGATCTCGAGCACGAACTCGCGGGTGACGCTCGGAAGGATCAGCGGCGAAAGCGGGTGCGTGCGCAGCTCGCCGTTTTTCACGCCGAGCACGCTCGTGTGCGTGCCTTCGGTGACGATTCCGTCGCGGACGAGAATCGCCTCGAGCGCGCCCGCGACCTGCGCCTTCTGTTTGGCCATCACATTGGGCAACAGCTGCACGGTCTTGATGTCGCAGCGCAGCCAACGCACGTCCGGCTGTGTGATGGCCTTCGCGCCGGCGGCGCGCGCCGCGTGCGGCACCTCGAAGCGCGTCACCATCGCGAAGATCGTCGGCTTCGTGCCGGCTGGCGGATACGCGTGCGTCCGCGGCGCCGGGCCGCGCGTGATTTCTACGTAAAAGGTCGCC
Source organism: Gemmatimonadaceae bacterium (assembly GCA_036560265.1). Classification (GTDB taxonomy): domain Bacteria; phylum Gemmatimonadota; class Gemmatimonadetes; order Gemmatimonadales; family Gemmatimonadaceae; genus DASPMP01. The sequence continues at coordinate 24,014 of DATBRO010000011.1, read as the reverse complement.
TCGCCGGTCGCGAGGTCGTTGTCGCGGAGCAGCCGGTCGGCGACTCCGGCCAGCGCGTCCACGTCCCGGTCCGGAACGACGAGCTCGAGGGCCTTCAGCCCTCGGCGCAGCCGCCGGTCGTGTCGCTCATGCGCGAAGAGCTTGCCCTCGATGACGCGCCACACTTCGTATACGCCGTCGCCAAAGATGAATCCGCGATCGAGCACGGAGAGCTTGGCCTGCTCTACCGGCAAATACTGGCCATTCAGGTAGACCGTCATACGCTGAATTGTACTTCATCGCTCCGGCCCTCGGAGCCTGTGGCCCTGGCGCGCCGAACCTAATCTCCAAGTGCTGTGACCACCGGATGCTCCGCGGTCTGCGGCGCCCGCAACCCGACGCGCCGGGAGAGCGTCGCCCGGAACAGGTCGATCACTTCATAGAACGTTGGGATCACGAGCAACGTCAGGAACGTCGACGTGATCACCCCACCGACGATCGCGACGCCCATCGGGGCGCGGAACGCAGAGCCCTCTCCCGTTCCGAGCGCAATCGGCAACATGCCCGCGATCAGCGCGAATGTCGTCATCAGGATCGGGCGCAGACGAATCGAGCCGGCTTCAATCAACGCCTCGCGCAACGGCGTGCCGCGTTCTTCGCGGGCCCACTTCGCGAAATCGATCAACAGAATCGCGTTCTTCGCCGTGATCCCCATCAGCAGAATCACACCGATGAGGCTCATGAGATTGATCGTGTAGCCGGTCACCGCCAGCGCCAGCATGACACCGACGAGCGAGAGCGGCAGCGACATCATGATCGCCAGCGGATCGAGGAACGAGCCGAACTGTACCACCAGTATGAGGTACATGAGCAGGACTGCGAGCCCTAACGCCGCGAAGATCTGACCGAACACCTCGGCTTGGGATTCGGCGTCGCCCCCGAGCGTCACGCGCACTCCCGGCGGGAGCTGCAGCTTGTCGACGGCTTTCTGAATGTCGGCCGTCACGTCCCCTGTCGCGCGGCCGGAGGTATTCAACTCGACATTGACGACGGGCTCGCGATTCAAGTGATCGATGATGGCCGGGCCCACGCCTTCCGTGATCGTCGCCACCTGGCCGAGCGGCAGCGTCGTGGGCGCGCCGTTCGGTCCCATCACGACGAGCGGAAGCTGCGCGAGGTCCGCCGCGCGACGCCGTGATTCGGGTGCCAGCCGGACAGTGACGTTGCGCGACTTGCCGGTGGGATCGATCCAGTCGCCGACATCGATGCCCGCGAACGCGGGACGCAGCGACTGCGCGATCTGTCCTACGCTCACGCCGAGTGAACCCGCGACGCCGCGGTTCGGCTCGATGTCCAGCTCAGGCTTCTGTCCCTTGGACGACAGGCCGATGTCCACGGCGCCTGGAATTTTCGCCACCTCGGCGCGTACCATCTCCGCGGCCACCGCGAGGTTCTTCACGTCCTGTCCACGAATCTGCACCAGGATCTGCTTGAAGCCTGCGCTGAAATCGTTCGTGAAAATCGAAATCGTTGCGCCTGCCACGTGGCTCATCTGCCGGCGCAAATCGGCGGCGAGTGCCTCCACCGAACGACTTCGCTGGTCTTTCGGCGTCAGCTTCACATAGATGTTGCCGACGTCGACGGCACCGGTCGCGCCCTCGCCCAACGTGGTGTAGGTATAACGCACTTCGGGTTGGCCGCGGACGAGGCGCGCGGCTTCTTGGGCCTTGAGCCGCGTGTATTCGAGATTCGATCCCGGCGGCGTCTCGATCTTCATGATGAACTCGGACCGGTCGTCCACCGGGAAGAAGGCCGAGCCCACCGTCCGGACCGGAGGCACAATCTGCGGCAACATGACGAACGTGAGCGCGCCAACGGCCACCAAAGCCGCGCGTGCGACGCGATTGAACCGCCTCGTGTTGATGCCGTAGACCATCACGCCGATCCCGATGATGGCGGCGGCCAGACCGCTGATGCCGCGCGAGGGCAGCAGGAACGAGGCGAAGAACGCGCCGGCCGCGATCACGATCATCGACGCGCGATGGTCCAGGGCCCACGCGATGACCTTGCGGTAGTTCTGCGCTTGGTGGTTGAACCAGCGATTGAACTTGTCGAGCTGTCGCGTGATCCACGCGCGCTCGTGCGGCGGCTTGTGCGGATCCGCCCAATACGCCGAGAGCATCGGGTCGAGCGAGAACGACACGAACAGCGACACGAACACCGAGGACGCGATGGTGAGCGCGAACGGCTTGAACCATTGGCCACCGACGCCCGGCATGAACCCGATCGGAATGAAGACGGCGAGAATCGAGAACGTCGTCGCGGCAACCGCGAGCCCGATCTCGTCGGTGCCTTCCCGCGACGCCGTGTAATGGTCTTTCCCCATCTCCACGTGTCGCACGATGTTCTCGCGCACGACGATGGCGTCGTCGATGAGGATGCCGATGGCCAGCGATAGCCCCATCAGCGACATCGTCTCGAGATTGAAGCCGAGCGCCCACACCGCGATGAAGCTCGCGAGCACCGAGATCGGCAGCGCCACACCGGTGATCACCGTCGAGCGCCAGGAGTTCAGGAACAGGAACACGACGAGCACCGTGAGGATAGCGCCGAGAAAGAGCGCCTCTTCCACGTTGCGGACGGCGCGTCGCACGCGCGTTCCCGAGTCTTTGACCACGTCGATCTTGGTGCCCTTCGGCAGCGTCTCTTTGATCTGGTCGATGCGCGCGAGGATCTTCGCGGCGACGTCGGTGGTGCTGTAGCCCTTCGATTTCTTGACGTCGATCGCGACCGCTTCGTGCTCGCCTTCCTTGTCACCGAACAGCGCGAGGGTGCGCGGCTCTTCGGTCGCGTCCTTCACGTCCGCGACTTCTCCGAGGCGGATGAGCCGCCCGTTACGCTCCGTGATGACGAGGTTCGCGAACTCGGCCGGACTCGCGATTCGGCCCACGAGTCGGATGGAGCGCTCGTCGAGCGATCCCGTCACGCGTCCGACAGGCGCCGCGAGGTTCTGCAGCTGCAGCGCCTGGACCACCTGTCCGATGCTGACGCCGGCGGCTTGGAGCTTCGACGGCACGATCTCGACGGTCAGCTCGCGCTCGATCTTGCCGAACGTCTGCACGTCGGCGACACCCGCGATCGCGCGCAGCTCGCGCGTGATGCCCGGGTCGACGAGCCGGGTGAGCTCCGCCGACGAAAGCACCGACGATGAAACGGCCACCGACACGATCGGCCGATCCGTGTCGTTGAACTTTCGGACGATCGGTTCCTTGATCTCCGGCGGCAGGTCCGCGCGGATGCCCGAGATCGCGTCGCGGACGTCCTGTGACGCTTCGTTGAGGTCCTTGGAGTACAGGAACTCGATCATGAGCAGCGCGTACCCATCGTACGCTTTGCTGATGATGCGCTTGACGCCGGCGATCGAGCCGACCTGCTCTTCCACGGGATCGAGCACTTCCTTCTCGACCACTTCGGGTGACGCGCCCGGATAGATGACGCCGACGGTGAGCCACGGCGGCGCGACGTCCGGAAACTCGTCCGTCTTCAATTTCATGAGCGCGAAAAGCCCGAAGATCACGAGCGCGACCATGCTGACCACGGTGATCAGCGGGCGCTTGATGGCGAAATCTGAGATTAGCATGGCTGGCTACCGCTTCGTATCGGACGGAGTGCTCACCTTCACTGGCGTGCCCGGCGTGATCCCGCGAGCGGTGCCGAGTAGCACCGTGTCGCCAGGGACGACGCCGGAGCGCGCTTCGATTGTCTCGGTCTGATCGTCGCGAAGTCCGAGCTCGATCTCGACCTTCTCGACACGACCCTTCTTGATGCGCATGACGGACGGGCGCACGCCGCGCTCGTCGACCGCCGCGACCGGCACGACCGGTGCGGTTCGCGTTTCGGCCGCGACGCGACCTTCCGCGAACAGCCCGCCCACCAGCGCCGCGCCGGCGTTCGGGATCGTCGCGATGATGCGCACCTGACGCGTCACCGAGTCAGCGCTCGGATTCACGCGCGTTACGCGGCCCGTGAACCGACGTCCCTCGTATCCGGCGACAGTGAACTCGACGGGCAGCCCGACGCGCACCACGGCCAGCGCCTGCGCCGGAATCGACGCCTCGAGACGCATCGTCGACGGATCGATGACCGTAAAGAGCGCCGTGCCCGGGCTCACGACGTCGCCGGCGTTCACCTGACGCGCGCTGATGACGCCCGCGAACGGGGCGAGGATCTGTGTTCGGTTCTGCTGCTTCTGCGCGCTCGCGTAGATCGCTCTCGCATTGGCCAACTGCGTCTCCGCGGCCAACGCGCCGTTGCGTGCGCGCTCGAGGTCGCGCTCCGCGATGGCGCCGGCCTTCACCAGCGCTTCGGCGCGCTCGAGCTCGCGCTTCGCGATCTCGTACGTGTTGAGCGCCGTCGACACAGCCGCGCGCGCGGACAGCGCCTGATCGCGAATCGCGCTGTCGTCGAGACGCGCGAGCAGTGCGCCCGCGCCTACGCGCTGGCCCGGCTCGGCGAACGTCTGCATCACCGCCGCCGCAATCTCCGCGCGCACCGTGGCCGCGCGCTCCGGTTCGATCGCGCCGGAGAGCGTCGGACCCGTGCGAATCTGCTCGGCTTTCACCACGACGACATTCTCTGGCCCGACGAAGACCGCACTGGCGGCCGCCGAAGTGTCCGCGGCGGCGTCGCCGTTGCGGCAGCTCGCCGCCGTGACCGCGACAAGAAGCAGGAGGATGCTCCCGCTGATGGTAGCCCTACGCGCCGTCATTGCTGATTGCTCCCTGTAGTCGAGCTGGTGCTCGTGGTTCTCGGTTGTTGAGGCGGTGGCGACAGCACGTTCCCTGTGCCGCCACTCACGTTCGTGCTGCCGCCAGACGCGCCGGCTCCGGCGGTCAACGGCAGGTCCTTCAGCAGCGCCAGACGCATGCGTGCCACGGCGAGATCGCGCGCGGCGACGGCACGGTTCACCATCGCTTGCTCCACCAGAAGCTGCGACTGCGTGAGGTCCGTCTGCGTCGAGATGCCTTCCTTATATCGAATCTGATCGATGCTGTATGCGCGGCGCGCCTGTTCCGCGGTGCCCTGACTCGCGCGCCACGTCGCCTCGGCCTGCTCGAGCTGGCTGAGCGCGATGCGCGAATCGAGCGCGGCGAATTCGCGCGCCTGCTTCAGTCGCGCGCGCGCATCACGAAGGTTTGCTTCGGCCACCATCTCGCCGCCGTGCGTGCGTCCCCCGCTCAGGAGCGAGACGCCCGCGGAGATGCCGACCGTCCAGTTCTCGCGAAAGTCGTTGATCTGCGGAAACGTCGACGTCGGGAAGAAGAGCCGCTGATAGCCGGACGTGAGCGCGATCGTCGGGAAACGATCCGCGCGCGCGGCGCGCAAAAGCCCTTCCTGTGCCTTGACGTTCTCGTTCGCCTGGCGGACGGTGGCGCGGTCGGCAACGCTCGTGTCGGGCGTGGCGCCCGCGCGCTCGAGAGACACGCCCGCGACCGTTGGCATGGCCGCGTCGTCGATCGACGTCGTGAGCTGGAGCGAATCGTCGAGCGGAAGCTCGAGCAGTTGCTTCAGACGGAGCATCGCGATCGTGCGGTCGCTGCGCCGCTGCAACACGACGGGCACCTGGTTGTCGCGCGCGACCTGCGCGCGTAGGAGGTCGAACTCCGACGAGCTGCCGACCTGACGCGCTTGGGTCGTCTGGCGCAGCACCTCGTCGTTCCAGGTGAGCGCGGCTTCGGCGATGTCGGTGAGGCGCGCCGCGAGCACCGTGTTGTAATACATCTGCGTCACATCGAGAATGAGCTGGGCGCGCTGCGCCGTGAGCTCGATGTCCGATGCCCGACGCGCGGAGTTCGCCGCCAGCCGCTGGCCGCTCGCCCGCCCTCCAGTGAAGAGGTTCTGCGAGAATTGAAGCCCGAGCGACCACTGGTTCTTGGCGCCGAACCCGACCTTGGAAAAGTCGATGCCGCCGCCACCACTACCCTGTTGGCATGACTGCGACTGATCGATCGCGGCTTGACGTTGCGCGGCGCTCGATCCCGCAGGAACGAACGGAGCGCACAGCGATTTCATCGTGGTGTCGCCACCGCCACCTCCCACTGACAGCCCCGAGAATTGCGACTTTAGCGTCTTGGCGTACGCGCCGCTGACGTTCAGTTGCGGCAGAAACTGACTGCGCGCGATCAACTGTTGCCCGTTGGCACGTGTGACCGCCGCGCGCGCGATCTCGACGGATTCGCTCGAGCGATCGGCGAGACGGATGGCGTCTTCGAGCGAAACCGGACGGACACGAGTCACGAGTCGTGCATCACTACGGGCGTCAGTGGTGTTCTGGGCGGCCAGCGGAGAGCCGAGGGCCGTGAGCGCGAAGAGAAGGAGATAGCGAGTAGACATGGATCGCTCAGCGACTGCGGCGCCGGGTGCCGGCGACACGCGCTTGCCGGGAACGGTCCGGCAGCACGGTCGCGCGGAGTCCCACGGCGCGCATGAAGGTTGTGACGTACTTCTCGGGAGCAGCCTCCACCGGCTGCGGAAAGACGTGCGGCATGACATCGCGATAGAGGGCGTCGCCGAACATCGCGCTCATGAACATCGAGACAGCGGTCTCGACGTCGGCGTCGGGATCGGCGAGCCCCTCGTCACGCAAATGCTCGACGAACAGTACGAGCGAATGCCCCGCCGAGTTTGGCCCCTCGCACGCGGCGCACGCGGCGTCGGGACGCTCCTCCGCTTCGGCAATCGTCTTCCGGATCAGATGGGCATGCCCGCGGAGATACTCGAGCACCGTGGCGCACCATCGAGTGAGCTCCTTCACGGGATCGCTCGTGTCGCTCGAGATCATCGGCACTGCCGTGGCAGCGACCTGCGTCTGCAGCATCGCCTGGAGCAATTCCGCCTTCGACCCGAAGGTGCGGAAGAGCGTAACCTCGTTGACGTCCGCCTCGGTGGCGATGAGGCGGGTTGTGGCGCCGCGAAAGCCATATTGCGCGTAGACACGCGCCGCGGCGGCAAGAATGCGATTGCGGATTTCTTCGGACATGGGCGCGAAGCTTAGCGACGCACGCCGATGCAAGCAAGTAGGTACTTGCTTGCTACGCCTGTTTACTGCGTTACTATAGAAGGCCATGCGACGCCTAATCCCCGCGGTCGCGGCCGCCATCGCGCTCCTCGCGCTGGCCGCCACCGCCTCAGCGCACGACCTCTTCCTGCGGCTGGAGAGCTATTTCGTCCCCGCGAACTCGCCGGTGCTCATTCGGGTCCTGAACGGCACATTCGCGAAGAGCGAAGGGTCAGTGCAGCGTAATCGCTTGCGCGACATCACGGTGGCCGCCGGCGGCACGCGCCGGCAGCTCGACTCCGGCGCCTGGACCGACACCTCGAAGACGGAGTCGACGCTCGCCATACAGACGGGTGCAGCCGGCACCTACGTGATTGGGGCGTCCACCAAGCCGCGGCTCATCAGGCTGGAGGCAAAGGATTTCAACGCCTACCTCGAGGAAGACGGCCTCCCGGACGTCCTGTCGGCACGCCGTCGGGCCGGCGAGCTGCGGAAGCCAGCGCGCGAGCGTTATCACAAACACGTCAAAGCGATGCTGCAGGTCGGTGATGCGCGTACGGACGACTACGGGATAGTCCTCGGCTATCCGGCCGAGCTCGTGCCGCTCTCGAACCCGTACGCGACGAGGGTGGGTCAGATTCTCGCCTTCCGATGTCTCCTCGATGGGGCCCCATCGCCGCGCCAGACCGTGATTGCGGGTTCCGAGTCGAACACGGGCAAGGTGGCCCAGCACGGCTATCGCGCGGACAGCGCCGGCATCGTGCGCGTTCCGATCACGCGCCGCGGCAAGTGGTACGTCAAGTTCATCCGCATGGAACCGGTACAGGACTCGGTCGACTACGAGTCCAAATGGGCGACCCTGACGTTTGAAATCCGTTGATCGCGACGCTCGTCGCGGTCTTTGTCCTGAGCGGCGCCGCTGGACTGATCTACGAGTCCATCTGGAGCCGCTACCTCGGACTCTTCGTAGGGCACAGCGCGTACGCGCAGATCATCGTCCTCGTGATCTTTCTGGGCGGGATGTCGCTCGGCGCGCATCTCGTGGGGCGCCGTTCGAGCAGACTGCGCTCACCGCTGCTCTGGTACGCGGGCGTCGAGCTCCTGGTGGGAATCCTCGCGCTCGCCTTCCATGACACTTTTGTCGCCGTCACCGCACGCGCCTATCAATCGATTTTCCCGTCGTTGAGCGGCACGCTGCTCACGGTGGTGAAGTGGTCCACCGCGAGCGCGCTGATCCTCCCGCAATCGATCCTGCTCGGCGCGACGTTCCCGCTGATGAGCGCCGGCGTGATCCGGATGGCGCGCGCCGTCGAGGCTCCGGGACGGTTGCTCAGCCTACTGTATTTCGCGAACAGCATCGGAGCGGCTGCGGGCGTGCTGTTCGCGGGGTTCGTGCTCATCCAAGCGGTGGGCCTTCCGGGAACACTACTGGTTGCGGCGTTTCTGAACATCATCGCGGCCGCGGTGGTCGCGCTCATCGCGCGGTCGCATGAACGAGCTTCGGCTTTCGACCAGGTGTCAGCGGCAAGCCCTCAGGCGCCAGCCGCCGCCGCGCGTCTGGCCGAGAGCACTTCCGCGCCCGAGTGGCGCCCACTGCTCATCGTGGCATTCGGGACCGCAATCGCCTCCTTCGTTTACGAGATCGCCTGGATCCGGATGCTGTCGCTGGTGCTCGGAAGCGCGACGCATTCGTTCGAGCTGATGCTGTCCGCATTCATTTTGGGGCTCGCACTTGGCGCGCTCTGGATTCGCTCGCGTGCCGACGTGCTGAGAGACCCCGTGCGATTCCTCGGGATCGTTCAGTGGGCCATGGGGCTCCTCGCTGTCGCGACGCTGCCGCTATACGTCGCCTCCTTCAACTGGATGAGCGGGCTGATTCAAACCGTGCAGGCGAACGACAACGGGTATCGTGTCTTTCTGCTGACGCGGTATCTCATCTCGCTTGTCATCATGCTTCCGGCGACGTTCTGCGCCGGCATGACCCTGCCTCTGATCACGCGCGTCCTGATGCGGAGCGGAGCGGGAGAGCGCGCGATCGGCGCGGTATACGCCGTGAACACGCTCGGGTCCATCGCCGGCGTAATCCTCGCCGGGTTGTTGTTGATGCCCGTGCTCGGGTTGAAGAAGCTGCTCGTGTTTGGAGCGCTGATCGACATCGGCCTTGGAGTGTGGCTGGTTGCCACAGGTCGGGTGCCCGTCGCCGGAGGCGACGGGCGGGGGTATGCGCCCGGTCCAGGGCCAGCGGCGGAGCCGAAGGGCTCGCGGTGGCGATTCGCCCCCGGCTCACCCCTCGCGATTCCGCTCGTCGCGAGCGCGGTCTTTCTCGTCCTCGTCGCGATCGGCGCGCGGTTCGATCTCGCCCGGCTCACGAGCGGCGTGTACCGACATGGCATCATCGCATCACACAACGAGTACACCTTTCCGTACTATCGCGACGGGCGCACAGCGACGGTGAGCATGCGAAAGAGCGCCGACGGTTTCATCACGTTGGCGACGAACGGCAAGCCGGACGCATCGATGGAGCGCATGTGGATGGACACGGTCGCGTCGAAGAATCAGCGCCTGCTGTTGACGCGGGACATCGCGACACAGTTCCTGATGCCGATGATCACGTTGGCGCACGCGCCGCGCGCCGAGAACGCAGCGGTCATCGGGCAGGGTTCGGGCATGACGTCGCACGTGCTGCTCGGGAGCCCGAGGCTCCGCCAGGTCGTCACCATCGAGATCGAACCCGAGATGATTCGCGCCTCGCGCATCTTTCGCCCTGCCAACAGCCGCGTGTTCGAGGATCCGCGCTCCACGTTCGTCATCGACGACGCCAAGTCGTACTTCGCGTCCTCCGGTAGAAAGTTCGACATCATCTTGTCGGAGCCGTCGAATCCGTGGGTGAGCGGAGTCTCCGGTCTGTTCACGCGGGAGTTCTATGCGCGCGTCAGGGGACAGCTCACTCCGCGTGGCATCTTCGGCCAATGGTTGCACCTGTACGAGCTGAGCGACGGGCTCGCGAACTCGGTTCTCGCCGCGATCGACGCGGAGTTTCCGTTTTACGAGGTGTTCTTCACATCGGAGTCGGATCTCCTCATCGTCGCGTCGAGCGCGGCGTTGCCACAGCCCCAGTGGGCCATCGCGAACTATCCGGGAATCGCGCGCGACCTGCGACGGGTCGTTCCACTCGCGAACGAATCGTTCGAGGCGCTTCGGCTCGGCGGCCGCGACGTGCTGCATCCAATGCTTCTCGCCCGCGGCGCGCCGAACTCCGACTACTTTCCCGTGCTCGATTTGGGCGCCGATCGCATGCGCTTCATGCGCGAAAGCGCGACCGGCTACGAGAGCTTGTCGACGGGACGCTTCGACGTCGCCGCCGCGCTGTCGGGACGCAGGGCCGGCTTCGGCACCCTCGCCATCACGCCGACTCCCGAGATCGCGCGTCCCGCCGCGTTGTCGCTGGGAGCGCGCATCCGCGCCACGCACACGCTGCCCGCCTCGGTGGTCGCAACGCTGCCGCGCGACGAGGATCTGCGCAATGCGCTGTACCGCGTCGACCAGCTGGATCGCATGACCACGAGCGCCCGCCCGCCAGCGGATTGGCACGCCTGGATGGACGCCGTCGTCCAAGTCGACGAAGACTTGCACAGCGGCACCGCCGGCGTCGTGGATACGGGATTTTTCGACAAGGTACGGCAGTTCGCATCGAAAGGAGGCGCGCCCGCCGAAGCGCGCGCGGGAATCGATTTTCTCCATGGCATCGGCGCGTGGAATTGGCCGGAAGCGGCCGTGTCCGCGCGCGCGCTGATCGCGTCGCGCGATACCATCGCCTGGATTCCCGACGTGCTACTCCGCAACGGCGCGGCTGTGGCGTTCATCATGCTGCACGATACGGCCGGCGCCAAAGACGTGCTTCAGACGTTCGCAAAACGAACCGACGAAGATCAGTTTCGCGACCATCTGCTCGGGGCGTACCTGATCTATCAGGACACCGTCATGCGCAGGAAAATGGGCTGGAAGTGAAGTGCTTCAGCAGATCGGGTATCGGGTTCGAGTCAACGCGCCCCGCCTCCTGGCCGGACTCTGGATAGCCGCGGTGATCGTGGCTTCGGCGCAGGCCGCGGCCCACCACGCCAACAACTTCGAGATCTTTCGAACGTCGTGGGACAATCTGGTCGCGGGACACGATCTGTACGCTCCAAGCCCGCGCCACCGCGACGTCTTTCTCTACTCGCCGACTTTCGCCCTGCTGTTCGCGCCGTTCGCGATCGTCCCGTTCTGGCTTGGCGTGTTGCTGTGGAACGGCGTGAACGCCGGCGCGCTCTATTGGGGACTGGGGCGCATTCTTTCGCGCGAGCAGGCCCTAGCGGCGCGCGCGATCGTGTTTCTCGACACCGTGGGTAACATGCAGAACGTGCAGAGCAACGCGCTCGTCGCGGGTCTCATGATCATCGGCTGCGCGGAGCTGGAGCGGCGGCGCGAGCTTCGAGCGGCGCTCGCGGTGGCGCTCGGAACCGCCATCAAGATTTTTCCGATCGTCGCTGCGGCATTCTCGGTTTTTCGGCCGGCGCGTCTTCCGCGGTTCGCGGCCTCCTCGGCGATCGTCGCCGCCGTTCTCGTCGGCGCGCCGCTGCTCTTCATCTCTCCGATAGATCTCTGGGGTCAGTATCACTCGTGGATGGCCGTGCAGGGAGCCGACGAAGGCGGCTATTCGGTGATGGAGCACCTGCGCATCTGGTTTGGCGTGGGCTGGGCGAACTGGCCTGTGCAAATCGCAGGTGTCGGAATTCTGCTGGCGCCGCTCGTCCGGATGTCGCACTGGGCGCAGCCGCGCTTTCGCCTGCTCTTTCTCGCGTCGGTGCTGATGTTCTCCGTGCTGTTCAATCACGGAGCGGAGAGTCCGTCCTTCGTTATCGCCCTCGCGGGCGTGGCGATCTGGTTTGCGGTCTCGGAGCGCGATCGTTTTGCGTGGGGCGTGCTCACGATCGTCGTGATCGGTACGGTGCTGTCATCGAGCGACGCAATGCCGACGGGATTGCGGCGGGAGATCTTCCAACACTATCGGCTCAAGACACTGCCAATCCTGTTGGTGTGGGCGCTCACGCAGGTGCAGTTGTGGCGCCGAAGTGAATCAGCTCCGCACCAAGCCTCCGCAGCAGATCGCGCAGCGCCGGCGACGTGAGCGCGCGTACCTCGCGCTCGCGGGGCGCACGGTACGGATCGAGCGCGGCGAGCTCCGGCGAGTCGTAGCCTGGGTGCACCATGAGCTCCGTGGTGCCCTCGGGAAGCCTTCGCAGCAGCCGCTCGAGATCGCGATCCAACGCCGACGATCCCATCAACGCGAACCCGGCGAATCCGACGTCGTCGAGCGCCGCGCGCGTCGAAAGCACCATGCGCAGGATCTGCGACGGAAGGATCGCGAGCGGCCGGCCCAACAGCGTCCGCGCCGACTCTATGGGATGGCGGACGTGTCCGATGCCACGTTCGCGCGCGACGCGCAATACGACCTCGAAGATGGCGGGAAGACAATGCGCGTGGCGGTGCGAGTCGATGTGCGTGACGCGCATCCCCACTTGCGAGAGCAGGTTTTCCGCGTGGCGCAATTGCGCCTCTAGCTCCCCTGCCACGTCGTGCTGCTTGACGCGCCTGGCGAACGCGCGCCACGTCAATGCATGGAGCGGCAGGAATTGGCCGGACCTGGAATCGACGAGCGAGCGACATGCGCTGATCGGCGTCCCCGTGACGATGTTGAAGTGGAGACCGATGCTCACGTCGAGGCCGCGGGCGCGTGCCTCGCGCAGCCGGCGGATCGCGTCGTCATGCGCGGGCATGTTGACCATGAGCGACGCGGACGTGACGACCCCGAACTCCATCGTCTCGAGGATCCCGCGATTCACGCTCTCGGCGAGGCCGAGATCGTCCGCGTTGATGATGAGCCGTATTCGGCTCACCGTCAGGACAGCGAGGCTTCCCGCTCTCGAGAGTGCACGGAGTGGATCTCGTCCGTGCTCGGGAGGGTCCCGACCGACGCGTGCTGGCGAGGAGCTTCATAGCCGCCCGTCCAACCGCGCCAGCGAATGCGCGCGAGATCAGCCGCCATTCTCCTCGCGTCCCGGACGAAGCGCACAGTCGTTGGCTCGTCGTTGTAGCGAAAGCGCACCGGCACCTGGTCGATGCGCAGCCCCAATCGGCGCGCGACGAACAGGCTCTCGAGATCGAAACCGAATCCGGCAATTCGCACGCGCGAGAAGACATCGCGCGCCGCCGCCGCCGTGTAGCCCTTGAGGCCGGCCTGGGTATCGAGCACACCCGGGATCAGCGTCATCCGAACCATTCTGTTGAAGACGCGGCTCATGACATGGCGCGTGTAGATGTAGCGCAGGTAGCGCGCGCTCATCGTGTACTGCGATTCGGGAAGCACTCGGCAGGCGATGGCGACGTCGGCACCGCGCTCGAGCACCGAGACGATTTTCCAGACCTCGTCCAGCGGGTAGGCGAGATCGGCGTCCGTGAAGACACGAAATGCGCCCGCCGCTTCAAGCATGCCGCGGGCAACGGAGAATCCCTTGCCTCGATTACGATCGTTCTGGAGGACGCGAACGTGTGGCCGGCCGGCGAAACGCCGCAGCTCGGCGGACGCGTCAGGGTGGCGGCCCCGATCGTCCACCATGACCAGCTCCGCCGACACCGGTGCATCATCGAGGAACTTGTCCAGTTCTCCGAGCAGCTTGTCGAGGCTGCCCACACAGTGATGCACTGGCACCACGAGCGAGACGTGGATGGCCGGCACGGCCATCAGCCCCTCCGCCGCTTGTGGCGATGTTCGAGGACCGCTTCGCCCTGAACGATCATGTATCTGAATTATCCGGTCGCGTTCCTGAGGGGAGTCCTCGCGCGGTCCCGGAAGCGATCACTGGAAAGGACCCCGCGCGTTCATGCTCGGGCGACGGAAAGTATGAAATAGTACGCGTCTGTGCCAGCGGGAGCCCGTCTATGAGGCCTCGCTTATCGCGCGTTCATATTCCGCGCGGCGATCGGTTATGGCGCTGGTGCCTTGGGCAGCGACTTTCGGAGCGACCGCGCCTTGTCGATGTGTTTTTGCAGGATGGGCACCGACTTGTCGACGAATTGCTTCACCTCGGGGCGTTGAGTCGCCGCGAGCGCACGCGCCGTATTCTCCATCGAAGCGTCGTGGAGGGCGATGGCGTAGGCCATATATGCGCGGTCCCAGTCTGGGCCGGGTTGCAATGTGGCGAGGCTGTCCCGCAGAGCCGCGGGATCGTCGGGCGGGACGCGGGGCGTCTCAGGGGTTATTCCGAGCCGGAGTCCAAGCTCCACCGCGTCTTTTCGCAGCGCATGGTGCTCCCGGAGAATCATGCGCCCGAATTCCTTCACTTCGGTCGCGGTGCCGCTCGTCGCGCCGAGCGCGCCGAGCGCACTGTCGGCGGCATGTGTGCGCTCGAGCAGCGCCAGCACGTTGCTTTCGTTCATCGATGACGCGGCGGCGGCGGCGACGCTATCGCGCAACCCCGCGGTATCGCTGCGGCGCTCCGCCGCTTCGGAGCCGCCGGACGAGCATGCAGCTGTCGCGCACGCGAGAAGAGCGATTGCGCAGGTGATTCTCATCCGTGATACGGCGCGAAAGTCTATGTGCCCGAGACTATGGTAAACGTCACGGTGCGCGCCTCGGGCGCGCTCATCTGCGCCGCCGCCGTGGCGCTCAGGCGATACGTAATCGGGAGCAACGAAGCGTTCGCGCTCGATATTCCCGTTACGACATCCGCGCCTGCCGTGGTGAGCTGAACGGCTCCAACGCTCGACGCGCCAGTGGGAGCCGAGAGAGTCACTTCCAGGGTCACACCGCTCGGCAGTGCATGGTCGATCGAGGCCGTGATCTTCTGGTTGGATTCGTTCGTGGTCACGGCGTAGGTGGTTCCGACGCCGGTCACGGGAGCCGGGGCATTTCCCGCGGTCGCTGAGTTGATCACCAGCGGCGCAGGGTTGCCAGACACGGCGACCTGGTTAATCGCGTTGACCTCAAAACGGACGACTTGCGTTGCGGTCTGGGCGCGCGCGTCATTTGTGACGACGAGCATGCTGATCGCGCTGGCCAGAACAACGTACCGCAGAAACATTCGGCGACTCGAGCAAGTTGGCAGACCGACCAAACCAGCGGCATCGCCGGGATTTGGAGTCGTCTACTGCCCTGAGTATCGCAGAAGCCCGCGTATTTGTCTACAAAGAATCCGGAAAACGGATCGTGAAACGCGAGCCTCTGCCCGCTTCGCTCTCGACGGTGAGGCGACACGCCATCCCTTCACAGAGCTGACGGGCGAGCGGAAGCCCAAGGCCAGCACCACCGTAGGTCCGGCGTTCGCTGGCGTCGACCTGCTCGAACGGCTCGAAGATCCGTCCCAAGTGGCCTTTCGGGATGCCGATGCCGGTGTCGGCGACGATCAGGTGGCTCGGAAGGTACGTGGCCACGTCAGTCACGAGCGTAACGCGCACGGTGCCTGAAATCGTGAACTTCACGGCGTTGTCGACGAGGTGCAGTAGTACCTGCTCGAATCGGCCGGCGTCGAGCGGGATCGTGGACGCGAACTCAGGCAAGACCGCCAGAATCCGAAGCCCCTTTGCGACAGCCATGGAGCGATAACTCTCGACCACGCGGGACGCGATGTCCACCACGTTCGTATCGTCGAGGGCGAGCGCGAGCTGACCACGCTCGATGCGTGATTGGTCCAACACATCTTCAATCAAGCCGAGCAACTTTTCGCCTCCGGCGCGAACGCGACCGAGGAGTTGGATGTCTTCCGGACGTTGATTGCCAGCGCGATTGGATTCGAGGACGCGTGAGAAGCCGATGACGGCGTTGAGCGGCGTGCGCAGCTCGTGGTTCATCCGCGCCAGAAACTCTTCGCGGGATTTGTCCGCCGCTTTCGTCGCGACGAGTGCGTCCTGCATCGCGCGCATGGCCTCGCGTCGCGCCGCCTGGGCTCGTTCCTCGCGTGCCCGGAGATCCATTTGAAGCTGGATTCGCGACCAGAGCTCGCGGATCGCGAACGCGCCGGCAAACGGCGCCACCGCGAGGGCGATATACCAGTCGTTGACGAGAGGGATGATCATGCGTGTGGGTGTGTTCGAGCGATGGGTTGTCTGCGTCTCGCGGGTTTTTCGCCGTACCGCCGCCCTACTGCTAATGGGACAGTAGAGCGGCAGCGGCACATCTAGGCGAATTCAGTGGGTTCAACTAACGCGTGCTTAGGTGCCACCGGTGATCGTATAGGTCACCGTGCGGGTGGTCGACGCGACCACGCCAGCCGCTGGCGTTGCGTCCAAGCTGTAGTTCGCAGCCATCGCAGCCTGCTTAAGCTTGGTGATGCCGGTCACAAGGTCCACCGACACCGTGCTGAGCGACTGCGCACCAGCGCTCGAGCCGCCGGTCGGCGCCGAAAGGTTTACGTTGAGCGTCAATCCAGCCGGCATGTTCGAGCTGAGGCTCGCCGTGATCTTCGCGCCCGTCTGGTTCGTCGTTACCGCCCACGTCGCCGCGGCGGTCGCGCTGGTCGGGTCGCTGCCTGCCGTCGCGGTGTTGATCACCAGTGAAGGGCTGCCGATGAAAGCAATCTGATTGATCGCGTCAACCTGGAAGGTGACGATCTGGTTTGCGGTCTGGGCCGACGCGGCACGTGCAACTGCAAGAAGGGCCATCGTC
This sequence comes from Gemmatimonadaceae bacterium, assembly GCA_036560265.1. Classification (GTDB taxonomy): domain Bacteria; phylum Gemmatimonadota; class Gemmatimonadetes; order Gemmatimonadales; family Gemmatimonadaceae; genus DASPMP01. The sequence continues at coordinate 7,278 of DATBRO010000011.1, read as the reverse complement.
GCCAGGATGCGTCCTGCGTTCATTGTTTTCTCCATCATCGGAAGGGTTTGTACTTCAGACTACGCATGAAGAATGTCCCGTGTCCGATGACAGAATCCTGTCCGGAGAATGACGCTTTTGTAATTATCGCGGCTGCTTGTCGTTGGGCTTTACGGTGCGCGCGGCCCCTGCGGGTGACTGCGCTTTGGGATCGGCGGTGGTGGGCCGGAGCTCCTCACCAACGCCGATGAGCTGTACCTCGCGCTTGCGAGGTACGAGGCGAAAACCGAGCTCCTTGATCTCGCCAGGAGCGAGCGTCAGCTCGAGACGATCGGGATCGAACCGATGGAAGGCCGGCGTGTCGCCGCGAATCGAAACCATCCACGTCCCTGGCGGGACATCCGTAAACGAGACCTTGCCGTTGTCGGTTGTCGTGCGGTACAGGGTATCGCGCTTGCCGGCGAGTACGAGTGTCGCATTCGCCAAGGGTCCGGCGTCCGCGAGTGAGTCGGGTCCGGCGGCGACGCTGGTGCGAACGGTCGCGAAGCGGCGTACGGTGATGTCGAGGCGCGCGCTCCGCGCGATCGCCAACCGGAAAGTCGTCGGCTGTGTTCTCGCGCTGTCGACGAGCAACGTTGGGTCGCCGATGAACACGGCGTCCGCAAACGACGTCTCCTGCGACATCGAGACGCGGTGTTCGCCGCCGGGGACGCCGCCGAACGCGACCTGCCCCTGCTTGTCGGTAATCGCCACCTGTGGTCCCAGTCTCACCAGCGCGCCAGGCACGCCTAATCCGGTCACCGCGTCGACAACCCTGCCGTACACGCGGCCTGGCGTGCGAAGGCGCGATATCGGCAGCCGCAGCGGAATGCCGTATTCGAGATACGCGACGCTCCCGTCGGCGCTCGGCAGACTCCCGCCGCTGATCACACGGGCGCGAAGTGTGATCGTCGTGCCGTTGAGCAGTACATGTGCGATCTGCGCGTCGACCTGCGAGTGCCAGTCCGAGTCGCGTACGCGCAAACGCGTCGAGTACCCGGTGACCGTGACGTCTGTGGTGCGAGCGATGCGCATCGACGCGTCGGCGCCGAGTGTCAGCGTCCCGTCGGTGCCCTTTGTGATCGATCCGCCGCTATACCTGTCGGCCCAGAACGCGAGCGCGCTGCGCGCGAACGAATGACGCCCGCCAATCGAGACGTCCGTGAAGTCGCTCCAGATTGCGCCGGGCTCCCGCGAACGGCCGGCCTCCGCCTCCAGCGATAGGACGCCGAACGCGACGTCCTGATCACCTCGGGCGCGCAGCCCGTGCTGCCGTCCGCTTTGAGCGATGCCCTGAATCGTTGTGCCGCGCGCGATCGACCCGAGCTCCAACGTGAACAGGTCAAGCAGCGTCGCGGAAACCGTTCCGACGTCGAGTCGCTCGAAGTACGGAACGCCCGTGGATCGGCTCAGGTCCGTGCGATGCGTGCTGCCGTTGAGCGCGAATGAAACGGGCTCCCAGTAATGGGTGCTCGCGGTGAAGTAATCGTGTTCGGAGCCGCGCTGCGAGCCGGAGAACGTCGTGTCGGCGTACAGATGGCCGATGTCGTATGAGACGATGCTCGTACCACCGCTCAGGCGCGCCGTGCGCGCGAGTCCCCAGCCGGATTCGCTCTGACTACGCGCGAGCTCGAAGTCCGCGCTGTAGCTCTCGCGAGCCAGAGAGGCGCTCGCACTTCCCATTCGCCCGGAGAGGAAGCCGCCGGCGCGATCGACGAAGTTCAGAGCGACCCGCGTGTCGGCGAACGGCCGCGCGCTGACGAATGCGCCAGTTTCACTCCCCTTTTCCGGCGCGCGACGGAACTGCTGGCCGAAGCCGCCGAAAGTAATGGGGCCGCGCGTAGCATCAGCGCCAAGGCCGAACCCCGGCTGCGCATAACCGGTGAGCGACGACAACATGAACAACTGATCGCCCCCGCGTACGCGCCAGCGGGGCGCACGGAGCTCGACGCGATACTCGTCGCGCTCACCGAACGCCGAGAATTTTCCCGTCGGTCCACGGAAGAGAAAGTCTGTCTCTATTCGGCCGCCATCCCGCACGCTTCCGCGTCCGAAGATCTCGAAGGGCGATACGCTGTTGGAGCTCGCGCCGCGGAGATGAACCTGTGTCGGCACCTTGAGATATTCCTCGATTTTGCGGCTCGGCTCCGGAATCACAGTCACGCGCGCCGACGCTTCGGTCGGCTGCGCGGCATCTCCAGTCTGCGTGGCCGCGAGCTCGAGCACGTCATCGATCGCCGCTTGTAATCCCGCCGGTGTCTCTACTCTCGCGTGAACGACGCGCGACTCCTCCGCCTCGAGCCGGAGAAGCGTGTCGGCCATCGCCGCCGAGCCCAGTGAGCTGCGCGCGGTGAGTCGCACCACGGACGCCATGTTCCCGCGATTGCGTACCAGGAATCCCGCGTCGTAGCTGTTCCCCGACACGACGAAACCGGGGCGATCGATGAGCCCGACGTCGAGCGCGCGTCGCGGCGGTACGATGACGACGACCGAATCCATGACGCCCTTGGGATCTTGCGGCGTGGTGACCCAGATACGGACGGGATACATGCCGGCTGCCGCTCGCGCCGGAACGACGACGCTCAACATCAGCATTTCCGTCGAATGAGGGCGAACGAGGAACGGACTGCCGCCCGTGAGGATCGACCAGTCCGTCGGCACCTCGATGTGCGGCATCACGTGAACGCTGTCGTCCCGCTGGCTCGAGACGACGAATGTGGCGGTGACGGTCGATTTCGCGGTGATGCTGTCGCGGCGCGCCGCGCGAATGCGCAGGCCGTCGGTCTGCGCGTGCGAAGCCGCCGCTGCACCGACGGTCAGTACCAAGCCCAGGGCCACCGAGCGCGCGCGTCGCATCGACGCGGTCTAAAATTTCAGCGTGAACTGCGACGCGAAGACGGCGTCCTCGCCGGAATCGGCGAACACGATCGCGCGATACGTACCCGGCGGAAGCTTGCCGAGGGCGAACGTCTGCTTGAGCGATGTGCCGGGGTAGAGCAAGCCGCGCTCCTGGCGAGCGTTCGCCTTGAGCGCGCCCTGTCCATCGTAGACTTCGATCCAGAGCGTCGGCCGATACGCGCGCTCGCCGACGTTCTTCACCTCGAGCTCGAAGGACTTCGTGCTGTCCGACGGATTGTCGAACAGTCGGGAGTTCGCGAAAGTCACTTTGCGCGAGCCGGTCGTCTTGATGTGGGTCGCGACCTGCACAGCGTAACGCATCACGGCGCCGACGCCCACTTGGGGCCGTCCTCCGGACGACCTCCCCGCTTCCGTGGGCGCGCCCTCTACCATGATCGCGCTCCAGTACGTACCGGCGAGCGAGTCTGCCGATGGCACTTTGACCGTGTACGTCACGGTCATTTCGCTCGCAGGCGGCACCAGTAGCGACCGGACCGTCGGTGTGATCCACTTCGCGTTCGAGTGCGGCGTGGTACCAGGATCGTCGAAGTGGGACGTCCCGTCGGCAAAGAACAAGTAGTCGGTTTGATAGATGCGCACCGGCTGGTCCTGACGCGTGAGATTCCGCACGACGATCGTGCCGAGGTAGCTCTCACCGGGCGCGGCCACGCGCTCTTCGACCGTGCTGCCCACAACGGCGATTTGCGACGTGACGCGCGCCGGGAGAACCAGCAGGACCGCGGTTGCCAGACAAGACATCATGCGCTTCATAGGAAAACCCGAGAGGGACTCCGTTACAGTCATGGGAACTTCAAAACGGTGAGTGTGACGATTCGGTTTGTGGACGGGACGACGCCCGCGAGCACCGTCGCGCTGAGTTGGTACGTGATGCTCTGCGTCGCATTGGTCGACTTCGGGATCCCCGTGACCATGTCGCGCGCCGTCAAATCGAGCGCGACCGGACCGACCGATGTACCGCCAGTCGGCGCAGCAAGCGTGGCGGTGAGTGTCACATTGGCGGGCATGAGTGCGTTGAGCTGAGCGGTGATCTTGTAGGTCCGGTTGGCAGGGTTCGGTGTGACCACGGTGTACGTTGTCGTATTGTTGCTCACCGACGTCGGCTCAGAACCGGCCACGGCAGCGGTGATCTTGAGCGCCGGCGGATTCCCGGAGACGGTGATGGTCTGCGCGACAACAACCCGGCTGACAATGAGCAGCAGGGTGCCAACCAGCGGCGCGACTCTCCATCGACTCAAGAGTTAGGTGCCCCCGGTGATGGTGTACGTCACCGTGCGCGTCGTGGACGAAACGACGCCGGCGGCCGGCGTCGCCGCGAGCGAATAGCTGACCGCCATCGCGCCCTGCGCCACCTTCGTAATGCTCGTCACGAGGTCGACGGACGTAGTAGTGAGCGCCTGCGCACCCGCGCTCGCGGCACCGGCTGGGGCCGTGAGGTTCACAGACAACGTGAGTCCGGCGGGCATGTTGGAGCCGATGCTTGCGGTGATCTTCGCGCCCGTCTGGTTCGTCGTCACCGCCCACGTCGCCGCGGCGGTCACGCCTGTAGGGTCGCTTCCCGCGGTCGCGGTATTGATGACGAGCGAAGGGCTGCCCGCGAAGGCGATCTGATTGATGGCGTCAATCTGAAAGGTGACGGTCTGCGTCGCAGTCTGAGCAGACGCGGCGCGTGCTGCACCAGCCAAAAGGGCTGTCGTCGCCAGGATGCGTCTTGCGTTCATTTGATGTGTCGTCAGGTGGAGGTTGTGCTCTCTATCGGATGAAGGGTGACCCTCCCGCGGTTACGGTAGTCCCTCAGCCGAATTACGCTTTTGTCATTAAACTCAAGGCATGCGCGCACTACTCGTAGAAGACGATCCCACAATGGCCCTCCTGACTCAGCAAGTGCTTGAACAGGAAGGGTTTGCGGTCGACCACGCGAGTACCGGTAATGACGCCCAGACGATGGCGTTCGTCAACGAATACGACGCGATCGTGCTCGACCTCGCGCTTCCGGACCGGAACGGAATCACTGTGTTACAAGCCCTTCGGAAAGAAGGGCGCACGACGCCGGTCATCGTCCTCACCGGGTCCAACGACTCGGCGAGCACGGTCCGGGCGCTGGACGCCGGAGCGGACGATTACCTGACCAAGCCGATCGTCATCGAAGAATTCCGTGCGCGCATGCGCGCGCTCATACGGCGCGGCGGCGCAACGCGCAACGAGCAGCTCGCGTGCGGCAACATCGTGCTCAACCGACTCACGCGTCAGGTGTACGTCAAGAATGCGGAGTGCAGTCTTACCGCGAAGGAATTTCAGTTGCTCGAGCACTTCCTCATCCATCAGGGACAAGTCGTCACTCGCGCACAACTGCTCGAGACAGTTTGGGACATGCATTTCGATCCCGGCTCCAATGTCGTCGACGTGCACGTCGCGAGACTCAGAAAGAAGCTCGAGAAAGCCGAAGCGGACGCGAAGATCACTGCGCGCCGCGGAATGGGTTTCGTTTTCGCCGTCTCCTAGATACGCGCACATGACCATCCTTCACGACTCCGCTGTCCACGCCTCGCTCAAACAGCGCATTCGATCTCTTCGACCCGATTCGACGCGACGGTGGGGCAAAATGTCTGTCGATCAAATGCTCTGGCACGTGAACGAGTCGATGCGCATGGCGTTGGGCGACGCGGTATTCGAGCCAATGCGCACACCGCCACTTCCGAAACCCATGCTTCGATGGATGGTGCTCAATGTGCCGTGGCCAAAGGGTCGCGCCCCCACGTACAAGGAAATGGTCGCGCGACAGAACTATGATTTCGCAGCCGAGCAGGCACGATGCATTCGCCTCATCGATCAGCTGACATCCGTGCCGCTGGACCGCAGCACATGGCCGGTGAACCCGACGCTCGGCCCGATGACAGGAAGGCAATGGAGCCAACTGCAAGCCAAACACCTCGAGCATCACCTGCGGCAGTTTGGCGCCTAGACCCGCTCGCTGACGGGAGTTAGGATAGACAATACATCAAGTGACAGTCGGTATCCTGTTGCGCAACAGGGACTTTCAGCGTCAGCATTTGGCAATGATTGTGAGAATCGCCCGGCTCCTCCCCGCTGTGATAGCCCTCGTCTCGAGCGGCACGGCGGCGCGCGCCCAGACTTGGACGGGCGGGATTAAAGGAGGGCTCGGCCAGGGAGGCTTCACCGGCAGCCAGGAGTTCAACTGGAATCAAAGCAGTTTGAGCACGGCTCTCTTCGTGAACCACCACCTCAACGAGCGGTTCGCCTTCCAGCCTGAGCTCGCGCACATGCAGAAGGTCGGAATCTCGGTCGTGGGCAGTTCAACGCTGACGCTTGCCGTGGATTATCTCGAGATGCCCTTGCTGCTCCAGTTGAAGATCCCGCGCGTGGCCGGAGTCATGCCCTTCGTGCTGGGCGGACCGAACGTCGCGCTGAGCCTCAGTTGCACATTGAAGTTCGTCGGCGGCGGATTGTCTACGTCGGACAATTGCGACAGCGGCGGTGGTACAGTGCGGACGCGAACCTTCGACTTCGGCGGAACCGTCGGCGCCGGCATCTCGTGGGCAAGTGGAATCGCCACGTTCGGGCTCGAAGGACGCGCAAGCGCGGGCCTTCGCTCTCTCGTCGCGCCCGTGGATGCCACGAATTCCAGAAGTTTCGGCTGGTCCGTCATGGCGGGTGTATCGATGCCGATCAACCAGACGCGCATCCCGCGCGCCATTCCGCGCCCGGGCGTGGCGCGCCCGCTGCCCATGATGCCGATGCCCGCGCAGATCCTGAGCCGGCCGACTCAATCCGTGCCGTTCGCTGGTGCAAGCACGACGAAGCTGATCACAGTCAACGCAGTGGACGCCGACGCCCGCAACCTATTGATCTCGATCGCGCAGGAAGCCGGCATCAACATGGTCATTTCGCCCGACGTTCGCTCCCGCGTCACCGTGCGGTTCTTGAACATCCCGGCGATGGAGGCGGTGCAGGCGATCATCCTCCAAGCCGGACTCCAGGTCGCGGGAGCGTCGATCTCGGGTGCTTCGCCCGCCGTGGTGTTCTATCAACTACCGATCAACGTGAACGAGGCGTCGCGCGAGACGATCGAAGCCCGCTTTGGAGTAAGCTCGGAGATGGCGAAATGGGTCGTCGAAAGCCGTACCGAAAAGACGAAGCCCTAGCTCGATCGGCTACTGCTCCAGCCGCTTCCGCGCGGTCGCGGCGGTGACGCTGTCCCCTGCTTCAAGCGCCAACGTCAGCACCCTGGTCCACCATTGGGCGGCTTCGGCGCCAATCCCAGACGCGTCGAGGGCCTTTGCGAGTTGTAGCGTGGCTCCATAGTGCTGCGGATCGCGTGCGAGC
>DATBRO010000010.1:0-3792 GCA_036560265.1 Gemmatimonadaceae bacterium | reverse complement strand
CGCGCGACACGGCAGTGGCTTCGTCTATCTCATCAGCCGCCTCGGTGTCACGGGCGCGCGCGAGCAACTGCCCCGCGATCTGCCCGAGACGATTGCGCGTCTTCGGAAGGCAACGACTCTTCCGATCTGCGTCGGGTTCGGTGTCTCCACTCCGGACCAGGCGGCCGGCGTGGCGCGTCTCGCCGACGGCGTCGTCGTCGGCAGCGCGATCGTCCGCGCTGCTGGCGAGAGTGTACAAGCTGCCTCCGCGCTCGCGCGCCAGCTTCGCGAGGCGATCAATTCGGCCTGAGACAGCGCATGACGCGTGACGAGTGACTCGTGTGTGATGCGTGACGCAGGACTCATCACGCATTAGCGTTCCAGGTATGCCGGCAGACGACCTCGACGCAATCACTCTCAACGGGATGAGCTTTCATACGCTCATGGGCGTGCTCCCGCACGAGCGCGAGCATCCACAACCGTTGGAGATCGATCTCACCGCATGGGTACAGCCCGGCGGCGCCGTCGTCGATTACCGCCGGTTGTACGCCGAGGTCCGCGACGCCATGGAATCGCCCGCACTCTTTTATCTCGAGGAGCTCGCGGACTCCATAGCCGCGCGAATTCTCGACGAGTTCTCCGTCGAGCGCGTGCGAATCGCGGTTCGAAAGCCGCATGCCGCGGTGGGCGGACCCCTCGAGTACGCCGAGGTCGCCGTGGTGCGCGAGCGCGATGCGTGACGTCGCGTACGTCGCGTTGGGGTCCAACCTCGGAGATCGCGAGCACTATCTCTCGGTTGCGCGCAACGAGATCGCACGTCTCCCAAGGACGACGGTGCTGGCCGTTACGCCGCCGGAGGAAACCGATCCCTTCGGGCCGCCCGGGCAGGGACGTTATCTCAATCAAATGGTCGCTATCGAGACGGAGCTGGATCCGCACACGCTGCTCGACGCACTGCAAGGGATCGAGCAGCGCGCGGGACGCGTGCGTGCCGAGCGTTGGGGACCCAGAACGCTGGATCTCGACATCGTCAAGTTCGAGCGGCAAGCCATTGCGGACGACACGCTCGTGGTCCCTCATCCGGGGCTCCCTGATCGCGATTTCTGGCAGCGCGAGCTTGTCGCGCTCAGTGAAGCATCACGATGAGCGTCACTCCGGTGACGTCGGTAACCTTGCCGTCGTGGGCGCAGGTGTCGAACAAGCGTCGCGCGCACATCGAGCGCGTGGTCGCGCTGCTCGATCGCTGGGCCGCCGCGTTGCAGCTGCCCGATGATGAAGCATCGCGGTGGCGGGCAGCGGGCACGCTCCACGACGCGTTGCGCGACGCGCCCGAGCCCATGCTGCGCGTGCTGACGGGCGAGGGAACCCTTCCCGCTGAGCTGCTGCATGGTCCGGCCGCCGCGACTCGTGCCGAGCAGGATGGCGAGCGCCGTGGAGATGTGCTGGAGGCGGTGCGTTACCACACGATTGGCTTCCCCAACTGGGAGCGCACGGGCCGCGCGCTGTACCTCGCTGATTTTCTCGAGCCTGGGCGCAAGTTCCTCGTGTCCGAGCGTGCGGCGCTGGCCGACCGCGTTCCAGTGGACTTCGACGACGCGTTCCGGGAAGGGGTACGGCTCCGTATCGAGTGGTCGCTGAAGCAGCGGGGCAAGCTTTTTCCGGAAACGGTCGCGCTGTGGAACGCCGTGCGTTGAAGCGCGTTGGTCTGGCGCTCCTGGTGCTCGTCCTGCTCGCCGCGGTGATCGCCACGCGGACCGCGACGCGACACCGCGACGTCGTTCAACGTCGGCCGCCTCCCGACGTCAACGCACCGGCCGATACGCGCGTCCGTGTCCAGGTGCTCAACGCGACGACGCTTCGCGGGCTCGCGCGACGCGCCACCATGCAACTTCGCGATCGAGGGTTCGACGTCCTCGAGATCGGAACGACGCCGGAGCAGCGCGACAGCACGCTCGTCCTCGATCGCAGCGGCCACCCAGAGTGGGCAAAGCGCGTCGCGGAGGCGCTCGGAGGCGCGCGTGTGGAATCGCGCCCCGATTCGTCACGCTACCTGGATGTCACCGTCCTGCTGGGCCGCTCGTGGCGGGCGCCGGCCCAACCGTTCTACCCGTAGCTGTCCGCATGCCGCGGCGATGTCCATGCCGCGGCTCTTTCGAATCGCGACCTCGACGCCCTCGCTGCGCAGCTCGCGAGCAAACCGGGCGATCTCGTCTGACGGCGTCGCACGAAACCCGCGTGCTCCGCCGGGGTGAAGGGGAATCAGATTCACGAACGCGCCGCAATCCTTGGCGAGCTTCGCGAGCTGCAGCGCATGAATCTCCTGATCGTTGACGCCGCCCAGCATCACGTATTCGAATGTCACGCGCCGGTCGAACTTGCGAGCGGCTTCGATGACATCCGACAGGGGATACTTGACGTTGATCGGCATGAGGTCGCGCCGCAGATCATCGCTCGGCGCATGAATCGAGATCGCGAGACGGAATTGCTCCCGGCGCTCGCTCAGCGCCACGATGCCCGGCAACACACCGACCGTGGAGACCGTGATGTGCCGCGCGCCGATCCCCAGGCCGTTCGGATCGTTGAGAATCGTCAGGGCCGAGTCCACCGCCTTCCAGTTCATGAGCGGCTCACCCATCCCCATGAACACGATATTCGTGACACTGATCGGCGGGTCGAGCAGTCGCATCTCCCGCACTTGACCGGCGATCTCGTGAACATCGAGATTGCGCGCGAATCCCATCGCGCCGGTGGCGCAGAACGCGCACTTGAGCGCGCAGCCCGCCTGCGACGAGATGCACAGCGTCAGTCGCTTGCCCTCCGGGATCGCGACGGTCTCGATGGCTTCGTCGTCGTGAAGCCTGAAGAGGAACTTCTCGGTGCCGTCTTTCGAGGTCTGGCGCGCAGCGATCGTGAGGCGCGGCAGTTCGAACCGCTCCGCGAGCTGTTCCCGCATCCGCTTGGGTAGGTCGGTCATCTGGTCGAAGTCGGACACCGGCGCGGTCCACAAATGCCGGACAACCTGCTTCGCCCGATAGGGCTGGTCGCCGATCGACTCGAAGAAAATGCGCAGCCGAACTTCCGCCGCATCGGGCGTCAGATCAAGAAGGTTTTCCCGCGCCCTTGGCGCCTCGGGTGGACGGGTCACTTTGCTTCGGAAATCACTTTCAGTGAGATGGCTAAAGTGTAAGGGCGCATTGAAGTTGAGCGTAGAGCAACAGGCTCCCAGGGTCAAGAGAATCCCTACCAACCGATCCCCGGAAAGATTAGACTAATGCGTTCTGATGCCGGCGCCTGCTTGAAAGTTCGACGATGGCTACCCCCGCTCCTCTGGGCGGGGGTGATGCTTTTGGTCACGTCCGTGCCGGGCAGTGCGATACCGAGGCCGCTGATACCCTACGACAAGGTCGTTCACTTCACGGCGTATGGCCTTTTTGCGGTGCTCTTGAGCCGGGCGATCGCCCAGGTCGGTGCACTCTGGCGTTCCGTGCTCGTGGCGCTCGTCATTGCAGCAGCGTTTGGCGCGGCCGACGAATGGCATCAGCGCTTCATCCCCGGGCGCGCGACAGACCTCGCCGATTGGCGTGCAGACTTCATTGGCGCCGCCGGCGGCGCGCTACTCTTCACGCTCTATCATCGCGATCGTCGCGCAAGGATTGCGTCCTCCAAATGACTGTTGAGGCCACGGGGCTGCGCACTCACATGTGCGGGGCCTTACGGGCGACGCACGCGGGCGCCCGCGTTCGCCTTGGCGGATGGGTGCATCGCACCCGGAATCTGGGCGGGCTTGTCTTCGTCGATCTGAGAGATCGCGCG
>DATBRO010000009.1:0-13034 GCA_036560265.1 Gemmatimonadaceae bacterium | reverse complement strand
TTCGGCACATCAAATGCACTTTCGCAAAAACCGGAGGTGCCGAACGAATGCAGTATTTACGGTCCATCCTGGCGCGGTTTCGCGCATGGCGGCTGAAAAGACGATACGGGACTTCTACGGGACCGTCCCTGCTGCTTTCGTTCGGTGCCTCCATTCATCGCGACGTGACTCCGAGCGGCGTGCGCGTGTACAGCTTGTGCGGTGGGTGCGGCGCGCGCCTCGCGATCAGCGCAACGCTGTGTCGAGAGTGCGCACAGGGGCCGCGAACGACGGCATTTTGAAATACAGCCGCGGCTGCGCCGCGGATTAGCCGCGGCGTTGCCGCGGACCGGCCGCCCTGCGGGCGGACTCGCCGGCGCTACGCGCCGGACTGGCAAACGATAAATCCGCGCCGAAGGCGCGGTGAGTCCGAGCGCAGCTCGGCCAATCCGGCCGAAGGCCGGCTAATCCAGCACGAAGTGCTGGCGCGGCTGTGGGAGCGGCTGCACGAAGTGCTGGCGCGGCTGCACTCAGCCGCATACGATTTGCATTGATAACCTCGCCACATTTTTACCCGAGGTTGTCATGAACCACAGCGGTCCGGTTGGGCTTGTCACGCTAGTCTGTCTCACCTGCGGCAACGAACACTTTTACGACCAGTCAGTGCCGTCGTCCGTGAAGTGCGACAAATGCGGCGGTACCGTCTTTCGGCAGTTTGCCACCCCCACGGAGCCCGACGAGGCAGCCATCGCGCAGCTCGAGGAACAGGCGCGCAGTATCGCCCTGGACGACGTGTCGCCGCAGACGGCGCCTGACGACGTTCGCGACCTCGACGCGAGATAGCGAAGGAAGTCTCGACGGGCGGGAGTAAGACATCCTTCTCGCCGTCGCCGCTGCACTGCCGCACCTGTCGGAGCTCGCCGACGCGCTCCGACTTCATCTCCTGGGCAAGCTGGCGCTCGCCATCGTACTCGGCGGCGCAATCGGACTCGAGCGCGAAATCGCGGGAAAGCCGGCAGGCCTTCGCACAAACATCCTGATCTGCGTTGGCGCCGCCCTCCTTACCCACGTGTCCATCTCGATCACCACGATTCCCGAACGTTTGGGCGACCCCTCGCGGCTCGCGGCCATGATCGTGTCCGGCATCGGGTTCATCGGGGCGGGAACGATCATGCAGGCGCGGGGCACCGTCACGGGGCTCACGTCGGCGGCCACAATCTGGGTGGTCGCGGCGATCGGGATTGCGGTCGGCGCCGAGCTATATGTCGAGGCCACCGGCGCTGGCGCCCTCGTCACGCTCGTGCTCGCGGGCTTGGGCACGCTCGAGCACAAGCTGCGGCGCGCCAGACGCGTGCTGAGCTGCACGATTCGCACGCGTCCCGATTATCCGCCCGCGGAGCTCGAATCGATCCTCGGCGTCAGCGGAATCCGGATCATTGGACAACGCATCTTCGACCATGCCGAAGACCGCGTTTTCGAGCTGAAGCTCTCGGGTCCCGCGCGGCAGTACGACATCGTCACCGAAAAACTGCTGGCGCACGAAGATATCTTCGGCGTCCACATGGGGTGATCGGTTGGCCGAGCGGTTGTTGGTCGTCGACCTCGCCGCGCGATCCAAGAACTGGGCGCTACAGCCGGAGGGCGAGCGGACCATTTTGAGCGCGGCCCCGAAAGGCTGGCGAGTCCACGTCGTGCGGGCGCTCACGAGCTCCGATGGCGACGGGCCGCGCGAGCCGAGCGCCGAATCCATGGACGCGATCCGCGACGCGGAAGTCTACTTCGGATTCGGCGTACCCAAACCGCTGTTCGTTGCGGGCCGCAAACTTCGCTGGGTGCACTCGGCGGCCGCGGGCGTCGGTAACGCGCTGTATCCTGAAATGGTCGCGAGTGACGTGCTGCTCACGAACTCGGCTGGCGTACACGCGGTCCCGATCGCCGAGTACGTGGTTGCCGGCGTGTTGCATTTCTTTCGTGGGCTCGACGTCGCCGCCGAGCAACAGCGTGAGTGCCATTGGGACAAAGCGTTCTTCGTTTCCGATGACACTCCCGTGCGCGAAGTGGGAGGCGCGCGCGTTCTGATCGTCGGCACCGGTGGGATCGGCGGTCAGGTGGCGATTCGGTTGCACGCGCTGGGCGCAACGTGCATCGGGGTGAGGCGGCATCCGGAGCGGGGGATTCCGGAGGGCTTCGAACGCGTCGTCGGGAAGGACGACCTCGATCGCGAGCTTCCGTCGGCCGACGTCGTCGTGCTCGCCGCGCCGCTGACACAGGAAAGCAAAGGGCTGTTCGACGCCGACCGGCTGCGGAAGCTCAAAAAAGGGGCGATTCTGGTCAACGTCTCACGCGGTGCGCTGGCAGACGAGGCTGCGCTGGCGGACGCGCTGCGTAGCGGCCACTTGCGCGGCGCCGTGCTGGATGTCTTTCGTGAGGAGCCTCTGGCGGCCGACAATCCCTTGTGGCAGCTTCGTTCCGCACTACTCACACCCCACATTTCGCCGGTCTCGCCGGGACGGTTCTGGCCCCGTGCGCTGGAGCTCTTCTCGGACAATTGGCGCCGCTACGACCGTGGCGAGCCGCTGCGAAACCTCGTTGACAAGAACGCAGGGTATTGAGGCATGAACCAGATCATCAAAGCCGCCGTCGACCGTGGCGCTTCGGACCTCCACATCAAATCAGGCGACGCCTTCCGCGCGCGCATCCATGGCAAACTCGTGGCGCTCACGAAGCAGGCGCTCACGCCGGACCAAACCAAACAGATCGCGCTCCATTTGATGCCGGAGCACGACAAAGCTCGCATCGACGACATCAAAGACTACGACTGCTCGTGGTTCGCCGACGGCATCGGCCGCTTCCGCGTCAACATCATGAAGCAGCGTGGGAGCTTCATGATCGTGATGCGCGTCATTCCGCTGGAAGTGCCGACATTCGAGAAGCTCCAGCTCCCGGCGATCATGGCGCGCATCGCCGAGGCGGAGCGCGGAATGATTCTTGTCACGGGCGTGACGGGATCGGGCAAGTCGAGCACGATGGCGGCGATGATCAACTACATGAATCAGCACAGCAACCGCCACATCCTCACCCTGGAAAACCCGATCGAGTTCCTGCATAGGGACATCAACTGCGCCATCACGCAGCGCGAGATCGGATCCGACACGAGCGACTTCAAGCAAGGGCTCAAGTCGGCGCTTCGGCAGGACCCAGACGTCATCATGATCGGCGAGATGCGCGACGCCGAGACGATCGACACCGCCATCAAGGCCGCCGAAACGGGACACCTGCTGATCTCGACGCTGCATACGGCGGACGCGATGTCCACGATCAACCGTGTCGTGGCGATGTTCTCGCCGGCGGAGCAGACCGTCGTTCGCCTTCGTCTCGCCGAGTCGCTGCACGCCGTGATCTCGCAGCGACTCATCAAGCGCGTGGACGGAAAGAGCCGCGCTGTGGCCGCGGAAGTCCTGATCAATACGCCCGCCGTCAAGGACATGATCGTCGACAGCCAGCGGATCGGCGAGGTGAAGGACTACATGGAATCGAGCAAGGAACAGTACGGCATGCAGTCATTCGACCAGGCGCTCGCGGATCTGGTGACGTCGAAACAGATCTCCTTCCATGCCGCGATGGCCGCCGCAAGCAAGCCGGCGGACTTCGAGCTCAAGCTGCGCATGTTCGGTCGGATGTCGGCCACGGTGCAGATGAGCGACCTTCCCGACGAGGCCCACGCCGGGGGTTCTCCCCCGTCGCCGCCGCAAGGCACACCGGCGCTCGAGGGCGCGCAGACCGGCGGCGGTGGTCTGGACTTCATCCAGCGGTGAGCGCGGGAAGCGGGAAGGGGGAAGCGGGAAGCGCAGCTGCACTGCGCGGCATCTTCGCGCCGGTCACGACTCCGTTCGCCGAAAACGGAGAGCTCGACCGGTCCGCGTTCGAACACAACGTCCGCGCGCACCTGGCGCACGGGTTGCGCGGCATCGTCGTCGCCGGCTCGACGGGAGAGGCGCCTCTGCTCGACGAGCACGAGCGCGAGCTGCTGGTGGAGTGGGCGCGGCCGCAGGTCTCCGGCGATCGCCTGCTGCTTGCCGGCGTCGGCGCGGAGTCGACGCGCACCACGCTCGTGTACGCGGAGCGAGCCGCGGAGCGTGGCGTGGATGCTCTGCTGGTCGTCGCGCCACACTATTTCGGGAACGCGATGACGGATGACGCGCTGCGCGGGCACTATCTCCGGGTCGCCGACGAGAGCACGGTCCCCGTCGTTCTGTACAACATTCCGAAGTACATGCACTTCAAGCTCGGATCGTCGCTCGTTCAGGAGCTCGCGAAGCACGAGAACGTCATCGGCATCAAGGACAGCTCAGGTGAGCGCGATCTGCTCGCGACGTACCTCGAGGCGCAGAGCGAAACGTTCACCGTCATCACGGGGAGCGGCCAACTCTGGAGAACGGCGCTCGAGATGGGCGCGCGAGCCGGGATTCTCGCGGTGTCGTTGTTCGCGCCGTCGCTCTCGACGGCGGTCGCCGAAGCGGTGGCCCGGCGCGACGGCGCGACCGCAGACGCGTTGCAGAGCCGGCTCACACCGCTCGCAAAGATCATCGTTGGCGAGCTGGGGATCGCGGGCGTGAAGGCTGCAATGGACTGCGTCGGCCTCCGTGGCGGCGCACCGCGCTCGCCGCTGCTGCCTCTGGGACGCGCGGAATCGGAGCGCGTGCGTCAGCTTCTGCGCGACGCGGAGCTGCCTGTCGCTGCCTGACATCGCGTTGCTGCAGGCGATCGCAGCGACGCCACGACCGACCGGCAAGACGGCGATCGCGAAGGCGCGTGAACGCGTTGCGCGCGAGCTGCGCTCACTTGGATACGACGTGCGCGAACTGCCGTTCACGTTCTCTGGGTTCCCGGGACAACTGGCCACGCCACTCATGGGGGGTGCGGCCGCGATCATCATCGGTCTCGCTGGACGATGGGGTGCCGAGGGCAGGGGACCCGCACCACTCATCCTGCTCGTCGCCGGATCCATCGCGCTGTATGGCGCGGGCACGTGGCTCGCGAAGCGCAGCGTGCTCGAGGCGCCCGTGCTGCGACAGCGCGGCATCAACCTGGAGGCGACGCGTCCGGGCGGTGGCGCGACGACAATTTGGCTCGCGGCCCACCTCGACTCCAAGTGGCAGCGCGTCCCGACGCTCGTGCGAACCGCCGGCATCGTGCTCGTGATTCTTGGCTACCTGCTCACGCTCGGTCTCGCTGTGATCTCCGCCGTCGGCGGTCACACCGCGTTCTTCTTTTGGGGCATCGCGGCGATCGTGACACTCACCGGCACAATTCCCGTAGTGCTGAGTACGGTGGGATCGGGGTCCCCAGGCGCGCTCGACAACGCGTCCGGAGTCGCCACCGTGATCGCGGCGGCACGTCGACTGGGCAATGTCTCGGGAGTGGGGATTCTCATTACGGATGCTGAAGAGCTCGGACTGGCCGGCGCGCGAGCTTGGTCGCGAGACGCCCGGACCGCAATGGTGTTGAACTGCGACGGCGTCGACGACTTCGGCGAAATTCAAGTGATGTTCACGGGACGACGTCCCGCGCACCTGCTCGCGGCCGTGGACCGGGCAACCAGTGTCACGGGCATCGGTCATCAAGCAGGGCGACTGATTCCGGGTGTTCTCACGGACTCCGTCGCGTTCAGCGACGCCGGGTTTTCATCGGTCACCTTCGCTCGTGGCTCGCTGCGATCGCTCCTGCGTGTCCACACCAGCCGGGATGATCTGGCGCACCTCCGTGGCACGGGCATCGCGGAGACTGCGACACTCATGGCGGCTACGGTACGTGAACTCGGAGAGACGCACTGATGGAAATCCTGATCCTCGCGGCCATCATGCTCGTGTCGCTCTTCATGATCCCGCTCGGCCTTCCCGGCACGTGGGTGATGATCGCGGCGGGCGTCGGCTATTCGATCCTCGTGCCGAACAGCATCGGCATCTTCGCATTGGTTGGTGTGACGGCGCTCGCGGTCGTCGCGGAGATTTTCGAGTTCACGCTCGCCGGCAAGTACGCGCGCAAGTACGGCGGTTCGCGGCGCGCAGGTTGGGGCGCCATCATCGGCGGAATCGTCGGCGCAATCGTCGGCGTTCCGGTGCCCATCGTCGGGCCGATCATCGGCGGGTTCGCGGGCGCCTTCATCGGCGCGCTGGTGTTCGAGTATTCGCGCGCCGGCGACCACCGTACTGCCACGCGCGTGGCGTGGGGAGCGCTGATCGGGCGCGTCGTAGCGGCCGCGCTCAAGGTTGCCATCGGCTTTGTGATTGCCGCGTGGCTCGTGACCGCCGCGCTTCTCTGATATCGAGAAAGCATAACCGCGGAGGACGCAGAGGAACTCCGCGGTCAACGCTGTTGTAGTTGACGCGAGTTGACTCCCGACACCCAGTCCGTAGATTCATTCAACGCCCCGTCGCGATTGCGCGGGGCGCCTTTTTTTTGCCCGCTGCAGTGGCTAGTCCCTAGTCCCTATCACCTAATCCCTACGAATGTTCGGTGACTTGCGGCGTACAATCGTCGTAGTCGGCGCCCAATGGGGCGACGAGGGCAAGGGCAAGCTCGTGGACGTCCTCGCCGAGCGTGCCGCCTGGGTGGTGCGGTACCAGGGGGGCGCGAATGCCGGCCACACCGTGGATCTGGGTGAATCGACGTTCGTCCTGCATCAGATCCCGAGCGGCATTCTCCATCCCGGCGTGCGCTGCGCGATCGGCAACGGTGTCGTGCTCGATCCCGACACGTTGTTCAAGGAGATCGACGATCTCGTGAAAGACGGCGTCGACGTCGAGGGCCGGCTGTACGTGAGCGATCGCGCGCACCTGGTGCTGCCGTACCACAAGCTGCTCGACTCCGAGAGCTCGGCGAGCAAAGTGATTGGCACGACGGGACGGGGCATCGGCCCCGCGTACGAGGACAAAGTCGCGCGTCGCGGAGTCCGCGTCCTCGACCTGCGCAACCGCGATCGTCTGCACAAGCTCGTCACGCAAGGCACCGAGCACGCAAACGCGCAACTCACTCGCTTCGGCAGCGGCAAGCGCGTGACCGTCGAAGAGACGCTGGCGCTGCTCGGGCCGCTCGCGGCGCGATTGCTGCCCCTCGCGGAAGACGTGGGGCTCGTCATCCATCGCGCCATCAAGGCCGGTGCAAGTGTGCTGTTGGAAGGTGCCCAGGGCTCGCTGCTCGACGTCGATCACGGCACTTACCCGTACGTCACCTCGAGCAACACCACCGCGGGCGGCGCCGCGATCGGCACGGGCATCGCGCCGATGGCGATCGACGCCGTGCTGGGCGTCGTGAAAGCGTACACGACGCGCGTTGGCGGCGGACCGCTCCCGACCGAGATGGACGAGAAGCTCGCGGCGCAGACGCGCACGCTCGGCAACGAGTTCGGCGCGACCACGGGACGGCCCCGACGCTGCGGATGGTTCGACGCCGTCGTGGTGCGGTACGCCGGCCGCATCAATGGGCTCACGGATCTCGCGGTCACCAAGCTGGACGTGCTCGACACCTTCGATCGCGTCGCGCTGTGTTCCGGGTACGAGCACGACGGCGAGTTGCACCAGGAGTTTCCCGCGGATCTCACGGTGCTGGATCGCGTGGTGCCGAAATACGAGTGGCTTCCGGGCTGGAAAAGCTCGATCGCGGATGCCCGGCGCATCGAGGATCTCCCCGACGCCGCGCGGCGGTACCTGGACCGCATGCAGGAAATGGTGGAGACGCCGATTACGTACGTGAGCGTCGGAACGCGTCGTGACCAAATCATCGGACTGTGATCTCCTGATCGTGGGCGGCGGTCCGTGTGGCATCGCGGCCGCTATCAGCGCGCAGCGCGCCGGACTCAAGCCGCTGGTGCTGGAGGCTCAGGTCATCTGTAGCACGATCGCGCAGTATCCCACGTACGTGCGCTTCTTCTCGACGGCGGAAAAGCTCTCGCTCGCGGACGTGCCGTTCGTCGTGGCGACCGACAAGCCAACGCGCCGCGACGGGCTGGCGTATTATCGCACGGTCGTCCGCCATTTTCGCGTTCCCCTTCGTCAGTACGAGCGCGTCATGCGGATCGAGGGCGACACTGGCGGACCGTTCATCGTGCATTCGCGAACGAGCGCGGGCGCCGAGTCGCAAACGCGTGCCAAGGCCGTCGTGATCGCGACCGGCTACTTCGGCTCGCCGAACAAGATCGGAGTTCCGGGCGAGGACCTTCCGCACGTAAGCCACGTGTATCGCGAAGGGCACGAGGCGTTCCTCCAGCCGGTTGCTGTCGTCGGCGGTGGCAACTCGGCGGCAGAAGCGGCGCTCGACTTGTGGCGATCGGGCGCGAGCGTGACGCTGGTGCACTTCGGTCCGACGTTCGACAAGAAGATCAAACCCTGGGTGCTTCCGGACTTCGAGAATCGAGTGAAAGAAGGGAGCATCGCGGTACGCTGGAATTCCCGGGTCACGCGCATCGCAGGGGATTGCGTCTCGATTCTGACGGACGAGAAACCCGAGGAGCTCGAAGCCACCCGCGTGTACTTGATGACCGGTTTTAAGCCGGACCTCCAATTGTTACGGCAGATCGGGGTACCGATCGATGCCGCCACCGGGATTCCCGCCCACAATCCCGCCACGCTCGAGACGCAGGTGCCGGGCATCTTCATCGCCGGCGTCGTCGTCGCGGGCAACGACGCGAACAAAGTGTTCATCGAGAACGGCAGGTTTCACGGCGACAAGATCGTGGCGCATCTGACGGGAAAGACGGCGCCGCCCGAGCCAAAGTTGAGCGCGGAGCTGGATACGTAGGTGGTAGGTGGTAGGTGGTAGGTGATAGGTTCCCTACCACCCACCACCTATCACCTACAACCTTCGCAATGCCGTCTGCCCACCCCGACGTCTTTGACAAGCTCGTCTCCCTCTGCAAGCGCAGAGGATTCGTCTTTCAGTCGTCGGAGATTTACGGGGGCACGGGCTCCGTCTGGGACTACGGCCCGCTCGGCGTCGAGTTGAAACGGAACATCAAGGACCGCTGGTGGAACGCGCTCGTGCGCGCGCGCGACGACATCGAGGGACTGGACGCCGCGATTCTCATGCATCCGCGAGTGTGGGAGGCCAGCGGGCACGTGGCCGGCTTCACCGATCCGCTCGTCGATTGCCGCAACTGCAAGAAACGCTTTCGGGCGGACGACCCGAAGATCAAAGGCACGCCCGGGACGCCGGACGCGCAGTGCCCCGCCTGCGGGATGAAGGGAACGCTCAGCGAGCCGCGTTTGTTCAACCTGATGTTCAAGACGTTCATGGGTCCGGTGGAAGACAGCGCGTCGGTCGTCTATCTGCGCCCGGAGACGGCGCAGGGGATCTACGTCAACTTCTTGAACGTGCAGCAGTCCACGCGACAGAAAGTGCCATTCGGGATCGCGCAGATCGGCAAGGCATTTCGCAACGAGATCACGCCCGGAAATTTCATCTTCCGCACGCGCGAGTTCGAGCAGATGGAAATGCAGTTCTTTGTTGATCCGGAGGAACCCGTTCCGGCTCAACAAAAAACGTCTCATATGACGCACATGGAGTGGTTCGAGTACTGGAAGGCGCAGCGCATGGAATGGCATCGTTCGCTCGGTGTGGGCGCCGACCGGCTCCAGTTTCATCAACACTCGAAGGAAGAGCTCGCGCACTACGCGCGTGCCGCGTTCGACATTCAGTTCGACTTCGGCGGTACCCTCGGCTTCCAGGAAGTCGAGGGCGTTCATCACCGCGGCGACTTCGATCTCGCCAGGCATCAGGAGTACTCCGGCAAGAAACTCGAGTACATCGACCAGGTGACCAATCGGCGCTTCCTGCCATATGTGATCGAGACGTCGGTGGGAGCGGACCGAACGACGCTAGCCGTGCTCGTCAACGGATATCGCGAGGAGGAAGTGGCGGGCGAGCAGGAGGGGCGCACGGTACTTGCCCTGCTTCCCTCCCTGGCGCCCATCAAGGCGGGCGTCTTCCCGTTGGTCAAAAAGGACGGCATGCCCGAGTTCGCGCAGAAGCTCGCGGCCGAGTTGCGGAAAAGGTTTCCCGTCTTTTACGACGAGTCGGGCGCCATCGGCCGTCGCTATCGCCGACAGGACGAAGTGGGGACGCCGTTCTGCGTCACCATTGACGGCCAGACGACACAGGATTCTACTGTCACCATTCGCGACCGGGATACGTTGAAGCAGGATCGCGTCGCGGCGGACCAAGTGGCGAACTGGATTGTGGAACGACTCGATGACGGTAACGGCTAGTCTCTCTCTCGAACGCCTCCGGCGAGATGGACAGGCGTTCATGGAAGAGATCACGCGCGAGTACTACCTCTCCACGGCCGGCCACAAGGCGACCGCGGAGCTCCAGCCGCTCTACAGGAAATACAGCGCGATTCTGAGCTCGGAGTCGCTCGCCATGACGCTCGAGGCATTTCGCGCCGCGACACCCGGGACCGAGGAACATCGCGAGACGCGCATCCTGCTCGAGTGGCAGGCCGACTCGCTGAGTGGGCGCGAGCTCGCGCCCCTCGACGAGCGCGAGATCGCGTGGGAAGCGTCCGCGATGATGACGCTGCCGGACGGAACGAAAATGCAGTACGAGCGTGCGCCGATCGAGATCGCAAACTCCACGGATCGCGCGTGGCGTCTCGCGATCGACAAGGCCCGGGAGAGCCTCGTCGAGCGGGAGCTCGCGCCGCTGCGCCGGGAGCGGTTCCAGCGCGAGCGCGACATCATCGAAGGACTGGGGCTCGCGAGCGGCTACAACGCGACGTGGGAGCTACTGAGCGGAGTATCGCTCAGCGATCTGCGCGACCAGTGCGAGCGGTTCCTACGAGACACGCAGGCCATGTGGAACGAGACATTCCCCGAGTTCGTGAAGCGCGTGCTCGGCATCGAGCCACGGCTCGCGACGCGCGCCGATGCGCTGGCGCTGTTTCGCGCGCAGGAGTTCGACGCGGCGTTCCCGGCGCGCGAGATGGAGTCGCGGGTGCAGCGTCAGGTGCACGAGATGGGCATCGATCCCCTGGCCGGAGGACGCATTCGGGTGGACACGGCCGAGCGCGAAGGCAAGCGGTCGCGCGCATTCTGCGCGCCGGTGCGGGTTCCCGACGAGGTGTACCTGGTGTTGCGGCCGCATGGCGGGCAGATCGACTGGAGCACGTTCCTGCACGAGCTCGGACACGCGCTGCACTTCGCGAACATGCGGCCCGACTACCCGTTCGAGTACCGCTGGCTCGGCGACAACTCCGTCACCGAATCGTACGCGATGCTCTTCGACCACCTGATGCACGACGCGGGGTGGCTCAAGCGATACACCGAGCTCCGCGAGTCCAACCGCCGCGACTTCCTCCGCACCGCGGGATTCGAGGAGCTGCACTTCATCCGGCGCTATTGCGCGAAGCTCATCTACGAGACACAGCTTTACGGCGGCGAGGTGCCCTGGGAGTCGCTTCCCGATCTCTACGTCGAGCTGCTCACCAAGGCAACAAACTTTCAGTATTCGCCTGCGGACGCATTCGCGGACGTCGATCCGCGGTACTACTCGCTCCGCTATCTCCGCGCGTGGCAGCTTCAAGCATTGGTAACTGAGACGTTGACGCAACGCTACGATCAGGACTGGTGGCGCAACCCGAGCGCGGGGCCGTGGCTCGTGGAGTCGCTCCTGAGCGAAGGCCAGCGCGAGCTGGCGCACGAGCTGGCGAAGCGTGTGTCCGGCCGCGAGCTGTCCTTCGCGCCGTTGGTGCGGGGGATCGAGCGTCTCCTCGGCTGACTAGGGCGTCGCGCGCGGAGGCGCGGGTACGTCGAGAGGCAACCCGAGGACGATCCTCGCGATGTTGCGGGCGATGAGATCCAGCGGCACCGGAGACGTGTTCGCCAGCACCACGACGATGAGCGAATCACCGGGGTAGTAGGCTGCGTGGGTCAAGAACCCGTTGATGCCGCCCCCGTGCGCGATCCGCCGATGGCCCGCGAGCGAATCGACACCGAGACCAAATCCATAATGACTCATGATTGCCGCGCCGATCGGCGTCGTCATCTGGACGAATAACGCCGGGCTGACGACTGTGCCGCTATGCAGGGCGCGCGTCCATTTGACCAGATCGCCGACCGTCGAGCACAGCGCGCCCGCGGAGTACGGTTGCGACATGGCGAGGAAGTCCGTGTTCGTGAGCTGCTTGCCTCGCCTGGCATATCCTTGCGCCCGATGCTTGATGATCGGTTCGGTGGAGCAATACATCGTCGATGCAAGTCCCAGCGGCTTGAAAAACTGGTCCTCCAGATATTTCGGGTACAGTTTTCCCGTCGTTCGGTCGAGGATCATCCCCAACAGCACGTAGCCGGTGTTGTCGTACCGCCATTTCGATCCGGGCGCAAAGTTCATCGTGTCCTTCGCCGTGAATGCGAGGAGCGAATCCGGGCTCATGTCCTCGCGCCTGCGGGTGAGCCATCGCGGCCCCAGGTCGGTGTAGCTCGGTATGCCCGACGTGTGATTCAACAATTGGCGCAGCGTCACTGTCCGCCATGCGCTGGGCACGCCGGGCAACAGCGTGCCGAGCGTGTCCTCCAGCGAGAGCCGGCCCTTTTCGACGAGCTGCATGATCGCCGCGGACGTGAACTGCTTGGTGATGGATCCGATGCGAAACACCGACGCCGGCGTGACCGGGACGTCGTTTTCGATGTCGGCGAATCCCCAGCCCCGCATCGCGATCGTGTCGCGTCCTTTGACGACGGCGACTGCTACACCCGCGATCGGCACGTCGCTGACCTGGGCCGACACGAGCGAGTCGATGCGGGTGCGCTCGCGCGCATACGGCGCCTGCGCGAAGGAGGCGAAGACAGGAAGGATGACAGGCAGAGCGAAGGAGAGTCGCATGAGGGAGTGGGGGGTTATTGATTAGGCTCTATGAACAGCATCGACGCAAGCACTCAGGGAAGGAATCCGCAATGACTCGACCGCTCGCGGTCGTCACGGGCGCCTCGCGTGGCATCGGCCGCGCGATCGCGCTTCGTCTAGCGAAAACCTATGACATTCTCGCGATCGCGCGCACCGAG
>DATBRO010000008.1:0-4519 GCA_036560265.1 Gemmatimonadaceae bacterium | reverse complement strand
ATGAGGAGCAATGGCGCGAAGGTCGTCGCTGGACGCATAAGGCCTAATGGGAAAAAGTCGGCACGAGCGGCCTCAGCGCCGCCACGAGGAATCAGACACCGGTTCCTACGGAAGGGTTTGACCGCGGGTGTCGGCCGGGGCCATTGGTGTTGCCCCAACGCTATTTGGGGCCTTTCTTATCGCGGCCATGGCATCGACCCGTAATCCGCAGGAACGTCCCCTCGCCGCTCTGATGGCGCCGGATATCCTCGACCTACTCGAGGAGTCCCCGGAGACTCTCGCGGCCGAGACCCTGGAGCTGCATCCACGGGACCTCGCCGAGGTCGCGGAACTGATGCCGCACGAGAAGGTCAAAGCCCTTCTGGCGGCGCTGCCGAAGGAGCGCGCGGCCGACGTGCTGGAGTACCTCGACGAGGAGCTGCGCACCGAGATTCTCGAGGAGATCCCGACCGATCAGGCGGCGGCGCTCGTCTCGCAGATGACGCCGGACGACCGCGCCGACGTCCTCGAGGAGATGGACGAGGATGTCGCCGAGGGGATCGTCTCGGAGCTTCCCAAGGAAGCGCGCGAAGAGACCGAGCGCCTCCTCCAGTACGAGCCGAATACCGCGGGCGGCCTGATGACGACCGAGTTCGTCTCGGTCTCCGCGGACGTGCAGGTGGACGAGGCGCTCGAACAGGTTCGCGCGCTCGCGCGTTCGGGCCGGCGCGAGGCTACGTACAACATTTACGCGACCGATCGCGAGGGACGGCTGGCGGGCGTGCTGTCGCTGCGCGAGCTCTTGGCGGCCGCGCCCGGCGCGAAGATCTCGGACGTCGCGTGGACGGAGGTGGTGAGCGTTTCGCCTCACGCGGACCGGCAGGAAGTCGCGCGCATCACCGCTGAATACGACCTCATCGCGGTGCCGGTCGTGAGCGAGAGCGGCCATATCATGGGCGTCGTGACGGTCGACGACGTCATCGACGTCCTCGAGGACGTGCAAACGGAGGACATCCAGAAGATGGGCGGCATGGAGGCACTCGACGAGCCGTACACGTCGATCGGCTTCTGGGCCATGATCCGAAAACGCGGCGGCTGGCTCACGGCATTGTTCCTCGGCGAAATGCTGACGGCCACCGCAATGGGTCACTTCCAGGATGAAATTGCGCACGCGGTCGTGCTCGCGCTGTTTGTCCCGCTGATCATCAGCTCGGGCGGCAACTCCGGGTCACAAGCGACGTCGCTCATCATTCGCGCGCTCGCGCTCCAGGAGTTGAAGCTGAGTGATTGGTGGAAGGTCGCCGTGCGCGAGTTGCCATCTGGACTCGCGCTCGGCGCGCTCCTTGGCGTCGTCGGCGTGACGCGCATTCTCATCTGGCAGGCGACGGGCTGGTATGATTATGGAACGCACTATCTGCTGGTCGCGACGACTGTCGGCTCGGCACTGGTGGGGGTCGTCACCTTTGGAACGCTCGCCGGGTCGATGCTTCCCTTCCTGCTGAAGCGACTCGGATTCGATCCCGCCAGCGCGTCGGCGCCCTTTGTCGCGACCCTGGTGGACGTCACGGGCCTGGTCATCTACTTCACGGTCGCGCTGCTGATCCTGCGCGGAACGCTGCTCTAGCCGCGTGACTGACGGGCCATCTTCACGCGCAGCGTCCGGTCGCGCGACGCTGCTCATCGCGCTGAGCGCGTGCGGCTTCGCGTCGATCCCGATCTTCGTGACGTTCGCCACGCGGAGCGGTGCGCCGCTTGTCGAAGTATTGGTCGGCCGTTACGCGTTGGCCGCCGTGATGCTCGCCGTTCTCGCGTGGAGCACCGGGACGCGGCGGCTACAGCGCGATGGATTGCGCGTTCTCGTGATCATCGGGATCGCTCAGGCGCTGATCGCGTACTCGAGCCTGATGGCGCTGAACTACATCCCGGCGGGAACGCTCTCGTTTCTGTTCTACACGTATCCCGCATGGGTGGCGATCATCGCGCGTCTCCGGCGGCTCGAGCCGCTGACGCGGACGCGGCTGATCGCACTCGCCATGTCGCTCTTCGGCGTCATCGTGATGGTCGGCTCGCCGACGGCGGCGGCGCTCGACCCGCGCGGCGTAGCGCTGGCACTCTCGTCCGCGCTGATGTACGCCATCTACATCCCGCTCATCGGTGCGCTGCAACGCGAGCTGACACCGGCGGCGACCGCGGGCTACATGGCGACCGGCGCAACCATTGTTTTCTTGCTGGCGAAAATGATGTCGTCAGGTGTCGTCTTTAATCTGAATCCCATCGCGTGGCGATCGATCGTGGGCCTCGCCGTCGTATCGACGACGATCTCGTTCATGCTCTTCTTGCGCGGTCTCCGGACGCTCGGGCCTGTGCGAACGGCGATCATCTCCACCATCGAGCCTTTCTTCACCGCGCTCCTCGGCGCATGGCTGCTCGGGCAGCCGTTGACGAAGGACACGCTGCTCGGAGGCGTCTTCATCGCCGCGGCCGTCGTCCTGTTACAGCTGAAGAACGAGAATCAGTCTGGACGGCCCTCGTAGACGACCATATGGTAGTGGGACCCCATCGAGCCGGGGTCGTCGGTTTCACGCAGGCAGTGGTCCACCGTCACGGAGGTCCAATGGTCAGGCGTGTCGCGATGGTCTTCGGAATCGTGTTTCTGCTCCTCGGGATACTCGGCCTCATCTCGCCAGGCGGAATGAGCATGGGAGTGAGCTCGCCCGGAATGATTCTCGGGCTGTTCCCGGTCAATCTGCTGCACAACATCGTCCACTTGCTGTTCGGCGTGTGGGGGCTGATGGCGTCACGCTCCTTCACCGGTGCGAAGATGTACGCCCAAGTCAGCGGGGTGATCTACATCGTCCTCGCGATCTGCGGATGGCTCCTGCCGGATACGTTCGCGCTTCTCCCGAATGGCGGCAACGACATCTGGTTGCACGCGCTGCTCGGAATCGTGTTGCTGGCCGTCGGATTCACCGCAAAGGACACGATGGCGACACCGGCACCGATGGGCGCGAAGATGTGACGGACTTGGTGCTGGTACTTGGTGCTAGGCACTCGTTCATTCGTGGCCCCAGCACCAAGTACCTAGCACCTGGCACCTAGGCAGTCACAGTCTCCGCTTCGACCGCCGCTTCCCAGCGTTCGGCAGACTCGTAGTCCGTCATTCCGATGATGCCCGTCTCGAGCCAGGCGAACTCGCCCTTGAGCACCTGCTGGCTCAGACGGTAGACGCTATCATCGGTCGGACCGTAGAGATGATCGAACAGGTCGTCGATACGCAGACGCGCTTCGCGGCAGAACACATCGGCCAGCGCGACGGCGCCATTGTGTCCGCGCTTCACCTCCGCCTGCGCGCGAGCGCACGCCGCCGCGATCGCGAACAGCTCGGCGCCAATGTCCACCGCGCGGAATAACACCATCTGCTTGCGCTCGAGCTTTGGCCCGTATCGGACCATCGCGTGGAACAGTGAGCGTCCGAGTTTGCGCGAGTGTCGCTCCGCGTACCGCAGGTGCTTGGCGAGCTTGCCGAACTCCGAGAATGCGACCGGCAGCTGGCCGCGGCCGACCCAGCGCGCGGGATACCAGAACGGATAGAAGCGCATCACGCGCCCGAATGCCGCCCGCTTCTCCGCGCCGGTCGCGTTCTTGTCCACTAGCGCGAAGGCGGTCTTGAAGTGGTGGTCCACGGCCTCGCGCGCGATGAAGAGGCGCATGATCTCCGATGACCCCTCGAAGATCAGATTGATGCGCGAGTCGCGCATCGCCCGCTCGATGGGAATCGCCTTCTCGCCGCGCGCGCGCTGCGAATCGGCCGTCTCGTAGCCACGGCCGCCGCGCACCTGAAGTGCGTCGTCGACGATGCGCCATCCGTGCTCGGTGTTGTACATCTTGGCGATCGCCGCCTCGAGACGGATGTCGTATCCGCCGTGCTCCGCGAGCCCGACGGTGAGCCCGGAAATCGCTTCCATGGCGAACGTGTTCGCCGCCATCATGCCGATCTTGCGAGCGACCGCCTCGTGCTTGCCGATCGGCGCGCCCCACTGGACGCGTTCCATCGCCCACTCGCGCGTCACCTGGAGCAGCGCCTTGGCTCCGCCGGCGGCGCTCGCCGGAAGCGTCAGCCTGCCGGTGTTCAACGTGATGAGCGCGAGCTTCAGACCCTTCCCCTCGCCCCAGAGGATGTTTTCGCGCGGCACCCGAACGTTCGTGAACCGGATCACTCCGTTCTCGATCGCTTTGAGTCCCATGAACCGACAGCGATGGACGACCTCGACGCCCGGCCAGCTCTTCTCGACGATGAACGCCGTGATCTGCTTTCGCGTTTTGCCGTTGACGACCGCGTCCGGCGTCCGCGCCATGACGACGAACAGCTCGGCGCGCGTACCGTTGGTGCACCAGAGCTTCTCGCCGTTCAGAATGAACGCGCCGCCGTCGTTGGTCGGCGTCGCCGACGTTTCCATGTTGGCGGGATCGGAGCCGGCGTCGACTTCCGTGAGCGCGAACGCCGAGATCGCGCCCTTCGCGAGCCGGGGAAAGTACTTCT
>DATBRO010000007.1:0-3359 GCA_036560265.1 Gemmatimonadaceae bacterium | reverse complement strand
ATCGGCTTATATGGCGTGATCGCGTCCGTGGTGCGCGAGCAGACGCGCGACATCGGCATCCGCATGGCACTTGGCGCCACGCCGCAGCAGATCAGGGGCGCGGTGCTACGAACGGCAATGCTCGTCGTGAGCGTCGGAGGCGCGGCGGGTCTCGTCGTAGCGCTCGCGTCGTCGCAGCTTCTGACGAAGCTGCTCTACGAGGTCAGTCCCACCGATCCGATCGCGCTCCTTGGCGCGTGGGCACTCTTGCTCGCGACGGGAGCAGCCGCCGCGTATCTGCCAGCGCGTCGTGCTACGAGGATCGATCCGGCGAACGCTCTGCGATCCGAGTAGCGTCAGCGGTCAACCGCTGCCGACCTCGCTGAGCTCTTGTACTTCTTCGTGCGAGCGCGACACGTGGCTACGCGCGAACAGATGATCGACGCTGAATCGTCCGCCGCCGATCGCCGCGAATACCAGGAAGATGAAGCAGTAGAGCACCGCGAGCTCACCCTGGTTCTGCGCGGGGAAGAATCCTTGCTTCGCGTGCACCTGGAAGTACGCGACCGACATCTCGCCGGCGAGCAGAAACGCCACCGGGCGAGTGAAGACTCCCGCCGCGACCAGGAAGCCGCCGCCGAGCTCGAGGATGCTCGCGAACCACAGCTGCGTGAATGGTTTGATCGAGGGCATCGCCGGCATGCCCGGCGGCAGAAATAGACCCCAGAGCTTCATGGCGCCGTGCTGCATGAACATGAGCCCGGCGACGATGCGCAGCAGCGTGAGCGTGATGTTCGGCCACCGGCCAGCCAAACGCCAGTCGCTCGTCATACGCTGCTCCCTGCGGCGGCGAGCTCGCTCATACGAGGGAAGTGCCCTTCCATATAGTCATGCGAGACGCGCATGATGTCCTGACGGTTGCCGCCGACGAACGGGCCGTGCATCACGATCGGAGCGCGCTGCGGCTGGCCGGCATACAGCATGACGCGAGCGCCGCGTTCGCCTGAGACGATTCGGAGAATGCTCGACCCGTCGTTCCCGACACAGTCGAACGATGCGACTTGTCCCTTCGACACGGGGGTCCGGAGCGCGCCGGCGTGCAGCGAACCGTCGAGCACGTAGAGAAATCCGGTGTACGTCGCCGGCAGGTCCTGCTCGAGGACGGCATTCGGCGCCATGCGCACGTCGGCCATCGTTACGGGGACGTGATTCCGCGTTTGCGATTCGGCGTCTCCGGATTTCCCGCTGTACACGCGCACCTCGAAGCCTGGCTCGCGACGCACCGGCACCGACTCGAGCGAAATCTGCTCGAACGCCGGCTCGGTCCACCGTTCGTCTGGCGGAAGCGTCAGCCAGAGCTGCAGGATGCGCGTGCGCGACACGAGCGTCACGTCTTCGTTGTGAATGACGCCGCTGCCGGCGGTCATCCAGAGCGCGTCGCCGGCTTTGAGCGTGCCCTCGTCGCGATCGCGGATTTCGCCCTCGACGACGAACGTCACCGTCTCGAAGCCCGCGTGCGGATGCTCGGCGCCCAGCGCGTCCCCCGGTTGCAGGTCGACGCGGTCGTCCATGAGAACGATGAACGGATCGTGTCGCACGAAGTCTTTCGAGTCGATAACCGTGACCGCTGTGTGTCCCTCCCCGATGAAGCCCGGCGCTGGCGCCGGCGTGTCCACCACGCGGTCGATGTTGCGCATCTGCGTCATCCCCTGCTCCTTGTGACAAATTGCTTCATGGCTGAACAATACAGTACTGGCGCGTCGAGTCAAGCCCCAGCGGTAGCGTCTCTGCGCGAGGTACGACACGGATGCGCTCGCCGCGCCGCTAGTTCTGCACCTAGGTTCCCCTGTATGACATGGGACGGCCTCGTCGCGCGCGTGCTGCTCGCGCCGCTCGTCGCGGGAGCGATGGGGTGCGGAGCGCGAACGATCCCGTCCTCGAACGGGACGCAGCGCATGGCCGATACGCTGGCGGCCCTGTACGAACGCGCCGTCGCCGATCCCAGCCGCTACGAGTTCATGAATCGCGAGCGCGCTGACGCGATGCAGCTCGCCATCTTCCAGCAGGCGGGGCGAGCGGGCATGGGAGATCGATTCCGCCTCGCCCGGGAGCTGTTGCTCGCGGGCCGCACCCGCGAAGCGATCACCGAGTTGGAGAAGTTGCGGCCGACGGCCGGGGCGATGCCGGACGCGCGCGCTCCGCAGTTCAAATCATACTTCGATCTGCTCGGCATCGCGTACCTTCGGCTCGGCGAGCAGGAGAACTGCAACCTCAACCCGAACACGAGCGTTTGCATTCTCGGCGCCTTGCGCCACACGCAAGAGGAAGGCGCGCGCACGGCGATCGACGTTTACGAAAGCATCCTCGAGGCCTTTCCCGACGACCGCGGCTCCCAGTGGCTGCTCAACGTCGCGTACATGGCCACCGGCGGATATCCGTCGCGCGTGCCGAAACGCTATCTGATTCCCAATCTGATGGGGAAGCGACACGCGTCGTTCCCGCTGTTCTTCAACGTCGCGCAGAATGTCGGCGCGGCGGTCACCGGGCAGGCGGGTGGACTGTGCGTCGGGGACTTCAATCGCGACGGCTTGCTCGATCTCTTCACGACGTCGTGGGGGTTCAAGGATCCGGTTCATTTCCTCGTGGCGGACGGACACGGCAGCTATGTCGACCGCGCCGCGGAGGCCGGGTTGAAGCGAATCGTCGGCGGCGCCAACTGCATACCCGCCGACTACGACAACGACGGCTTCGAGGACATTCTGATTTTGCGTGGTGCCTGGCTCGGCGACGGCGGCATGTTTCCCATGTCGCTGCTCCACAACCGCGGCGACGGGAGCTTCGAGGACGTGACGTTCGCGGCTGGTCTCGGCTCCATGCATCCGAGGCACACGGCCGCCTGGGCGGACTTCAACCTCGACGGGTACCTGGATCTGTTCGTAGGAGACGAATCCGGCGTCGGGATGGGTTGGAGTTCGCATCCGTCGGAGCTGTATCTCAACAATCGCGACAGCACGTTCACCGAAGTCTCGCACAAGGTTGGCATCGACGTGGATGCCTTCGTCAAAGGCTCCGCGTGGGGCGACATCAACAACGACGGCCTCCCCGATCTGTACGTCTCGATATTCGGCGCGCCCAACCGGCTGTACCTGAATCGCGGCGGACGCTCGATCGACACGTGGCGATTCGAGGAAGTCGCCGCCAACGCGGGGGTGCAATTGCCCTACATGTCGTTCCCGGTGTGGTTCTGGGATTTCGACAACGACGGGTGGGAGGATTTGTTCGTTCTGAGTTACGACAATCGCGTGCCGCTGCACGCAGCCGTCGCACGAGAATATCTGGGGCTGCCCGCCGAAGCGCCTGCCGGCGCGGCGACTCTCCCG
>DATBRO010000006.1:0-2710 GCA_036560265.1 Gemmatimonadaceae bacterium | reverse complement strand
CAACAGCTCGCCCAACCGCGTCACGTCGTCGATCGCGGCGCGAATCGAATCGGGGGTCCCCTCGATGAGGTCGAGTCGTTGTGTGAATAGCATGGGGAAACGCTTTTTGCGCTCGATGTAATAGGTGGGACGAAGTTTGTGCGTCATGTGAGTATTCCAGGTAGAGACCGGGCGCGGAGAGGGTGCACTCTCACCTCGACGGCGATTGGTCCATGGGCTCCGGCCCTCGTCGGGCAATGGGAGACTCCACGGCGCTGTCGCGCTCTTTTTGAGCTACGCGATCCCGGCGGCGTGCGGCAAAGGCCCATACACGCCGAAAACCAGGGACTAGAACTAGGGACTAGTCGGAACGAAACCGCCCCGCCGGCAGCGTGTGCGGGCGGGGCGGTTCACTTCCTCAATCGGAGTCGCGCGTTAGGCGCGGCCTCGCGAGAAGCGTCCATCCCCTGCACGTACACGCATGCCAGCGCGCACGACGAACGGGCTCGAGCCGATCGGTCGCACAATGGCGGCGTTAGTATCGTAGGTGCGTTGCATAGGGTATAAGTGAAGGTCTCGACGGCCTTACCAATGAAGAATCGTGCGCCTCCAGCGGGCGCGCAGTCTATGGGATTACGGCAGCACAGTCAATAGGGTTTCGCGTGTCCCCGCTCGTTATGGCAGGCGAGTGCGCGTGCACATCCAGAAATCGGTTGCCCCTATGCCGCCAGGCCGATTGGACGCGAAGTACAGCGTTTGACCGTCGGAGGAAAGCGACGGACCGCGATCCTCGACCGTCGTATTGATTGCGCTAAGGTTCTGTGGCGTCGACCACTTGTCCTTCGTGGTCGCCCGCGTGGATACCCAGAGATCGAGGCTGCCCACGCCTCCGGCTCGATCGGACACGAAGATCATTTCCAGACCGTCGCGGCGGATCGTGGGGTGGGTTTCCCGCGCCGGCGTACTGAGTTCCGCTACTAAGGTCGCCGGCGTCCACTTGCCGTCGCCGCCGCGTGAGCTGGTATAGAGGTCGTAGTCCCCTGGGCCATCTGGGCGGTTCAAGCTCGTGAAGTACAGCGTGAGCGTACTGCTGGCCGGATCCGCGAATACGGTCGGATCTTCGTCGTCGAAAAGTGAATTCACGCTCGACCCCAGACTCACTGGCTCTTGCCATCCCGTGTTGTCATTCACTCGGTCGCGATTGGTCACGTAGATGTCACCACTGGCATTACCGCGTCCGTCAGTAGCGAAGAAGAGAGAGTGCCTGTCAGGTGCCAGCATTGGACTGAACTCTCCTCCGGCTGTATTGAGTGTTCCGAAGTTTTTCGGCGCTGACCAGCCGCTGTCGCGTGAGGGTCTTTCGGCGTACCAGAGATCCATCCTGCCTGCGCCCCCCGGTCGATTCGATGCAAAGAAAAAGGTCAGCCCGTCGTCCGAGATCGCGGGATGAAATTCCGCCGACGTCGAGTTGACGGATGCTCCCATCCACACCGGCGCGGACCACGCCGAGAATCGCATGGGTTCCGGCGCGGGAGCGGCCGCCGTCGGCGCGTCCTTGCATGCAGCGACGAATATCAACGCGGCGCACAAAACATTTGACCTTTTCATACGAGCCTCCGATGGGTGAGCGAGTCCGACGAGCAGGCGCGCTTGCCGGCTCTGTTTTGGGCCCGTATGATGGGCGCGACGCATCGTCCCGATCTCGTGCGTCTATCGTTTCAGCATCGTGCGACTTCCGGGGCGTCGCCTTCCTCATGTTTTCGCTTCGATTGCTCGGCGGCTTGGAGCTCGCGAGCTCAGAAGGCCCGGTGTCCGGGCGTATGGGTCAGCGGCGCCAGCTCGCACTGCTGGCTGCCCTGGCCGTGGCGGGCAACCGCCGGACGTCGCGCGACAAATTGCTCGCTCTCCTCTGGCCCGAGACGGACACCGAGCGCGCACGACATCTGCTGTCGGACACGATCTATGTCTTGCGTGAGGCGCTCGGCGAAGACGTCGTCTCGACAGTTGGAGACGACGTTGTTCTGAATCCGTTGCGCGTTACGAGCGACGTCGCTGAGTTCAGGAAAGCGCTCGAGGGCGGTGATCTCGCGCAGGCAGTGCGGATATACGGCGCCGCCGGCGCTTTTCTCGATGGCGTACACGTCACGGACTCGGCAGAGTTCGAGCGATGGGCCGACAGCGTGCGCGACGAGTTGGCGTCGGACTATCGCCGAGCGCTCGAGCAAGTTGCGTTGGACGCCGAGCGCCGCGCGAGTTACACCGAGGCCGTGGGTGCATGGCGGCAGCTCGCAGCCGCCGATCGCCTGAGCTCGCGCGTCGCGGTTGGCCTGATGCGCGCGCTCACGGCCGCCGGTGATCGTGCGGGCGCACTCGAATTCTCGCGCACGCACGAGCGAATAGTTCGGGCGGAGCTCGATTGCGAGCCTGACGCCGCGGTCGTCGCATTTGCCAACGAGCTACGCGCAAAGGATGCAACGCGCCCGAAATCTGCCGACCGCACTGAGCGCCTTCCTCAGGCGCAGGCGTCGGACTCTCCAATTGCAGTCCCGCAAGCTGCAGAGGCGCCCGTGGGCCGGTCGCCCGTCCGGCAGCTTGGCTACGGTCTCGTGGCGCTCCTACTGCTGACGACCGCAGGATATGGCGCGCTGCTGATGCGCGGGCGATTCGCGAGATCGGCAGGGAGCGTCGCCGACGCCTCACTGGTGGTGCTACCGCTCGCCGATCTCAGTGC
>DATBRO010000005.1:0-50676 GCA_036560265.1 Gemmatimonadaceae bacterium | reverse complement strand
TGCTCGAAGTCTCCGTGTCAGTGGAGGCCGTGCAGGAAGCCGAGGAGCTCACGGCCCGACGCTATGCCTCCAGCGTGCGGCTGCCCGGGTTCCGCCCGGGCAAAGCACCCACTGCGCTCGTGCGCAAGCGTTTCAAGGACGCGATTCGCCAGCAGACGCTGGAGTCGCTGCTTCAGGAAGCGTATCAGGAAGTCGTAAATCGCGAGCACCTCAAGGTCGCGTCGACCCCGCACCTGCACGACGTACGATTCGACGAAGGCAAGCCGCTGGTGTTCGAGCTGCACGTCGAGGTGCGTCCCGAGATTACGCTGGGGCGGACGCAGGGATTTCGTGTGAGCCGCGCCGCCACGGCGGTGACGGATGACAGCGTCCGGGAACAGATCGACCAGCTGCGCGATCAGCGCGCCAGCTGGGCGCCCGTGACTGAGAAGCCCGCGCCAGGCGACATGGTCACGGTGCTTCTCGCCACCGCCGACGACAATGGCGAGCTGCCTGAGGGCAAAGAGTATCGGATCGTGCTCGGCAGCGGCCAAGCGATTCCCGGAATCGAAGAGCTGATCATGCGACTCGACGCGGGCAAGACCGTCGAAGAGGCGGTGCGCTGGCCGGACGACTTCCCCGATGAGGCGCAGCGCGGCAAGAGCAAGCCGGTGCGCGTCACGCTCCAGGACGTCAAGCGGAAATCCCTGCCGGATCTGGACGATGCGTTCTCGCGCGAAGTCGGCGACTTCGAATCGTTGGAGGCGCTCAGGAGCTCGGTCCGGAAAGATCTGGAGTCACACGCCGAGCGCGAGGCGGATGCCGGCGTTCGGCAGCAGATCATCGATCAGATCGTTCAGGCGAACGCATTCGACGTTCCGCCGAGCTGGGTGACGCAGCTCGTCGACGGGTACATGAAGGCATATCAGATCCCCGAGGAAGAACGTGAGCGCTTCACGGCGGAGTTCCGGCCTGTGGCGGAGCGTCAGGTGCGTCGCGACCTGATCATCGACACGATCGCGGAGAAGGAGAAGCTGAAGGCGAGCGAGGCGGACGTCGACGAACGCGTGGCGGAAGTCGCGGCAAAGCGGAACGCCGAGCCGGGCCAGGTCTACGCGTCGCTCCAGAAGGCGGGCCGGTTGCAGGAAATCGAGAGGGCAATAACGGAAGAGAAGGTTTTCAAGTGGCTATTAGAGAGGAACACGGTTGAATAACATGGCTACGATTTATCCCCCCTACGTCATCGAACGCTCGAGCCGCGGCGAACGGAGCTACGACATCTTTTCGCGGCTGCTCATGGACCGGATCATTTTCCTCGGCACGCCGGTCAACGACGACGTCTCGAACATCATCATCGCGCAGCTGCTTTTTCTCGAGGCGGACAATCCCGACCGAGACATCTACCTCTACATCAACTCGCCCGGCGGCAGCGTCTCCGCCGGACTCGCGATCTACGACACGGTGCAGTACCTCAAGTCGCCGTGCAACACGATCTGCATGGGGCTCGCGGCGAGCATGGGAGCGTTTCTTCTGTCCGCGGGTCGCAAGGGGAAGCGCTTTGCCCTGCCCCACTCGCGCATCATGATCCACCAGCCGTCGCAGAGCGGCGGCGGCGGTAGCGCGTCGGAGATCGAGATTCAGGCGCGCGAGATTCTGTATCTCCGGTCGAAACTGAACGAGCTCATGGCGAAGCACACGGGACAGCCAATCGAACGGATCGAGAAGGACACGGATCGCGATCGGTTCATGTCCGCGGAAGAGGCGAAGGACTACGGGATCATCGACACCGTGATCAGCAACCGTGGCGAGATCGTGAGCGAGCAGGTCATCAAGACACAGCAAGAAAACCGAGAACCGGGCCGATAATTGACGTCGGTGGTAGGTGTTGGGTGGTAGGTGTTAGGAGACCCCCTATCACCTACCACCTACCACCTATGACCAATCACCAATCACGGTCGTCTTACTACGTCGATTTCTTGCTTGACCACCCGCGCGACGTGCTCTTAATTGCACTCATGCCACCCGCGGCGCGTGGGCACCAGCCCGGCTAGCGCCGGGCAACTCGCCGCCCGGCGACGTCATCTGTAAATACCTGCCATGTCCCACGACAAACATCTGCGCTGCTCGTTTTGCGGAAAGTCCAAGGACTCGGTCCGGAAATTCATCTCGGGCCCGTCCGTGTACATCTGCAACGAGTGCATCGCGCTCTGCAACGAGATCCTCGCGGAAGACGAGGAGCGCGAGGTTGCCGAAGCGATAACGCAGGTTCCAACACCGCCGGAGATCAAAGAGGTGTTGGACCAGTACGTGATCGGACAGGAAAAGGCCAAGAAAGCGCTATCGGTCGCGGTCTATAACCACTACAAGCGCATCAATTCGGCGTCGGTGCAGGACGACGTCGAGCTCGACAAGTCCAACATCATGCTGATCGGCCCGACCGGTGTCGGGAAGACGCTGTTGGCGCAGACGCTCGCGCGAATCCTGGACGTTCCCTTCACCATCGCCGACGCCACGACCCTGACTGAAGCGGGTTACGTCGGCGAAGACGTCGAGAACATCCTCGTGCGGCTCCTCCAGGCCGGCGACTTCAACGTCGCGGAATGCGAGAGGGGCATCGTCTACATCGATGAGATCGACAAGATCGCGCGCAAGTCGGAGAACCCAAGCATTACCCGTGACGTGTCCGGAGAAGGCGTCCAACAAGCGCTGCTCAAGATTCTCGAAGGCACCGTCGCTTCCGTTCCGCCTCAGGGCGGCCGCAAGCACCCGCAGCAGGAATACATCCAGATCAACACCAAGGACATCCTGTTCATCTGCGGCGGCGCGTTCGATGGCCTTGAAAAGATCATCGAGTCCCGCACGGGTCGCCGGCAGATCGGCTTCGCGGACAACGCCGAGGACAAGACAGGCGAACGGAAGAAGAATCCGTTCGCTGAGGTCGAGCCGGATGATCTGCTTCGCTACGGCTTGATTCCGGAGCTCGTCGGTCGTCTGCCCGTGGTCGTTGCCCTCGAGGCGCTGGACGAGGTGAGCCTTGTCCGGATCCTGAAGGAACCCAAGAACGCGCTCACGAAACAGTACAAGAAGCTCTTCGAGCTCGAGGAAGTGGAGCTCACCTTCGACGAAGCTGCGCTCCGGGCTGTCGCGCAGAAAGCGCTCAAGCGCGGCACGGGGGCGAGAGGCCTTCGCGCCATCGTCGAGGAGATCTTGACCGACGTGATGTTCGACCTGCCGACACGGGAAGACGTGGTCGAGGTCAAGGTGACCGAAGCGTCCGTGATGAATAGCGGCACGCCGCCGCTCCTCGAAATCTCGCCGCAGCGTAAGAAGAAAGAAGCGTGACGCGCGATCCGCGCGAAGCTTCGGACCGCGAACCGGGGGGCGAGCGCCTCCCGGTTCTTCCTTTACGCGACGTCGTTTTCTTCCCGTACGTCGTGATGCCGCTGGTGGTCGGACGGCAGGCATCACTCGCGGCGGTGAGCGCGGCCGCCAGCGGCGACGGACGCCTGGTGCTCGTGTCGCAGCGCGACAACGAAGTCCAGGAGCCTGCGGCCGGGCATCTCTATCGCGTGGGCGTCGTGGCGCGCATCACTCAACTCGCGCCACTCGGCAACGGCTCGAGCCGCGTACTGCTCGAGGGGCTCTACCGCGTGCGGGTGACCCGGTACGTCTCCCAGAGCTCTCATCTCAAAGCGGTCGTCTCGGCGGCTACGCAACCGCCGACCGCGCAGGAAACGCCCGAGCTCCACGCCCTCGCGCGCAGCGTGATCGCGTCGTTCGAGGAATACGTGAGCCTCCAGCGGCGGATTCCCGGCGAGATCGTCTCCATCGTTCAAGGCGCCGAGGGGATCGATCGTCAGGCCTACGGCATGGCGGCGCATCTCGCCGTGCGGCAGGAGACGCGTCAGAAACTGCTGGAAGCCGAGCCGCCGGAGGCGCTGCTGCGCCTTCTGGGCGAAGTGCTGTCGGCGGAAAACGAGCTGCTGCGTCTCGAGCGAAAGATCGACGAGGACGTGCGCGGCTCGCTCTTCCAGAACCAACGCGAGTTCTATCTCCAGGAACAGCTCAAGGCCATCCATCGCGAGCTCGGCCACGAGGACGATGATCTGGCCGAGCTGGAGGCGCTGGTCGAGAAGAAGGGACTGCCCGAGCAGGTCAAGACACGCGTGTTGCGCGAAATCCGGAAGCTCAAGAAGACGTCGCCGCTGCATCCGGAGCACACGGTCTCCCGCAACTTCGTGGACTGGATCCTGGCGCTCCCCTGGATCGAACGTACCGACGACGTGCTCGACGTGGGCCATGCGCGGCGCGTGCTCGACGAGGATCATTACGGTCTCGAGGAGGTCAAGGACCGTTTGCTGGACCACATCGGCGCGCTGGCGCTTGCCGGCAAGCTCGAGGGGCCGATTCTCTGCCTCGTCGGGCCGCCGGGAGTCGGAAAGACTTCGCTGGGCCGTTCGATCGCGCGCGCCCTCGGCCGCAAGTTCGTGCGGATGTCGCTCGGCGGCGTGCGCGACGAAGCCGAAATTCGCGGACACCGCCGCACGTACATCGGCTCGATGCCGGGGCGAGTGATTCAAGCCATGCGCCGCGCCGAAGTCGTGAATCCCGTCATGCTCCTCGACGAGATCGACAAGCTGGGACACGATCAGCGCGGCGATCCCGCGAGCGCGTTGCTCGAGGTGCTCGACCCGGAGCAGCATCGCGCCTTCACGGACCACTACCTCGAGGTGGACTACGATCTTTCGCAGGTGCTCTTCGTGACCACCGCGAACTATCTGCCTCAGATCCCGGAGCCGTTGCGAGACCGGCTCGAGATCATCCGTCTCTCGGGCTACCTCGATCAGGAAAAGATCGCGATCGCGCGCCAGTTTCTCATTCCGCGCCAGCTCCGGGCCCACGGAATCAAACCCGAGGAGGTCGCGTGGGACGTGGACGTCCTCCCGTCGATCATCCACGGCTACACGCGCGAGGCCGGCGTGCGCGATCTCGAGCGTCGCGTCGCGCGTGTCGCGCGGAAGCTGGCGCGGCGCACGGTGGAGCGCGCGGGCGTGACCGACGTCGTCCGCGTGACCGACCTCAAGGATTTGCTCGGCACGGCGCCTTACGACCCGTCCGATCTCGTGCTCGAGGACAGAGTGGGCGTCGCGACCGGACTGGCGTATACGAGCGCTGGTGGCGAAGTGCTCGAGATCGAGGTGAGCACGGTACCGGGCCGCGGGCGCTTGCAGCTCACGGGCACGCTTGGAGACGTGATGAAGGAGTCGGCCAGTGCCGCCCTCAGCTACGCGCGCGCCCGTGCCGACATCCTTCACCTCGAGCGCGATTTCCATCGCACGCGGGATTTGCACGTGCATATCCCCACCGGCGCGACGCCGAAGGACGGCCCATCAGCTGGCATCGCGATCGCGGCAGCCATCGTGAGCGCGCTGACCGGCGTGCCCCTGCGCGGCGACGTCGCGATGACAGGCGAGATAACGCTGCGAGGCCGGGTGCTCCCCATCGGCGGCCTGAAGGAGAAGGCCGTAGCGGCATTCCGAAACGGCGTACGGCACATCGTTATTCCGTGGCAGAACGCGCGCGACCTGCCCGAGATCCCGATCGAAGTGCGGGAGGGCCTGACGTTTCATCCCGTTCGCACGATGGACGAGGTGCTGACCGTGGCGCTCGCCACCGCCCGCACAACGCAACCCTTCGCCGGCGACGCGCCGACCGCAGCCGCGCTGGCGCAGTAGGTCGTCGCGTGTCGGCCGACCGCAAGGTGAAGGACCCGCTGGTCATTCGCAGTATGAAGTTTCTGGGCGGCATGGCGGCCGCCGGCGGGTGGCGTCCCGAGACCACGCTTCCGGAAATCGCGTTCGCCGGACGGTCCAACGTCGGCAAGTCGTCGCTCATCAACCGGCTGCTGCGCCGCAAAAAGTTCGCGCGGGTGAGCAACACCCCCGGCCGCACGCGCGAAATCAACTTCTTCGAGGTGAACGGCCAGTTCGTGCTGGCCGACTTGCCGGGATACGGATACGCTCGGGTTTCCAAAGAGCGGAAGGCTGCGTGGCGTCCGTTGATCGAAGGGTATCTGCGCGGCAGTCCGGCGCTGCGCGGTGTGGTGCAGCTGCTCGATGCGCGCCGCGTGCCGAGCGACGACGACCTACAGATGTTGGATTTTCTCGCCGAGGTCGGTACGCCGACGATCGTCGTGGCGACCAAGATCGACAAGCTGCCGCGCGCCGAGCGCGTCGCGCGCGTCGAACAGCTTGCGCGTGAGGCCGGCATCGACGTCGAGCAGGTCATCCCCTTCAGCGCGGTGGACGGCGACGGACGCGACGAGTTGGCGGAAGCGATCGCGAACTTGATCGGTCCTGGGTGCTAGGAGCTTGGTGCTGGTTGCCTTTCGCGCGAGCACCTAGCACCGAGGACCCAGCAGCTAGCACTTTTCAGGCATGGCGATGCTCCCGCTTCGAAAGATTGCCGATCCCCAGGTCACGGGCTTCGCCCGGGATTGGCTCGAGCAGATGACCTCCG
Organism: Gemmatimonadaceae bacterium; assembly: GCA_036560265.1. GTDB lineage: Bacteria > Gemmatimonadota > Gemmatimonadetes > Gemmatimonadales > Gemmatimonadaceae > DASPMP01. The sequence goes on along the minus strand of DATBRO010000005.1, from coordinate 44,178 downwards.
AGCTGGCCGAAAAGGATTGCGATCGCATTCTGCTCTGCCGCCGTGCGCTCACCGAGCTGACGTTTCCGCAGTATACGGCGAACTGGGAGACGGCGGTGAACGACCCGGGGCTGCCGTATGCGACGCGTCTGGCGCTCGCCGCCACCGATCCGCGCAATGTCACGCTCGAACCCGAGTACTACGGCGACGTCGATGACGCGCGATTCCAGCGCGTAAAGCCGCTGTTGTGGCTCTGGTATTCGTTCGATCGCACGGTGGCCGGCGGGCAGAACGTGTGGCTCGGCGTGCTCCTGCGCCGGGTGCTGGCAAAGCACATCTTCAAACGCTGCGGCGAGAACTTCAAATGCTTCCAGCACACGGAGTTTTCGTTTGGGTACAGCATGGAGGTCGGTGACGACGTCGTCGTGCACCGGCACGTGCTCCTCGATGATCGCGGTGGGATCCGGCTCGGCAACAAGGTCTCGATCTCGGATTACGCGAACGTCTACAGCCACACACACTCGATCGTCGAGCAGCGGGATGTCACCAACGCGACGACCGTAATCGAGGACGGCGTCCGCATCACGTATCACGCCACGGTTCTGGCGGGCGTCCATGTGGGCGAGAACGCGATGGTGGGCGCGATGGCGCTGGCGACGAAAGACGTCCGCCCATACCACGTCTACGTGGGGATACCGGCGAAGAGCGTGAAGATCAAGCCGAACGCGCCACCGGAGCATCAGTCCATCGTGGCGAAGACAGCGCGCGAGCGCGGCGGTTGATGTCATCCCGAGCGTAGCGAGGGATCTGCAGTTCTCGACTACAGATCCCTCGTCGCTATGCTCCTCGGGATGACAGCCTACACCACCCGCAGCACGTCCTCCACGGGCCCCGCGTCGCCGCTCTCGAGCAGCGCGACGATATCGCGTAGGACCGTGCGCGACCGCGGCCAGATGAATCTCGCCTCAGCGGCGTCCGGCGGCAGCCACTCGAACGCGTCGTGCTCATCTCCCAGGCGAACGTCCGCAGGCTCGTCGACGAACGCCGCGAAGACGACGGCGGCGGTTACGATGCCCAGCGAGTGCAGATAGAACGGCTGCACGGTGATATTGTAGAGCCGCGACACGCGCAGTCCGGATTCCTCGAACACTTCGCGAATCGCCGACTGCTCGGGCCGCTCGTCGCTCTCGATGCGCCCATGCACCGCTTCCCAGGAACCGGGGCATCGGGTTTGAGCGCCGCGCCGCAACACCAGCACGCGCCATCCGTCCGGCAGCGGCCGAATGACGTACGCGTCGATCGTCGCGACTTTGATCTCCACGGGGGCAGATCCTGGCATCTCTCTGGTACTGTGGGAGTCCGCAGGTAGATACCTCGTCGTCGCGTTCGCGTCTACTCGCGTGGGAGCCGACGCCACACGCAGCAGCTCCGCATGCGAGGTGTGGCCTTGGGCCACGTGCGCGACCCCGGACTCCCACAGCGAGCTCATTCCGCTCGACCGAGCTGCCTCGCCAAGCCGCTCCGCGCTCTGCCCTTCCGCAACCGCGCGCTCGAACTCGGGCGTCGCGATCAGGATTTCGACGATCGCGAGCCGTCCCTTGTAGCCCTCGTCGCCACACTCCGCGCAGCGCGATGGCGACGGCTCCGCGACGAGCAATTCGCGACGCGCCCGGCTCGCGGTGCATCCACAGAGCCTGCGCAGCAGTCGCTGTGCCAGCACTCCCTTCACGGCGGTCGCGATCTTGTAGGGCGCGACACCGACGTCGACGAGGCGTGTCACCGCGCTCGCGGCGTCGTTGGTGTGCAGCGTCGAGAAGACCAGATGGCCGGTGAGCGACGCCTGAATCGCGATCTCGGCCGTCTCGCGGTCTCGAATCTCGCCGATCAAGAGGACGTCCGGGTCCTGCCGCATGATCGATCTCAGCGCCGACGCGAAGGTGAGGCCGGCACGCTCGTTCACCTGCACTTGCACGATCCCCGGCAGCCGGTACTCGATCGGATCCTCCACCGTGACGATGTTCACGCCGCGCTGCTGCAGCCGGCGCAGCGCCGCATAGAGCGTCGTCGTCTTGCCCGAGCCGGTTGGACCCGTCACGAGGATGAGTCCTTCGCGGGCATCGAGGAGCTGCTCGATCCGCGCGAGCTCGTTCGGGAGAAAGCCCATGCCGTCCAGCGACAGCACCGCCGCGCGTCCGTCGAGTACGCGCACGGCGACTTTCTCTCCGTGAGACGCCGGCAGCGTCGAGACGCGGAGGTCGACGGCGACACCGTTCACGGCGACGCGCGCGCGGCCGTCCTGCGGACGCAGCCGATCCGCGATGTCGAGACCGCAGATGATCTTCAGCCGGGAGACGAGCGACGGCGCGACGGAGCGCGGTAACGTGCGCACCAGTCGCAAGACGCCGTCGATGCGATGGCGGACGACGATTCCGCGTTCCTCGGCCTCGATATGAATGTCACTCGCACCCGCGGCGATTCCCTCGCCGAGCAGATCGTCGACCAGTCGCGTGACCGACGCCCCTTCGTCGCCCTCGTCGGGCGCCGGCGGCGCCGTCTCGACGTCGACGGAGAGATGCTGCACGTCCATCTTCGGCGCCGGCGCTTGCTCGTCGCGATACGCGTGGTCGAGCGCGTGAGACAGCGACAGCGGGCTGGCGAGCGCGAAGCGCACCGAGCGACCGGTGGCAAAAGCAATCGCGCGCTCGCAGTCGAGATTCAGCGGATCGGCCGTCGCCACTTCGAGCACGCCATCTGCCGCGCGCAACGGCAGCACGCGATAGCGTCGCGCCCAGCGCTCGGGCAACAACGACCGCGCATGAGCGCTGCCGTCCCGCAGGTCCGCGAGCGGTAGATGAAAACGCTCCGCAGCGAGTCTCAGCAGCCCGTCGTCCGACAGCAACCCGGACGCCACGACGGCCTCCCACAACGGGCGCCCGTCAGCCGCCAGCGACGCGACGGGTTCCTGCCCGAGCGTTTCCGCGAGTAACGGCCGGAGCCAGCGTTCGTTCGACCACGCGCTGTCAACCATATGGTCATAGTTGCCTGGAAGGTGCGTCGTTGCATCGTCATTTCAGCGCATGGCTAATTGTTCTCGCCCTACAACACGCTCCAAAACGCGCGATTCACGTCGAGCGAGAACGTCCAGCGGCCATCCCGAAATCCCCGCGCGACGTCGAGCCGCACGAGATCGAAAAACAGCAGCAGCCCGGCTCCGGCGCTCGGATAAAAACCGCTCTCCCGTCCAAAAATCCGGTCGATCGCTGCCGGATACTGCGGCGCTCCGATCGTCACGCGCGACGCGGATTTCAAGCCAACGATGGTGACGAACGGCGCGAGCTTCGCGGTCGCCGCCGATCGTCCGAATCGGCCGAGCGAAACCGTGGGAAATGGCACTGGCACCTGAAGCTCGAGCCGCTGTGAGATGCCGGCGTTTCCCACGAGCGAGTGATAATCGTAACCAGGCGCGGACACCGGTCCACCCAGGAACACCAATTCCTGCGCCGGGACGTGGTGCGAACCGCGCACCGCCGCGCCGATGGTGCGCCAAACGACGCGGGCCCCCTCGAAGTCTCTTTCCGCCTGAACTTCTCCGCTCGCCCGGAGGATATCCGTTTCGCCACAGTTGACGTCGGCAACGCATCGGTTCGGAATCCGCGCGACGACAATCCGCCGGAGCTCACCTCGGGCCCGGACTTCGAGGCCACCGTGCCAGAGGGCCGTCGGGCGTTCGGCGATGAGACGCCCGCGGAGCGAACGGCTGCTGTCCGCGGGAATCGGCGGCTCGAAGCGTCCCGATGCCGGTGACGCATGCATCGCGAGCGCGCTTTGACGCTCCTGCGAAAGGTCCAGCGTCCAGCTCACGCCCGCGATCGGGAGCGTGACTGCGGCGCCGATGGCTTCCGCGCGATACAGCTCGGTGTAGTCACTGCCAAATTCCTGCGCGGCGAGACTGTTCACGAGAACCGACCGCTCGGCGACTTCACCGAGATCGCGATACTCTCGACCGGCGTAAAGCCGCAGCGCTTTCCCGCGCGCATTCTGCCAACGCAGCTCCACGCGACCCTTTGCTTCGTGATCGTCCAGTCCGTACCGGCCCTGCCCCGAGATGCCGAGACCGGCTCCGAGCTGTCCGCTGAGCCCCGCGCCGAGTGCCACGCCCTCGATTCGATTGAAGCGGGCGAAGTCGCTGATGCCGCGGGCCGCGAGCGCGGAGCCGCGCGCCATACGCAACGCCTGCTCGCGCACCAGGGCGCGCGCCTCCACCTGCACGCGCCGGATCTCGTCCGCCGTGACCGCCCGCACCTCGGGCGGCAGCGAATCGAGGATGCGCGCACTCGGCCACGCATAAGATTTTTGGAGCGCCAGCGGCACAGCCACGATCTCGGGCCCCGCGAACACGCTGGGCGGAATCCCCGCGTTGAGTCGGTATTCGGCGATGTCCCAGCGGCCGCGGATGATGCCGCGGACCGGATAGTCGAGCCACGTCGCCGTTCGTCGAATCTCGATTTCCTGCCGACGAGGCAGCCAGAACCGCGTTCCGACGAGTCCGTTCTCGAGAACGATGAACAGGTCCTCGAGTTGCTTGTCGAGGAACGCGGCGCGCGTGAAGCTCAACGCCATTCGGACGACCTGGCCGTTGTCGCGGTCGAGATACAGCGCGCCGATGACGCGCGGCTGCCGATCGTCTTTCGGACGCACCTTCACTTCGTAGACGCTGATCACGCGCCCCGGAATCGACATCCGCAGCGAATCGGCCAAGGCAAAGTCGTAGTCCCCGAGCCCCGCGGCCGACAGCGGATGCGGGACGTCCTGCACTTCGTCGCCTTCGCCGAGCCGAATGATGTCCGGGAAGTTGTTCTGCACGATGCCGAGGTGATCGCGATGATACTGGATGTCCGTCGGCAGCAGCGTCGTGTCGCGCCGGCCGACGATGCGTTGCTTGCTCAGATTCGGGGCGCGCCAGTACACTTCGAGCGCGAGCTCGTCGGCTTTCACCACCTGAGGTGGCTCGCGGAATCCCTCGCCCAACTGCGCCAGGAACGTGACGTACCCGTGCGCGGTAGCTTGGTAATCCACGAGCCCACTGTCGGCAAGCTGCTGCGCGCGTCGATCAGTCGCTTGCCGCACGAGCGTGAGCGCGCGCGGATCATTCCACTGCTGCGCACTCGCCGTTTCGACAAACGTTAACGCACACAGAATCGCCAACGCACGCATGGACGCAAAGTATCAATGCTGATCCCGGTTTGGCGGGAAATCCCGTTCGATCTCGAGACGCCGGTCGCGGCGTTCGCGAAGTTGCGGCGTGGTCCGTTCTCCTTTCTGCTGGAATCGGCGCCCGCCGGCAGTGAAACGTGGTCGCGCTTCACGTATTTCGGGACCGAGCCTCGGGCTGCGTGGCGGCTGAGCGACGGCGTGGTTCACGACTGGACACCCGACCGCGGATGGCATGCGGAGCGTCGCCCCAAGGATCCCATCTCCGATCTCGAATCCGTGCTGGGGAGATTTCCCGCGGCCGTCGATCACAAGCTGACGAGGGCCTGCGGCGGCTTCTGGGGTGGCGCGGTCGGGTACTTCAGCTACGACGTCGCGCGCTACATCGAGCGATTGCCGAACGCGCCACGCCAGGCACTCGACGTTCCGGATGCGATCTTCGTGTTCACGCGCGTGCTCGTCGTCGTGGACAACCTGCGCTCGCGCGCCATCCTCGTCGCGTCCGTCCCCGTACCACCGAACGCCGGCGACGCAGTGCTGCGACGCCTTCGTGAGGAAGCCGAGCGCGATCTCGACGCGACGGCGCAGCGGCTCCAGGCGCCCCCGGTACTGGAGCCGCTGCGACTGAACGACTCCGCGCCGCCGGCCAGCGGGCAGTCGAGCTACTCACGTCCCGACTTCGAGCGCGACGTGCAGCGCATCAAGGATTACATCGTCGCGGGCGACGCCTTTCAGGTACAGCTTGCGCGTCGCATTTCCCTGGAGCACGATTTCGACACGACGGAGCTGTATCGCGCGCTGCGTGCGCTGAACCCGTCACCGTACATGTTTCATCTTCAGCTCGACGGCATGGAGCTCGTCGGAAGCTCACCCGAGCTGCTGGTGCGGGTTCAAGACGGCCGCGTCATCGTCCGGCCGATTGCCGGAACGCGTCGTCGGGACGGGTCCCCCGAGGCCGACGCTCGCCTCGAGCAGGAATTGCTACACGATGAAAAGGAACGGGCCGAGCATCTCATGCTCGTGGACCTCGGGCGCAACGATGTGGGCCGAGTGGCGCGATTTGGGACTGTGCGGGTCACCGACCTCCTCGTGATCGAGCGGTATTCCCATGTCCTGCATCTGGTGAGCGAGGTGCAGGGTGACCTGCGTCACGAAATCTCGGCCATGGACGCACTGCGCGCGACCTTTCCGGCGGGTACTCTCACGGGAGCGCCGAAGGTGCGCGCGATGGAGATCATCGATGAGCTCGAGCCCGAACGGCGCGGGCCGTACGGCGGCGCTGTCGGGTACATCGCGGCAGACGGAGAACGCATGGACCTCGCGATTACTATTCGCACGTGCGTGGTAGCCAACGGTGTCGCGTCCGTGCAGGCGGCGGCGGGCATCGTACACGACTCCGTTCCCGCCCGCGAATGGGAGGAGACGGAAAGCAAGGCGCGGGCGCTTTTGACTGCCATCGGACGCGCTCGCGCGGCGGTCGGGACGCCGCGACAAAGCGGCGCTGACTAGGCAGAAAGGGCGCGCGGTTTCATATTCATCCCCACATGCGCTTCAAGCTCACCAGCGCGGACAATCTCCAGACATACGAGCTCAAGTCAGGCGTCACCGCGGTCGTCGGCCGCGCGCCTACGAGCGACATCCCTGTCTTCGATCCCACCATCTCTCGCCGGCACGCGGAGCTGGTGCCAGATGACAAGGGCGTACACGTGCGCGATCTGGGATCGAGTAACGGGACGTTTCTGAACGGTTCGCGCATCGAGAACGGCACTGTGACGGCTGGCGACACCGTCACGTTCGGGAAAGTCCCCTTCAAGCTGCAGCAGATCGCGCCCTCGCCTGCCCCAGCGGGCGCGGGTTTCAAAGACGCTCCTGCTGGCGCGACGATCGTGCGTCAGCTGCCCGTGAAAAACACGCCGGGAAGCGCCTTTGCCGCCATCAAGTCCGGCGAACAGGCGTCCGTCTCCACTGCCGAGGACAAGGTCCAGCAAAAACTCAAGATCCTGCTGGAGGTGTCCACGCAACTCGGCCGTGCCATCGACATGGATGCGATCCTGCAAAAGATCGTGGAGCAAGCATACGCGATTCTTACGGTCGATCGCGTCGCGATTCAACTGATGGACGAGAAGGGCGCGCTCGTCACGAAGATCGCCCGCGACAAGCGCGGCGCCGAGCAGCAGCGGGCGATCCCGCAGTCGATCGCGCGAACGGCGGTGCAGGACAAAGTTGCCATCATCGCCAACGACGCGGGACAGGATCAGCGTTTCGGCGGGCAATCGATCCTCATGCAGCAGATCCGATCGGCCATCTGCTCTCCGCTTATGGGGGGCGAAGATCGGGTGCTGGGCGTCCTGTACGTCGACAATGCGTCGTCATCGCACCAGTTCGATTCCGAGGATCTGGACTTCGTCGTCGCGTTCGCGGGCATCGCGGCGGTCGCCATCGAAAACAGCCAGTTCGCCGAGCGAATCCGGCGCGAGATGCTCGCCCGCAGCAACTTCGAGCGCTATTTCACGCCACAGCTCGCGCAGCGAATCGCCAGCTCCGAGGGCGCCACACGGCTCGGTGGCGACAAGCGCGAAGTCACCGTGTTGTTCTCCGACATTCGCGGCTTCACCGCCCTGTCGGAGACGATGCCACCGAGCGACATGGCGACGCTGCTCACCGAGTATTTCACCGAGATGGTGGACTGCGTGTTCAGAAACGAGGGCACCTTGGACAAGTTCATCGGGGACGCGGTGATGGCGCAGTGGGGCGCGCCGATCGGAAGCAAGGAAGACCCGGACAATGCCATGCAAGCGGCCATCGAGATGATGGATGAGCTCAAGAAACTGAACGCCAAGTGGCTCTCCGAAGGACGTCCGGAGCTCCAGATCGGCATCGGCATCAATCATGGCGAGGCGTTTGCCGGAAACATCGGCTCGGAGCGCCGACTCGAGTACACCGTGATCGGCGACACCGTCAACACGGCGAGCCGTCTCTGCTCGGCGGCGGGTCCTGGCGAGATCCTCATCTCCGAGGAGATGAGACGCGTGCTCTCGAAAAAGCCGAAGTTGAAGGAAATGCCGCCGATGGAGCTCAAGAACAAGACTCAGCCGGTTAAAGTCTTCAAAGTCGTCGAGTGATGCTCCCTTCGGGGTACGAGCGGCTGCTGCTGGGACACGCAGTAGCAGTCGCCCGCTCCGACGTCGCACTGAACGTCCGGCGATCGCTCGTCAGCGCAGACGGCAGCCGATGCACCCTACTCGAGTACGCGTCGCGCCACCCCGCCGCGCGGCTGCTGCAAGGACGCGGCGCGACGTACGCAGTTCCGCTGCCCCAGAGCGCCCAACGCGTCGTCGTACGACACAACCGTCACGGCGGACTGTTCGGCCGGCTCACCGGCGATCTTTTTCTTTCGCCCACACGTGCGCCCCACGAGCTCCAGATTTCGCTCGAGCTGAGCAAGTTGGGAGTCCCGACGCCCGAGATCCTTGCGTACGCGCTGTACCCGCCTGGCGGTGTCCTGCAGCGCAGCGACGTGTGCTCCCGTGAGATCCAGGGAAGCCGCGACCTGGCGCAGATTCTCTCACGCGAGACCGGGGCCGAGCGCGCCGCGGCTTTTCTCGCGACCTCTGAGCTCATCGCGGCGCTCGCGCGCGCCGGAGCGCGCCACCACGACCTGAACGCAAAGAACATCTTGCTCACCTACGAGACCGCATATGTGCTGGACGTGGATCGCATGACCCTGGGCGGCAAGCCGGAATCGGTGCTCGTCGGAAATCTCGCGCGGCTGGCCCGATCGCTGCGCAAGTGGCGCGACCAGGTCGGCGCCCGCATCTCGGAGCGCGACATCACCGAGCTCGAGGCGAGCTCGCGTCGTGCGCTTCAGCGCACCTAGGCTCACAGGAGGGGTTCAGCGTGACGGAAACCTCGTTCGCTCCCTTCGCGCGACTTCACGGTGCGTTTCGTCGGGCCAAAGCGCGTGCGTGGGCTCGGCTCGGCCGGAAGCCGGACGCATATGGTTACAACGCCGCGAAATGGCTCGCGATCGAGAACGGCGTTCAGCGGACGCGGGATGGCAAATACGGTTGGAACGATGCGGGCATCGACGAGCGCGTGGTGGAGTATCCGTGGTTGTTCGAGCGTGTCGCCGCGCTTGCACATGGTGCCGCGCCTTGCCGGGCGCTCGACGCCGGTTCGGTTCTCAACCATTGGCGCATCCTCGACAGGTGGCGGGCCGCGGGCTTCCCTCCCGTTTCGATCGTGACGCTGGGCTACGAGCGCTTCGCGCAAGTGTCGGACGACGTGCGTTACGAGTTCGCGGACCTTCGCCTACTCCCATACCGCGACGAGTGGTTCACGATCGTGTTGTGTCTGTCGACGATCGAGCACGTCGGATTGGACAACCGCATCTACGGCAGCGCCGTGAGTGCGGCCAGCAGTCCCACGGCAGAAGCGCGACGCGCCATGGCGGAGCTGCATCGGGTGACGGCCCGCGGCGGCACATTGCTCCTTTCCGTGCCCTTTGGCGCGCGCTCGAATCGCGGATGGTTTCGCGTTTTGGACGTCGCGGATCTCGAGCAGCTCACTTCCGTTCCCGGTTGGGAGCGCAAGCAAGCCCGTTTTTTCCGCGCCACGAAAGACGGTTGGCGGGAGACCAACGCTGACGAGGCTGGGGCCGCGGGCTACAACGAGCCGTCACACCGAGAGGGACAGCGTACCGCTCCCGCCTGGGTTGCCGGCGCGGAAGCAGTCGCGTTGGTCGAACTGACCCGACGCTAGTTGCGAGGGGCTCAGATTGATGTCAGATCCATCCGCGGCTTCGGCCCATCTCGTCGATCAGCGCATCGAGCCCCGCGACGACACGGTCCGGCGGCATCTCGGAGATTTTGCGCGGATCGTCGCTGAACACCACGCGGCCGGGTGTCTTGTACGGGCTCCACTGCCCCGTGCCCTTGCGTTGTAGGGTCAGCGTCGGCGTCGCAAAGGCGGACGCGGCGTGAGTGACCGACGTGTCCGGGCTGATGAGAAGATCCGCTGTCCCGACGGCGCCGATGACCTGCATGAGTGAGAGTTGCATCGCCTTGCCACCCACGGGCCCGGCAAGACTCTCGGCGCTGCGCATCTCCGAAGGCATGCCGACGATCATGATCGTCGCGTTGGGAAGACGCTCGCGTGCCCGTGCCAACACGGGCGCGTAGCGCTCCGTCGGCCACCACCGTTCCGGATGACCCACGGACAGATTCACGAGAATTCGGGGACGTCCCCCGCCGACGGCCGTCCACGCGCTCTCGGCCTCGGCGCGCGCCGCGTCTGGGAGCGCGAGACGCGGGCGCCAGTCGCGGCTGTCAGGTGCCACGCCGAAGGGCGCGGCGAGCGCCACCACGTGATCGGTCCAATGCGGGAGGTTCACCGCCTCGATCTTGTGTGTGTAGACGCGGTCGTTGCCGCGGCCCGCGAGCCCGATGCGCCATTTCGCGCCGGTGCAGAGGAGGAGACACGTCGTCTGCACGTTCACGTTGCGAACGGCCACGCGCGCGTCTACGACGGCGTCGTAACGATTGCGCCGCAGGAGCCGCCAGGCGGGCAATGCGCGCAGGAGAAACTGCCTTTTGTGGACGATGATTTCGTGCACGAACGGCAGCGTGCGCGCGACCGGCGCGTTCTGCGGCGATGCGACCAAGTCGAGCGTGATCGTCGGCGACGATTCCGCGATCGCGCGGAGAACCTCGATGGAGACGATCAAGTCTCCAATGCCGTCGTCTCGAATCACGAGCACGCGATACGGACGCGCGCGCCAGTCAGGTAGTGGCAGGCTCGGTCCGCGACCGAACAGCCCCACCAACAGTCGCAGGAGGACCCCGCGCGCCGCATTTTCTATGGACTGAAGTCGCATTGCGGCGGCCTTCTAGATCCAGCCCGACTTGGGACCGAGCTCCGTGATCAGCTCGTCTAGCGCCGCGACGACCCGTTCCGATGAAAGACCGACCAGCGTGGGCGGCTCATCGCCGAAGACAGCGCGCCCTCGTGCGCGATACGGAACCCACTGCGTCGTGCCTTGGCGCATCAGCGCGAGTATGGGCACCTGGAATGCCGATGCGATGACCGTGATCGCCGTATCCGGGCTGATGACGAGATCCGACGTCGCCGTGACGGTCGTCGCCTCCGGCAACGACATCCGAAGCGCGGTCGCGTTCACCGGCGCGGCAAGTCGTTCCGCGGCCTCGTGCTGTTCGGGCATGCTCGATATGACGATCGTCGCGCGCGGCAGACGTTCGCGGGCTCGTGCGAGCACCGGGCCAAATCGCTCCAGTGGCCATTGCCGATCCGGCTGCGCCGACGACACGTTCACGAGAATCCGCGGCCGGCCCTTTCCCACGCGATCCCACATCCGATTCCCCGAGGCGCGCTCTTCCGGCGAGAACGGCAGCTTCGCGCGCCAGTCGCGGCTCTCGCCACCGATGCCGAACGGCAGCGCCAGCGCGACGATCGCGTCGATCCAATGCCGGATCTCCGGCAGATGGATCGGGACGCTGTATACGCGGTCGTTGCGACGCCCCGCGATCCCGATGCGCCACGGCGCTCCTGTGCTCAACAAGAGGCACGTCGTCTGTTTGTTGACGTTGCCGATCGCGACGCGGCCATCGATGGCCACGTCGTATCTGCGCCGCCGCAGGCGCCACCACGTTGGAATGGCGCGAAGCAGGAAGCCTCGTTTGTGCACGATGACTTCGTTCACAAACGGCAGCGTTCGACCGAAGGGCGCATTTTGCGGAGAGCAAAGCAGGTCGAGCGTGAACGTGGGCGACGCCTCTTTGATGGCGCGAAGCACTTCCATCGAAACCATCAAGTCGCCGATCCCGTCGTCGCGAATCACGAGGAGCCGATAAGGTCGCGCGCGCCAATCGGGGATGGGAACGCGCCGCCGGCCGCCGAAGAGCCGCACAAGCGTCCAGGAGAACGCCGAGCGGACTGCCGCCTCGATGGATGGCAGGCGGGAGAGGCGCATGCGCGGACGAGTCAGCCGCGCTCGGATTGCGCTCGCCGGTACTGCGGATCGTTGTACATCTTGAACTGGCGATAGACCTTCGGGATCACTCGGCCGCCGGCTATGTCTTTGGCGAGCTGAGTGATCTCCCTGGTCAGATCGTCCCGCTGCTCGCGCATGACCTCGAGTCTGGCGTCGCAGCGCTCACGAAAGTCCGAGGCGACATCCTCACGCTGCGCCTGTTCGCGCATGTGGTAGATCTTGAGCTCGATGATCGTGAGCTTGTCGACGAGCGAGCCGATCGTCTCAGCCACGCTTGGCCCCCCGCGCTTTACGACTGCCGCCTTCCCGCGCGACCGACTCGCGAAACTCCTCGTCGATACGCTCGATCAAGTCGTTTCGCTTCTGATTCAGCTTGTCGATGTTGCGCTTGGCAGATGCGACCTGGAGGTCGTCCGGCACGCGCGCTTTGTCCTCTTCGTGCCAAAGCTCGATGTTCGTCTGCGCCAGTCGCGAAATGAGGTCGCCAAGGGTGTCGCTCATGGCAGGCAATATAAGGCGAACATAAAGACGCTCGTCAGCGCCCTTTGCTCTTAGGTTATCCCGTCAAATGAGCGACAGAATCTGTATCGTGATGATGAGCGCCGCCGGAGATGCGGTGCACACGCTGCCCGTCGTGAACGCGCTCAAGCGTCACCGGCCGCAGTGCCACATCACGTGGATTCTCCAGCCGGGGCCGGCGACGCTCGTGCAGGGCCATCGCGCCGTCGACGAGATTCTGCTTTTCGAGCGCTCGCGCGGCTGGCACGCCTTCATGGACATTCGACGATCGCTGGCGGACCGCGAGTTCGATCTCGCGATCAACCTGCAGGTGTACTTCAAGGCCGGAATCGTCACGTCGTTCGTGCACGCTCCGGTGAAGCTGGGGTTCGATCATGCGCGCGCGCGGGATTTCAATTGGCTCTTCACCAATCGCAAAATCCCGCCGCATCCGAATCAGCACGTGCAGGACCAGTACTTCGAGTTTTTACGCGCGCTCGGCGTTCCTTCCGAGCCTGTCGAGTGGCACCTCGGCCCATGGCCCGACGAGCGTCCGTGGCAACGGGAGTTCTTCTCCACCTTCGAGCGCCCTGCCGCGCCGATCGTCGTCGCCACGAGCAAATCCGAGAAGGACTGGTACCCCGAACGCTGGGCCGAAGTCGCGGACGCGCTCTGGCACGAGTTCGAGCTCGAGCCGGTGCTCGTCGGCGGCCGGAGCGATCGCGAGTTGCACGCCGAACGGGTGATTCAACAACGCGCGCGTCGAGCCCCGCGCTCGGCGCTCGGCAGCGGACTTCGTAAGCTCGCCGCGATTCTCGACGGCAGCGCCGTCGCGCTTGCGCCGGACACCGGTCCTTTGCACATGGCGGTCGCTCTCGAACGTCCCGTGATCAGTCTCTTGGGCTACTCGAATCCGAAGCGCACGGGTCCGTATCGCCGGTATCACGATCTCATCGTCGACGCATACGGCGATCCCGGCGAGGACTACGCGGTGAACATGGAGAATCGTCCTGGACGGATGGAGCGCATTCAGGTGCGCGATGTTCTCGATCGCGTGGAGCGCTGGCGCCAGCGCTACGCGACTTCGACCGGACCGAAGACGTAGCGCAGCCCGATCCGCTCGAACAGTTGCACGAGGCGTTGGAGCGGCAAACCCATGACCGCGAAATAGTCTCCGTCCACGCGCGCGACGATCGTCGCGCCAAACCCCTGGATGCCGTATGCGCCTGCCTTGTCCATAGGCTCTCGCGTGGCGATGTACCCAGTGACATCGCGATCGGACAACCGATGGAACGTGACCTCGACCTCCTCCACGGCGGACTCCAACCGTCCCTGCCACGCGACGGCCACCGCCGTGATCACCGCGTGCGTGCGTCCGCTGAGCCGGCGAAGCATCGTCGCCGCATCCGCGTCGTCGCTCGGCTTGCCCAGGACGTTGCCGTCCGCGACGACGATCGTGTCGGCGGCGATGACGACCGCGTCGGGCTGCTGGATCTTTGTCGCTTTTTCGCGCGCCAATCGCTCTGCGTGTGCGTGCGGTGATTCGCCGGCGAGGTAGCGCTCGTCGATATCCGCGGGCCTCACCTCGTGCGCGATTCCAACGAGCGACAGCAACTCGCGCCGCCGCGGAGACTGCGACGCCAGAATGACGCGCGGACGAGTCGCGGCGGTCATCGCTCGAGCCAGAGCGTCACCGGACCATCGTTCACGAGCTCGACGTCCATCATGGCGCCAAACTCGCCGGTCTCCGTGCGGACGCCCCGCTCGCGCAGCAAGGCGACAAAGCGATCGTACAGTGGAATCGCCTGCTCCGGGCGCGCCGCGTCGATGAAGCTTGGCCGACGACCCTTCTCGGCGTTGCCATACAGCGTGAACTGCGAAACGACGAGCACCGCGCCGCCGACGTCCGCGAGGGCGAGATTCATCTTCTGCTCCGCATCTCCGAAGATGCGCAGACCGATGATCTTGTCGGTCATCCACGCGAGTTTCTCGTCGCTGTCCGAATGCGTGAAGCCCACGAGGACCAGCAGCCCCTGTTCGATACGGCCGGTGACGCGGCCGTCGACGCGCACTTCCGCGCGTGATACGCGCTGCAGCAGGACTCTCACGGCCGCTCCGAGGTCGTCACGACGCTCGGAACCTAATCAGACAGAAGCGCCGTTAGCTCCGTCGCGACGTCCGCCGTCGTTGTTACGCGGGCTGCAGCGCCGGTGACGGCAACGCTTGGCCGCGAGCCGCGGTCGCCAGCGGCAGATAGATCCGGAACGTCGTGCCGACGTTCGGCATGCTTTCGACGTCCATGAAGCCGCCGCTCTGTCGCACGATCCCGTACACGCTCGCGAGACCAAGACCGGATCCCTCGCCCGGAGCTTTGGTCGTGAAGAACGGCTCGAACACGCGCGCCATCACCGCGGGCTCCATGCCAACGCCGGTGTCGTCGAAACTGACAACGGCATAACGGCCGCTCGGCATCTCCTGCGTGTTCATGTCCGGCTCCATGCTTGCGAGATCCAGCACACAAGCCTCGATCGTGATCCGACCTCCGTGAGGCATCGCGTCGTTGGAGTTCCGGGCCATCGTGGCGAGCACGTACTCGAGCTGGAGCGGATCCGCGAGCACTTCCGCGGTCGATTCATCGGTGTGCAGATCGAGCTCGACGGTCGGCGCGACGAGGCGGCGAAGCACGGGCGCGATCGACCGCAGTACTTCGCCGAGCACGACGCGCCGCGGCTGCAACAACTGCTTGCGGCTGAATGCGAGGAGCTGCTGGGTGAGTAGCGCCCCGCGAGTCGCCGCCCGCTCGATCTCCGCCATACCTTCCCGGGCAGGGTCGTCCTTGCGCATCTCGCCGAGCATCAGCTCCGTGTGGCACTTGATGACCGTGAGCAGGTTGTTGAAGTCGTGCGCGACGCCGCCCGCCAGTTGCCCGACCGCTTCCATGCGCATCGCCTGGCGCAGGCGATCCTCGAGGCGTTTGCGCTCCGAGATGTCGCTGATGGCGCCGAGCGTGCCGATGATGTGACCGGACGCGTCGCGATACGGGCTCGCCGAGACTTCGGCATAGATGCGGGTACCGTCCTTTCGGAGCAGCTCCGTTTCGTACAGCTCGGTCTCGCCATCCAGGCGGCGACGGAGTCTGTCGCGAAAGACGTGGCGCTGCGCCGCGGGCAGCAGAAGATCGGTCGCGTTTTTCCCGACCACCTCGTCCGGCTCGTAGCCGAGGACGTCGCGAACGCGGGAATTGGCGAGGATGATACAGTCATTGGTATCGGTGATCATCAGCGCCTCGCGGAGGTTCTCCGCGACGGACCTGAAGCGCTGCTCCGATTCCTGGAGCGCACGCTCCGCGCGCGCGCGATGCGTAACGTCGACCGCGAGGCCGACGCGCGCACGTTTGCCTTCGAACTCGACCGTGTCAGCGGTGATTTCGACCTCGATGATGCTGCCGTCGCGCTTCTTGTGCCGCGCGAGGTGAGACAGTCGCCGGTCGCTTTGAATGTCTCGACGAATCTTTTCGATGGCAGGCCGATCCTGCTCCGGCCGCAATTCGGGAATCGTCATCGAAAGAAATTCGTCGTGTGTGTACCCGTACTGGTCGATGGCCGCTTGGTTGGCATCCAGGAGCCTCAAGGACTCCGGGTCTGCGACCCACATCGGAAAGGGATTACGCTCGAACAGGACGCGATAGCGATCCTCCGACCGGCGTAATTCGGTCGTGCGCTCGAGATCGCGCGAGAGAACCTCGGCCAGGGTATGCAGCAGATACGTGCAAAAGCCCAACGCGATCGACCGAAGCAGCACGACCGGCGTGAAAACCGCGGGACCATTCGACGAAAGAACCACGGTGGCGAGGAAGGCCGTGATGTACACCGCCGCCAGCAGAAACGCGTCCCGCCTCGATCCATAGAGAGCTCGGAACTGGATGCCGATGAAGTAGACACCGAGGCCGAAAAGCGGATCGCGCAAGCCGTGCGTCAAGCCGATCAACACGAGGCCTTCGATCGGAAGCGCTGGCAAGGCAAAGGCACCACGGCGATACCCGAAGACCCACCATGCCGCGAGTGTGATCGTGTACCCCGCCATCAAAGCGCGCTGGACGAGCGAAGTCGCCGGGACGACGCCCAGTGTGATACCCGCGCCGAAAAGTGCGAACAGAGCAAAGAGCAGGAACAGCTGCCGGAACGTCTGCAGTCGGTCCTGCGATACAATCTTTGCCATGGCCCGCGGCCACGCTGGAGATGGACTGAGGGTGACGCGCATCGGGAGGGGTGTCCTGCTCTCCCAAGTATCGGCCGTGCAAGGCCGTTTGTTAGGTCACTCCACCGTCACCGACTTGGCGAGGTTCCGCGGCTGATCGACGTTCAATCCACGCTTCGCCGCGATGTAGTACGCCATGAGCTGGAGAGGAATCACCGCGAGGATCGGATACAGCATGTCGATCGTCTCGGGGATGCGAAACTCGAAATCGAGCTTCCCCGCCAGCGACGGTTCTTGCCGGCTCGTCAGGGCTATGACCCGTCCGCCTCGCGCTTTCACTTCCTGCACGTTGGAGGTGACTTTGTCGAACACCGAGTCGTGCGGCGCGATGAACACGACGGGCATGTTCTCGTCGATCAGGGCGATCGGCCCATGCTTCATCTCTGCGGCCGGATAGCCCTCGGCGTGGATGTAACTGATCTCTTTGAGCTTGAGGGCCCCTTCGAGCGCGACCGGGAAGTTGTAACCCCGGCCGAGATACAGAAAATTGGTCGCATTTCGGAAGCGGTCCGCGATCGCTTCGATCTCCTTGGCACGGTCCAGAATCGACTGGATCTGTGCCGGAAGCTCGAGCATCGCCTGCGCGATCTCGCGGCCACGCACGACCGACATGTTCCGGAGCCGCGCCAGCTTCAACGTGAGCAGCGCGAGGGCGATCACCTGGCTGGTGAATGCCTTGGTGCTCGCCACGCCGATCTCCGGGCCCGCGTGCAGATACACGCCGCCGTCGTCTTCACGCGCGATCGTCGAGCCAACAACGTTCACGAGTCCGAGCGTCTTCGCCCCGCGGCGCTTTGCCTCGCGCATTGCCGCAAGCGTGTCCGCCGTCTCTCCCGATTGCGAGATCACGACGCACAGCGTGTTCGGCCCCACGATCGGGTTCCGGTAACGGAACTCCGACGCATACTCCGTCTCAACGGGAATTCGGGCGTGCTCCTCGATCATCAACTCGCCGATCAGCCCGGAGTGCCAGCTTGTGCCGCACGCCGTGATGACGATGCGATCGATGCTCTGGAGATCGTCACGCGTGAGGTTCAACCCGCCGAGCTTCGAGAAGCCCTCCTCCATGACCAAACGGCCACGCATCGTGTTCTGAATTGTCTGCGGCTGCTCGAAGATCTCCTTGAGCATGAAGTGCTCGAAACCACCCTTTTCGATCTGATCGAGATCCCAGTCGATGCGGCTCACGCCTTTGCGCACGCGACGCGCGTTGAGATCCCGAACTTCGTATCCGGTGCGCGTGAGTATGCCCATCTCCCCGTCGTCGAGGTAGACGACCTGACGCGTGTGTTCGAGGATGGCGGCGACGTCGCTGGCGACGTAGAACTCACCTTCGCCAAGGCCAAGCAGCAGGGGGCTGCCTTTCCGGGCGCAGACGATCTTGTCGGGGTCGCGCGCTGAGATCACCGCGATCCCGTACGTCCCCTCGATGAGCCGCAGCGCATCCATGACGGCATCCTCGAGCGGTTGACCATCCTCCGACGCAGCCTCGATCAGGTGGGCCAGCACCTCGGTATCCGTTTCGGACTTGAACTTGTGCCCGCGCGATTCGAGCTCGTGCCGCAGCGAGGTCGCGTTCTCGATGATCCCGTTGTGCACCACGGCAATGGCATCGGTGCAGTCGTGGTGCGGGTGCGCGTTGATCTGATTCGGCGCACCGTGCGTAGCCCAGCGCGTGTGCGCGATGCCGATCGACCCAGTGACCGGCGACTCGTCGACGGCCGACTCGAGCATCGCGATCTTGCCCGCCGCCTTGCGCGTCTCCAGGCCTTTCCCGTTGAGCGTGGCAACGCCCGCCGAGTCATAGCCGCGATACTCGAGGCGCTTCAACCCCTCGATCAGCATCGGCGCTGCGGTCTTCGACCCGATGTACCCGACAATTCCACACATACGCTCTTCCTCGAATTATCCTGCGGCGCCCACGGTGGCGGGCGCATCCAATCGTTCCAGTGGTTCTCGTGCGCGCTGCACCAGCTGACGCGCCTCCTTCTCCGTCGGCGCCTCGGCGATTACTCGAACGATGGGCTCGGTGCCCGAGGGTCGAACGTGCAGCCAGCGATCTCTCCAAGCGAGCCGAAGCCCATCCTGCGTATCCACCCGCGCGTCGGAAAAGACCTTTTGTAGCGAGGAGTATACCGACTCCAGGCTTGCCTTGGGACGCTCGAGTTTGTCTTTGACGATCGCATAGCGCGGCAACTCGCCCACAATGGCCGAGAGCGGTCTGCCGGCTTCGGTTAACAACTGCAGGATCAATGCTATGCCGACCGGCGCGTCCCGCCCAAGGTGCACTTCGGGAAGGATAACGCCTCCATTTCCCTCGCCGCCGACGACGGCGCGCAACTCGCGCATGCGAACCGCGACGTTGACCTCGCCGACCGGCGTTCGCGTGAGCGTCGACCCACCGCGAGTCACCGCGTCTTCGACGACGAGACTCGTCGACAGATTCGTCACTACCGGTCCGCGGCGATGTCGCAGCACGAGCATCGCGGCGAGCGCGAGCGTATAGTCCTCTCCGATCGCCTTGCCGCCTTCCGACACGAGCGCGAGGCGATCGACGTCGGGATCGACCGCGACGCCAAAGTCTGCGTGAGAATCGTGAACCAAACGCTCCAGCTCAACCAAGTTCTCCGCGACCGGTTCGGGCGCGTGGGGAAAGCGTCCGTCCGGCTCGACGTGGATCGCCGTAACTTTGCAGCCGAGCAGCTCGAGCAGTGTCGGCACTATCACGGCGCCGGCCCCACCTACGCAGTCGAGCGCAACATGAAAACGGCGGCCCTTGATCTTCGCGACGTCCAGATAAGGGATCGCCAGAATGCGTTCGATGTGTCGCTCGACGGCGCCGCTGTCGATTTCCACTGAGCCGAGATGATCCCACGTTGCGCGCGGAATGCCTCGCTCGATGAACGCGCGCATCTCGGCCCCTTCGTTCGCGTCCAGGAACAAACCTGCGGGCCCGATGAACTTCAGCGCATTCCACTCGATGGGATTGTGGCTGGCGGAGAGCATCACGCCCCCAGCCGCGTGCTGATCTTCGACGGCCAGCTGGCACGTGGGAGTGGTCGTGAGTCCAATGTCGATCACATTCGCGCCGACCGACTGGAGTGCGCTGATCGCAACGCGGTGAAACATGGGACCGGAGACGCGGCTGTCTCGGCCGACGACTACCGGCCGGCCCGGATTGGCGTTCAGGGCCCAAGCACCGAACGCGGCTGCATAGCTGGCGACGATCTCGGGCGTGAGCGCTTCTCCGACACGCCCACGAATTCCCGAAACACTGACCATCAATCCGGCGTGGGCCATCCAGTCTCCGTCGAGAGTCGCCGCAAAGCGGAGCGAGCGCTCCTACAGACGCTTCGGGCGAAGCTCAAACCTACCTCTGGCGACAGAGTCGGCCAAGCGTGTGTCAGTGTACGCTTTACATGTCGCGAAAGCACGCGTGAGGCGTAAGAGCGTAGGCGCGTGAGCGCGCGCACCAACGCCCTTAGGAGTTCACACTCTTACGCTCTCACGACTCTCGGCGCTGCGCGGTATCAACCGCAAGTCTCCTTTGCGAGCAGCGGCGAGAGTTGCCTGCACTACCCGCTTGTCGAACTGCAAGTCGGCGTTGTCTTCGAGCTCTTGGAGCGCCTCCTCCATAGTCAGCTCGACGCCGCGATACGGCCGGTTGCTCGTCATGGCGTCGAATGCGTCCGCGACGGCGACGATACGGGCTTCGAGCGGCACCAGGTCGCCTTTTAGTGCATCCGGAACGCCGGCGCCGTCGACCCGTTCGTGGTGCGACCGAACCACATTGAGCGCGATCGGGGCGTCGCCGAGCAGTGGCGCGAGGATGCGCCAGCCGACGACCGGATGTGTCATAATGTGCTGGTATTCCTCGTCGGTCAGCCGGCCGGGCTTGTTCAACACCGCCTCGCGCACGCCGATCTTGCCGATGTCGTGCACGTGTCCGCCCAGCTCGATCTGCCGGATCATTTCGGCGTCGAGATCGAGCGCCCGCGCGATGATTGTAGCGTACTGGCTCACGCGCACCGAGTGGCCGCGTGTGTAGGGATCTTTGACTTCGAGCGCTTCCGCCAACGCTTGAATGCCGGCGAGAAACATCTCTTCCAGCCGACGCGCTTGTTCGGCGACCCGCTCTTCCAGCCGCCCCTGATAGTCGCGGTTCTCGAGAATGAGCCGCCGCTTCTCCAGCGCCTGCCCGACGCGCGCTCGGACCTCCTCCAGGTGGAACGGTTTGGTGAGATAGTCCATCGCGCCGATCGCGAGACAGCCGACTGCTACCTCGACGTCCGCGACCCCCGTGATCATCACCATGGCGGTGTCGGGCCAGCGGGCGCGCACCTGCTTGAGCAATTCGATTCCGTCCATTCGCGGCATGCGGAGATCACTCATCACCAACGTGACCGTCTGCCGCTCGAGCACCTCGATGGCCTCAACGCCGTTGCCAGCCTCGAAGCATCGAAAGCTGTCGTTCCGCATCAGATGCACCAGCACCTGACGTAGGCGAGGTTCGTCGTCGACGACGAGGCAGTCTACTTGCTTCGCCGCCGCTTCAGCGCCGTTGCCACTCACGCCAAATCGCTCCGTTCGTTTCGCTGCGATCTACAGCGCGGTTTATCTTTGATAAGACTACCCCGACCACCCTTTCGAGTATCGGCATGACCCGCTCTTTTCTAGTATCGGCATGACCCGCGTTTTCGACGAGGATCTCGAGGCCGGTTTTGGCACACGGGCCGTCCATGCCGGACAGCGGCCGGAACCGTTGGCCGGCGCCATCATGACTCCTGTGTACCTCACGTCGACGTATGTCCAAGAGGAGCTTGGCCGCAACAAGGGTTACGAGTATGCCCGCGGTAAGAATCCGACGCGCGAGGCGCTCGAGCGAAACGTCGCCGCGCTCGAAAAGGCCCGTCACGGCTTCGCGTTTTCGAGCGGGATGGGGTGCGTCGACTCGCTCATGAAGCTCTTCAAGAGCGGTGATCACGTCGTCTGCGGCGAGAATGTTTACGGGGGGACGTTCCGGCTGTTCGACAAGATCCTGCGCCACTATGGGATGGAGTTCACGTTTGTGGACACCAGGGATCCCGAGCGCATCGAGAAAGCCGTGGCGAAGAACACGCGTGCCATTCTCGTGGAAACGCCGTCCAACCCGTTGATGCGGGTGACCGACCTTCGTGCCGCGGCGGACATCGCGCACCGGCATCGGGCGCTACTCATCGTCGACAATACGTTCGCGTCGCCGGTCTTTCAGCGGCCTTTCGAGCTCGGCGCGGACATCGTGTTTCATTCAACGACCAAGTATCTCAACGGCCATAGCGACATGCTTGGCGGCATCGCCCTCGTACAGGACGACGACATCGCCGAGCGTATTCAATTCATCGTGAACGCGGCTGGCGCCATTCCCGGTCCGTTCGACTCGTGGCTCGCGCTCCGCGGCACCAAAACGTTGCACTTGCGCATGAAGCAGCATGATGTGAACGGTCGCGCGATTGCTCGTTGGCTCGTGGACCAGCTAGGAGCGGAGTCGGTGATGTACGTCGGCCTCACGAGTCACCCGCAGCATGAGCTCGCAAAGCGCCAGATGTCCGGTTTTGGTGGCATGATCAGCATCGAGCTCGGGACACGTGATCGAGCCGCGCACGTGCTCAAGCGCGTCAAGGTCTTCTCGTTGGCTGAATCGCTCGGTGGTGTGGAATCACTCATCAGCCATCCCGCGACGATGACGCATGCGTCGGTGCCTCCCGACCAGCGGCTCAAGCTGGGCATAACGGACGGCCTTGTCCGGTTGTCCTGTGGCGTCGAGGAGGCGGAGGATCTGCTGGCGGACCTGGCGCAGGCCCTTCATGGCCTCCCGGGCGGGAAGCGGGCGGGTGCCCGGCAAAGCCGGGCGGGTGGAAGCGGGAAGCGGAAGGCCGTGGTCGCGCGATGAACGACACTTGTTCGCCGCGAGTCCCGTATTGTAGACACACGTAGCCTCGCTTCCCGCTTCCCGCTTCCCGCTTCCCGCTTCCCGCTTCCCGCTTCCCGCTTCCCGCTATGACTACCAAACTCACCGCCATCTCGTCGCGTGCCTGGGAACATCCCGCGGATCGCGCGGCTCTCAACGCGTTGCGCGCTCTCCCCGGCTTTGACGAGGCGCTCAAGCGCATCATGGGTTTCCTCGGCGAACGCGGGGTTCGTCAGCTCTTCCTCGCGAACGCCGTTCGCGTGGGACCAAATCAGCGTCCAAAGCTCAACGGCTTGTATTCGGAAGTGTTGGAGACCCTCGACGCCCCCGAGCGCTGGGACCTGTACGTATCCCAGACGCCGATCGCCAACGCCATGGCCGTCGGATTCCAGCGGCCCTTCATCGTGTTCAACTCGGGAATGCTCGAGATCCTCGACGAAGATGAGCGCCGTGCAGTGATTGCTCACGAAGTCGGCCACATCATGAGCGGGCACCCCATATACACGACGCTCGCCGTCATTCTTCTTGCCGTTGGTCTCGCCGCGATTCCGATGGGCATCGCCCTGCTGCCGTTCGAGCTCGCACTGCTCGAGTGGTATCGGAAGTCTGAGTTCTCTGCCGATCGCGCCGCACTTCTCGGCACCCAGGACATTCGGAAGACCCAGAGCGTGCATCTCAAGCTCGCGGGCGGTGCGGTGCTGGACGATCCGATCGATCTCGACACCTTCCTGGCGCAGGCCGCAGAGTACGAGACGATGGCCGGGCCGTGGGACAGAGTGTGGCAATTCATCAACACCGTCTTCCGCACGCATCCCTTCGCGACCGTCCGTGCGGGCGAGCTGCAGCGCTGGATCAATGCTGGAGATTATGACCGCATTCTGCGCGGCGAGTACATGCGTCGCGGCGAGGAGCCGCCGCCGTTGACCAAGGACTTCGAAGAGGCCGGCGACTATTACGGCGACCGCGCACGCGAAGCGATGAACACCGTGAGCGACGTGATGGCGCGGGCGCGCGACGCGTTCAACCAGGCCTGGAAAGGCGGGAATAGCGGCACGCAGTGAAGGTGCTCCTCGTGGGCGGCGGGGGCCGCGAGCACGCGCTCGCCTGGCGGCTCGCTCAGGACGACCCTTCGGTCTCCATCACCGCCGCCCCGGGGAATCCAGGCATCGCCGAGCTCGGCGAGTGTGCGGCAGTCAGCGCCACTGACGTCGAAGGTCTGCTGCAGTTGGCGCGCGAGCGCCGCGTCGACTTCACGCTCGTGGGACCCGAGGCGCCGCTGGCCGCGGGAATCGTGGATCGATTTCGGGATGAGAAGCTCGCGATTTTCGGCCCGACGCGCGCTGCGGCCGAAATCGAGACGTCCAAGGCATTCGCCAAGTCGCTGATGCGCGACGCGAAGGTACCCACCGCGCGCGCCATCGTCACCACCGAACCGGATCGCGCCAAGGGCGCCGCGCGCGCGCTCGGCCTCCCGATCGTGATCAAAGCATCGGGCTTGGCCGCCGGAAAGGGGGTCATCGTGTGCGATTCCTACGAGCGAGCGGAGCGGGTGATCGACGACATGCTGGTGGACCACGCATTCGGCGTGGCGGGCAGCGAAGTGCTCGTCGAGGAGTTCATGGACGGCGAGGAGTTGTCTGTACTGGCGTTGACCGATGGCGAGAACGTTCTTCCATTGGTGCCGGCGCAGGACCACAAACGCTTGCTGGATGGTGATCGCGGCCCCAACACGGGTGGAATGGGCGCCTATGCGCCGGTCTCGCTTGTTTCCGACACAATGGTGCGGACGGTCGTCGAACAGATCTTTGCACCCACGCTCGCCGCGCTCGGCAGCCGCGGCCGCCCTTTTACTGGACTCCTCTACGCCGGTTTGATGCTGACAGCCGATGGGCCCATGGTTGTCGAGTTCAACTGTCGCTTTGGCGATCCTGAGACCCAAGCCGTGCTTCCAGTCTCCGTCCTCAGCGGATCCTTCACCGAGTTGGTCGGCACTCTCGCGCGCGGAGAACCGCTACCCCGGGATGTCAGGTGCGTCGCTCGCGGAGCCGCGGTCACGACCGTGGTCGCAGCCCAGGGATATCCCGAAAAGCCCAGTACCGGCGCTCCGATACGGATTCCCGCGGATTTCGAAGACATTCTCGTGTTTCACGCGGGTACGTCTCGCGACAGTGCCGGCCGGCTCGTGACATCCGGAGGACGCGTGCTCAGCGTCACGGGGTTGGGCGAATCGTTCGAGCAAGCGCAGCGCCGCAGCCGCGAGGCGGCGGAGCGCATCGAGTTCGACGGCAAGCACTTTCGATCCGACATCGGCTGGCGGGAGATCGCGCGCGGTGCCGGAGCTTCCTGAAGTCGAGACGATCGCGCGCGACCTCGAGCGACGGATCACTGGAAGTCGCATCGAGTCGGTCGAGGTCTCCAAGCCGGATGTGCTGCGCGTGGTGGGCGCGCGTGTTCTCGCGCGGCGCACGTCCGGCGCCACGATCCTCCGATGCTGGCGCCGCGCCAAGCTCGTGGTCCTCGATCTCTCGTCCGAGGATAGACTCGTCGTTTCTCTGAGATTCACCGGCGCACTGCTCGTCGACGACGGAACACTGAGCGACGAAGACCGCCGGTATTCCACGGTGCGGTGGCGGCTGAAAGACGGACGGACGCTGCATTATCGTGAGGTGCGGCGGCTGGGGACCGTGTCGCTGATGACTCCCCGCCAGTTCGAGCGCTATGTTGCCAATCTCGGCGTGGAGCCCCTGGAGCCCGGCTTCACGCCGCAGCACTTATTCACACTGTTGCGCGCGTCCCGTCAGGCCGTCAAAAAACGGATCATGGATCAGCGAGCGGTGGTGGGGATCGGCAACATCTACGCGAACGAGGCGCTGTGGCACGCGGGCATCGACCCGTCGCGCGCCGCACGCTCGGTGTCGCTTCCCGAAACGGAGCGGCTTCACGCGGCCATCGTCGACGTGCTGCGATCCGCGCTCGAATCGAGGGGCACCAGCTTCCGGGACTATCGGGATTCGTCCGGCGAGCGCGGTGCATTCGTGACGCGTTTGGCGGCGTACGGGCGCGAGGGCCTGCCCTGTTTCCGCTGCGGTAGGAAACTGGTCGGAACACACGCCATTGATGGGCGCGCCACGGTCCTATGCGTTCGCTGCCAAAGCTAGATCTGCTGAAGCCGCGCACGCCGGAGTCTCGCGTCAGCGAGATGCAGGCACACGTGCGCCAACGCGCCGAAAACCGGCCGGCGGTCTACCGGATGGTCGCCGCCGACGGCGAGGTGGTGTACGTCGGGAAATCCAAGCGGCTCCGGTCGCGTCTCCTGAGTTATTTCCGCGGCGCGTATCCGGACGAAAAGGGCGCTCGGATCCTGCGGGAAGCGCACGACATCGAGTGGGAATACGTCCCCAGCGAGTTCGCCGCGCTCCTCGGTGAGTTGCGGCTGATCAAGCGTTGGCGCCCACGCCTCAACGTCACGCTCAAGAGCGATGCGCGGAACCTCTGCTTCATCAAGCTCACCGGTGGTGTCGCACCCCGGCTCACGGTCGTACGCGGTCCCGGCGCCGACGACAGCGCTCTGTATTACGGACCATTCCTCGGTGCGGTCCGGGTCGACGAATCCCTGCGCGAGTTGTCGGACGTGCTGGGCATGCGCGACTGCACCCTCGACAAGAAGATGCGCTTCTCCGATCAGCGGGAGCTCTTTCAGCTTGCGCCGCGCACGCCGGGGTGTCTCCGGTACGAAATCAAGAAGTGTCTGGGACCTTGCATCGCCGCGTGCTCATCGCGCGAGTACATGGAGCGCGTCGCCATGGCGCGTGCGTTTCTCGACGGCCGGGACGACGGACCCCTTGCGATGCTTCACCACGAAATGGTCGCCAGCAGCGACCGGCTCGAGTTCGAGCGCGCTGCCGCCTACCGCGACAAGTTCCAGCGCCTGGAAGCGCTGCGCGAAGAGTTCGGCCGGCTGCGTTTCGCGGTGGAGTCGCTCTCGTTCCTGTACACCGTTCCCGGAAACGACGGGAAGGACCGCGTGTACGTGATTCGACGCGGGCGTGTGCGCGCCGAGCTGGATGCGCCGGACAGCCCGAGCGAGCAATCAGCGCTCGAAGTGATGCTGGCCGAGATCTTCGGCAACGCGATAGATGGCATGCAGGTGCCATCGCACGAGATCGACGAGCTGCTCCTCCTTTCTAGCTGGTTTCGTCGCTTTCCGCACGAGCTCGACCGCACAAAGCCCGTGGAGCGAGCGTGTTAACGCCGCGAACCGGGAGCCGACAGCCCAAGGCCCATTGTGGCAAGCCTGTTGCGTTTACGGGCCGCATGGCGACCACCTATCAACCCGTTACGCTCGTGAAGTGTGTCAGCGTGAAGCCGTGGCTCGTCATTCCGGGCGACGACGAGCCGGGTGGCTGTCACGACCTCACGCTGGGGAAGATCTACGAGTGCATGGGCGTTGAAGGCCGAGGTTCCTTCGTACGCATCGTCGACGACTCCGGCGACGACTATCTCTACCCGCTGTCGCACTTTCGCGAGGTCTAGAGCTCGACAATCTCGATCGCGACGGTCCCGCGGCGAATTGTCATGCGTGCGACGCTCGGCTGCAACTTGAACCGACGCTGACCCGCCGCGCCGGGGTTCACGACCCAGCGTCCGTCGGCGTTCACGACGAGCTGCTTGTGCGTGTGTCCATACACGATCACATCGGCGCTGTACTTGGCGAGCAGCTTCTCGGGCGTCGGCGATCCGAGCTCATGCCCGTGGCTCACGTGAATCCTGACTCGCTCGTGCAGCGTTTCGATGAAGGGAGTCAATGCTGGATCGTCGGGGGGATCCGTGTTGCCGATGACCGCCCGCACAGGCGCGATCACACTCAGCTCGTCGAGGACGCCGGCGCCCACGTCGCCCGCGTGCAGAATGAGCTCGACTCCCGCCAGCGCATCGAATACCGACGGGCGCACCAGCCCGTGGGTGTCCGAGATCAGCCCGATCAGCCCCAACGAGGCGCGAGCGCGTGCTCGACGTCGAGCTGGTCGAGCACGCGCGCCACGATGAAGTCGACGAGATCCTGCACGCTCTGCGGGCGGTTGTAGAAGCCCGGCGCCGCCGGCAGGATCACCGCCCCGGCCCGGGCAAGACGCAGCATGTTCTGCAGGTGGATCGCACTCAAGGGCGTCTCGCGCGGAACGAGAACGAGGCGGCGGCGTTCCTTGAGCACCACGTCCGCGGCGCGCTCCACGAGCGACCGGGACGCGCCGATGCTGATGGCCGACAGCGTCCCCATCGAGCATGGGCAGATCACCATGCCGGCATTGCGAGCGGACCCGGACGCCGGCGCGGCTCCGCGATCGGCGTCTTCGTACACCGTGACCAACCGGCGCCATGCCTCCACGCCGACGCGAGTGCGAAGGGCATCCACCGAGTCGATTTCCATCTCGGTGCGAAGAAGCCGAAGGCCATGGGACGAAACAATCAGCCAGATTTGGCGATCGGCTGCGAGGAGCTGCTGCAGCAGACGCACCGCGTATGGCGCCCCGGAGGCGCCGGTGATGGCCATGACGATCGGAAGATCCCCGCGGTCCGACATCACTCAGGGAAGCAAACGTTGGCCGAAGCCGGTGTTTCTCATGAGTCGATCCATGAGGACGAAGAAAAAGAACGCAATACTGATCATGCCATTCATCGTGAAGAAGGCCGCATCCAATCTGCTGAGATCGCCGGGTGTGACGAGTGAGTGCTCGTAGAAGAGAAGCGTCGCCGCGAGCACGATGCCCACCCAATACCAGACGCCGGCGCCGACCACCAAACCGACCACGATCAACGCGGCGATGCTCACGATGTGGAGCAAGCGTGCGACCCGAATTCCCCACGCTTCGCCCAATGCCGCCGGTATCGACTGCAAGCGCTCCGCCCGGTCGAATGCCACATCCTGTAGCGAGTAGAAGATGTCGAACCCCGCGACCCACGTGGCGACGCCGATCGCAAGCGCGATGAGCATCCACCACGGCCGGCTCCAAGCGCCGGCAACGGCCAAATAGCCGCCCACCGGCGCGATGGCGAGCGACACGCCCAGCACCAAGTGCGACCAGCGCGTGAACCGCTTCGTGTAGCTATAGAAGAACACCCACGCGAGGGCGACGGGCGACAACGACAGACACAGCGTGTTGAGCTGGCTGGCCGAGTACACGAAAAGTGTCGAGGCGATCGCCACTGCGATCCATGTCTCCCCTACTCCGATCGTGCCGCGCGGCAACTCGCGCATCGTCGTTCGCGGATTGCGCAGATCGATCTCGCGGTCGACGATGCGGTTGAATGCCATCGCCGCGAAACGGGCCGCGGTGAACGCGAGAATGACCCAGCCCAGGTCCGAAACTCGAAGTGGGCGCCGGTACGACGCGAGCACGACGCCCACCAGCGCGAACGGGAGCGCAAATATCGTGTGCGGCAGCTTCACGAGATTGACGTAGGCGATCAGCCGCGACGCCCCCGCGAACGTCTGACCCTCTCGGGAAGCGGGAAGCGCGAAGCGGGAAGCCGGCTCTTTCATCTGTCGCTTCCCGCTTCCCGCTTCCCGCTTCCCGAAATCCCAAGCTTGGGCCACAAACCGTCCACGCGTCGCTTGGTGGCTTCGTCCATCTCGATCAGCTTCGGCCAGTCCCGCGTGAAGCCCTCCTCCGGCAGCTTCCGTGTCCCGTCGAGGCCGATCTTCGAGCCATACGTGAAGGCGCGGCTCGAGTGGTCCAGCACGTCCATGGGCCCCATCGTGAATCGCGCGTCACGCTCGGGGTCGAGATTGTTCAGCGCCACCCACCACGCCTCGCGCGTATCATGCACGTTCACCCAGTGATCCACGACGACAATCACCTTTGCGAGCGCCATCAGCCCTTGTCCCCACAGCGCGTTCATCACTTTGAAGGCCTGTCCCGGATACTCCTTCTTGATCGAGACGAAGACCAGGTTGTGGAAGATGCCCTCGGCGGGCATGAAATAGTCGACGATTTCCGGAATCGTGAGCTTCAACAGCGGCAGAAAGATTCGCTCGGTGGCGTGCCCGAGGTAGAAATCCTCCATCGGTGGCCGCCCGACGATGGTCGCCGGGAATATCGGATCGCGACGCATCGTGATCGCCGTAATGTGCACCTGCGGATACAGGTCGCTCAGCGAGTAGAACCCCGTGTGGTCGCCGAACGGACCTTCCGTCACCAGTGGCTCGCTCGGGTCGATATACCCCTCGATCACGAAGTCTGCCTCGGCCGGAACCTCGAGGTCGCACGTCAACGCCTTTGCCAGCGACACCGGCGAGCGTCTGAGGAAGCCGGCGAAGAGACACTCGTCGATCGTGGGCGGCAGCGGAGCCGACGCCGCATACATGGACGGCGGGTCGGCGCCGAGGGCGATGCACACCGGCATCGTCTCGCCCCGTTGCGCCATTTCGCGCCAATGCGCAGCGCCGACCTTGTGACGCTGCCAGTGCATCGCCAGCGTGTCGCGGCCGGTCTGCATGATACGGTACATACCCACGTTGCGGATGCCGCGCTTGGGATCGCGCGTGATCACCATCGGGACCGTGATGTACGCTCCGCCGTCTTCAGGCCAACACTTCATGAGCGGCAGCCGGTCGAGATCGATCTCGCTTCCTCGCCACACGATCTCCTGCGCCGGCGACTTGCCGCCTCGCGTGCGTGGCGGAAACTTCGCGATCTCCATGAGTCGCGGAAGCATCGCGAGCTTGGCGATGATCCCTTCGGGCGGCTTCGTCTGCAACAGCTCAGTAATGCGCGCGCCGATGTCGTCGAGACGGTTCACGCCGAGCGCCATCGAGATGCGTCGTATGGAGCCGAACAGGTTGATGCCGACGGGGAATTCCGATTCCCGGCCATTCATCAGGATCGGACGCTCGAACAGCAGCGCCGGTCCACCACCCGAACTCTTCATCACGCGATCGGCAATCTCGCTCAGCTCGAGATCGACGGACACCGGCTCGCGTACACGAACCAGCTCGCCGGCGCGCTCGAGCTCCTGCACGAATTCCGAGAGAGTGTCGATTGCCACGGTGAAAAAAGTAAGACATAAGTCATGGTGCAGCACGGGCGATCACATATTTTCTCGCGATGCCCTTCTGGCTACGCCGTCCCTTTTTGATTCTCCGTTACCTCTTTACGAGGCGTGAGCGGCCCGACCTTTTCGCCCTCGCGCGCATCGAGGACGCCGAGGCGTTTGTCTGGGCGATCCTGCCGCACGCGGCGCGCACCTTCTCGGCGTGCATCGCCTTGCTTCCGAGGCGCTCGGCCCTCCCCGCTGCCGTTGCGTACCTGTATTGCCGGATGCTCGACACGTACGAGGATCTCGTCCCGGTTCGCGCCAAGCGCGAGGCGTCATTGCGCGCCTTTGCCGCGCGGCTGGCGGCCACGACGAACCACAGCCTGCCCCCGGCACCGCTCATCGAGAACGCATCCGATCGCGACGATCGGGACCGCGCCCATCTGCTCCTCGTGCGCCGAGCCGTATTGGTGGATCGGGTGTTCCTGTCCTTCGACGAACCAACGCGCGGCGTCGTGCGCGATCTGGTGCGCGACATGGCGGATGGCATGTGCTGGTCGTCCGCGACTTTTCAGGCTCAAGGGGGTGTCCTGGTCGGAGAGGATCAACTGGCGGATTACTGCCGGCACGTCCTCGGCAACCCAGTCGTTTTCGGCGCGCGCTTGATGCGACTGGAGTACGGCGCCCCACCCGAGCTCTCGCCAGAGGAGCACGAGGACGCGATGCGCGTCGGCGAGATGGTGCAGCTGGCCAACATCACGCGCGACGTGGAGAAGGATCTTCGCCGAGGCATCGCGTACGACGCGGCCCTACGAAACGACTTGCATCGCACCGACCCGGACGATCCCGCGCTCGTGGAGCGCTGCCGCGGCGTTCGCCGGCGGCTTCTTCGCATGGCGGTCGCGCGCGTGCCCTCCTATCGGCGTGTCGTCGATGCGCTGCGACTTCCGCGATTCAGCGTCGCCCGCGCGTCGGCGGTGCTCATGCTTCTGTTCACCGAGCGCTACTTCCGGGGCTGCGCGCGACGCATCGGCCTCGCATCGTGGGACGGACCCGAAGCGACGCTTGCGCTGTTTCTGCGCACGATGAGAGCATACGTGTCGCGGCGCATCGCGCATCGCGAGATCAGCCGCATCGAGCGCGCGTTCCTCGGCGCCGCTGGGGGAAGATGAGGAACCGCCTTCCTATTTCGTCCCCACATGAATCGCCGCGACGCCAAACGTCAGCGATTCCCACCGCACACTGCTGAATCCAATCTCCTCGAGGCGGCTCGCGAGCTGTTCCTCCGAAGGAAAGCGCGACACGGACTCCGGTAAATAGCGATAGGCGCCGTGGTTCCCGCTCACGAATCCGCCGAGTCGTGGAAGCAAGTGGTGGAAATAGAAGCGATAGGCAGTCCGGATGACCGACGCGCGCGGCGTCGAGAATTCCAGAATGACAAATCGTCCATCGCGACGGAGCACCCGGTGTACCTCTCGTAACCCCGCATCCAGATCCGCCAGGTTGCGAACGCCGAAAGCGACGATTGCGCCGTCAACCGAATTATTCGGGAAGGGCAGCAGTAACGCATCCGCGCCGACTGGATGCACGTGCATCCAGCGCCCCTTCCCTTGCCCTTCGCGCAACATCGGGATCGCGAAGTCGGCTCCGACGACGTTGCCCGCAAAGCCGGCTTGAGTCGTCAGCTCTGCCGCGACATCGAGCGTACCAGCGCAAAGATCCAGGTACAGACCCGAGGGTTTCCGACGCCAATCGAGCTGTTCGATCGCCTTGCGGCGCCAGCGGCGGTCGATGTTGAACGACAGGAGGTGATTCAGAAGGTCATAACGAGGCGCGATGCTCGAAAACATCGTCCGCACGTAGGCGCGCTTGTCGGCACTGCCGCTCGCCGCATCGACGGCGCTACGTTCTTCATCCTGCCGCTGCAGCCCCTCCAGAGACATGGCGCAAACTCGTAGCAAGCCAGGGCAGCGGCAAGCATCTTCAACGCGCGAATGACGCCCATTCCCGTTCTCGATCTCACGAACCTGCCGGATGCGGATGTCGTTGCGCTCGCGCAGCAGGGACGCGAGCCGGCCTATCGGGAGCTCATTCGGCGTTACGAGCGTCCCGTTTTTTCGCTCGTGTACCGAATGGTGCGCGACCGCGAGCTCGCGGAGGACCTCACGCAAGACACCTTCGTGAAGGTCCTGACACACATCGAGAAGTACCGGTCGGAATTCAAGTTTTCGAGCTGGCTCTTCAAGATCGCAAACAACGTCGCCATCGATCACCTGCGCCGGCGACAGCTCGACACGATCAGCATGGAAGGATCGCCGCACGCGACGTCCACCGACCTGGCCGAGGCGACGTCCTTCGAGCTGGCCACGCAAGGCGAGACGCCGCTCCAGGAGCTCGAGGCCCGTGAGCTGGGTTCGGAGATCGAGCGGGCCATTTCGCGCCTCCGGCCCGAGTACCGCGCCTGCATCCTGCTGCGGCACGTCGAGGACAAGTCCTATGAGGAGATCGCCGCCACCCTCGACCTGCCACTCGGCACGGTGAAGACCTACATCCATCGCGCCCGGCACGAGCTTCGAAAGCTGCTCGAGCACGTGCGTGAAAGCGGCCCTGGCCCCCCGGCCGAGGAGCCCGCGTGACCCTGATCACCAGCCGCTGTTGTGATGCACCACTCGTGACTCGTGTCTTTTGCAGTGCGTTGAAACCACCCTTTCCGGCGGACCGTAGGTAAGCCCGGAGGCATCGTGCACCACAGGCATCTACTACCGAACGAAATCGACCTTCTGCTGGACGAAGACAGCGGATTCGGCGTGCAGCCGCTCCGCGAGCACGTCCGCGGCTGTCCCGACTGTCGGGCCCGGCTGGACGAGGCCCGCGAAGTCGTGGCGGCGTTGAATGAGGTTCCGCTGTTCAGCCCGCGCGTCGGCCTCCCGGACCGGATCATGGCGCAAGTCCCGGTCTTCGTCCCCTGGCACGTCGCCGCCCGCGACGCTGTCACGCAATGGATGCCCACCAGCCCGACGGCCCGGGCGCTCGCAGCCGGCCTCGTGGCGGTCGTCGGATCGCTCGTGACGGGTCTGACGCTCTGGATCGCGACCCGCGGCGACATGCTGGCGATGTTCACGGGCCTTGTGGGCGAGCAGGCCCGGAGCACCGTAACGAACGCCGCGGGCGACATCATCGTTGCGCTCTTCGGCCCACAGGTGGTCGCTGCGGTGCAGCAAGTCGGGCCGCTCGGGATTGCGCTGGCCGCCGGTGGGTTTCTCGTCGCCTCGCTGGCGACTGTCCTCGGACTTCGACTAATCGCGACTTCGAGCCGCGCACGGAGCTAACCATGCGCGCGCTCATGTTTGCGCTAGCCGCGGCCTCCTGGGCCGCTGCGGCGCCGGCCCAACAGTCCGATTCGCCACAACGTCCCAGGCCCTCCCCCTCCATGGACGGGCGGCTGCGCGCCGAGATCGTGATGCTCCGGGGCCTCTTCGGCAGCATCCACGCGCCCGAGGCCGACAGCTTCAGAACCGGGAATCAGGAGGTCCCCCCGGGGACAACCCAGCAGGGCACCGTGGCTGTCGCGCGAGGCAATCTCGCAGTCCGCGGACGAATCACCGGCAACGCGCTCGTCCTCCACGGCGATCTAGTCGTTTATCCGGGGGGCTCCGTGGCAGGAAACGCGATCGCGGTCGATGGCCGCGTACGGAGCGTCGGAGGCGTCGTAGAGGGCGACGTGCGGTCGATTCGCGGGCTGACAGGCAGCATTCTCGCGCGCGCGGCCGGAAGCTCCGCGTCGGACGAGCCGCTGACCACGTGGGCCGCACTCAAGATGGTCCTCGGTTGGTTTACCGTGCTGTTCATCATCGGTATCGGCGTTCTTCTCTTTGCCGAGAAGAATCTCGATGGCGTCGTGAGCGCGCTGGACCTGCAGTTCGCGCGCTCCTTCTGGATCGGCGTTCTCGCCCAACTCGCCGCGATCCCGGCGCTCCTGCTGGTCGTGCT
Organism: Gemmatimonadaceae bacterium; assembly: GCA_036560265.1. Taxonomy (GTDB): domain Bacteria; phylum Gemmatimonadota; class Gemmatimonadetes; order Gemmatimonadales; family Gemmatimonadaceae; genus DASPMP01. The sequence goes on along the minus strand of DATBRO010000005.1, from coordinate 9,256 downwards.
CGCTCTCGCGATCACCCTGATCGGAATACTGTTGATCCCCTTCGCAGTCGTCGCGTACGTCGTCGCGCTCTCCGGGCTGCTCACGCTCGGCTTTCTCGCGGTCGCGCGTTTTACCGGACGCGTCTTCTTTCGCGGTGCCGCCGATTCGCGCGCCGTGCACCTGCGTTCGCTTTTCGCTGGACTGATGATCTATCTCGGGTTGTGGTTCCTCGCGGCCGCTTTTGTGTGGAGCCCAGTCGTGGGCTCGGTTTTGCGGGCGGTGGCTCTCGCGGGAAGTTGGGTGGCGCTGACCTTCGGTCTAGGCGCCACGATTCTGACGCGAGCGGGAACGCGTCGCGAGGGTGATCGCGTGCGCAGTGCCCGTCCCGTCGATGACTTGTCGTGGCAGACGCCGACGCCCGTCACGGGCGTGGTTGCGGCGCGACGACCCGTGGTGACCGCAAAGGAGGGCTGATGACAAGCTTTACACGCGCTGCCGTTCTGGCGCTCGCGATTGCGTCGACATCAGAAGCGCAAACGTGGCGCACGCTGGACGTCTCCCGGCAGCTTCGCGACTCCTCCGAGCACCGCATCAAGGTGAAATACTCTGCCGGCAAGTTCTCCATGCGGCCGACGAGCGATCCGGTGTTGTTCAGCATGCAGCTGCGGTACGACGAAGAACGGACGAGCCCCGTGCACCAGTACGATCCCGCGTCGCGCAGCGCGACGTTGGGCGTTGAGGGACAGATCGTCCATTGGACGCGACACGTGAACGACAACGACGTCGGCGAAATGCGACTCGGCTTGTCCAACGCGGTGCCTTTCGATCTCGACCTGCAGCTGGGAGCGACCCAGGCGCGCGTCGATGCCGGGGGCCTCGCGCTCAACAATCTCCGGATCGAGACCGGCGCGGCGGACGCGGTGCTCGACTTCAGCGTGCCCAACCGGTCACACATGCGCCACCTCGACATCGAGCTCGGCGCCGCGGGCTTCCGGATCACGAACCTTGGCAACGCAAATGTGTCGTCGATCCGCGTCGAGGGTGGCGTCGGGAGCGTCGACCTCGATTTTGGCGGCACGATTCAGCAGGACGTCAGCGTCGAGACCAACGTCGCCCTTGGAAAACTGGCGCTGCACCTGCCTCAGGACGTCGGCGTGCGCGTAGAAGTGCAGAAACTACTGGCGTCGTTCGATCATCCCGGTCTCTACAAGCGCGGCAGCGCGTATTACAGCGACAATTGGGACACTGCGAAAGTACGCATGCGCGTGCGCGCGGAGACGGTCTTTGGCGCCATCGTGATAGACCGGGATCGATGAAACGGCTTAGCGCAGGGTGACCTTCGTTCCACGGGGGAGCGACAGCACGTCCGCCGCTCGTCCCTCGCGGACGACGATTTCGATCAAACCAGTCGAGCCGACGACGGCACCGATCTCACCAGACTCCAGGTCCGCGTAGGCTCGCTGCACCGGGATTTCGCGGTCGTGAACGCGCAGCTGACCGCCCCGTATTCCCACCAGGTTCGTGATCGCGTTTCCGAAGCGATCAACGGCGATCACCTCGCCGATCAATTCACCGTGCTTGCCCCGGTGCGGCTCCGCTGTCCGCAGGATCACCGGAGCGGCGGCCGGCGCGCCGAGCGCGTCGACGTCGACACCACGTGCCAGCTGCGCCGCGGCCGGCGCGAAGACGTCCCGTCCATGAAATGTCGCCGACGCGTGCGACGGCACGCCGAGCGCGACGGCCCGAGCTCCCCCCACGAGGAGTGCGGGTGAGAGGAGCCCGTTGTCGGGCCCAACGAGAAAGCTGCCGTCGCTGGCGACGAGGAGTGCGGCACGCTCCGATCCAACGCCCGGATCGACGACGGCGATGTGCACTGTCCCAGGCGGGAACCGCCGCCAGTAGCGAGCGAGCGTCAGCCTGCCTAACTCGACGTCATGTGGCGGGATGTCGTGCGTGATGTCGATGATCGTTGCGCCCGGAACCTCGGATAGCAGCACGCCCTTCATCTCGCCGACGTAGCCGTCAGCGGTCCCGAAGTCGGTGAGGAGCGTAATGATCATTACACCGATCCGGCAAAATCGACGTCACGCGCCGCCGGGGTTCTCGATGTGGGTTCGGACGCGGTCGGCGATTGCGAAGATCGCTTTGGCCGCGGCCGACTCAGCGTCGCCGACGACGATGGGCTCGCCGCGATCCGCGCCTTCCATCACGCGTGGATAGAGCGGGACCTGCCCGAGAAGCGGCAGCCCGAGCTCCGTAGCAAGCCGCTGCCCTCCGCCGGATCCGAACAGCGCGCTCGGCTTGCCGCAGTGCGGGCACTCGAACCAGCTCATGTTCTCGACGATCCCGATCACGGGCACGTTGACGCGCTGGAACATTTTCGCGCCGCGGAGCGCGTCGCCGACGGAGACCTCCTGAGGTGTCGTGACGATGATCGCGCCCTTCACGTGCGTCGCCTGTACCAGCGAGAGCTGCGCGTCACCGGTGCCGGGTGGGAGATCGACCACGAAAAAGTCGAGTTGTCCCCAGGCGACATCTCTCAGAAACTGATTCACGATTTTCATGACGATCGGCCCGCGCCAGATCGCCGGCTGGTCACGGTCGATGAGAAAGCCGAGACTGATGATCTTCACGCCGTGCGCTTCGAGCGGGACGATCTTCTCGTTTACGACCGACGGCGGCGCGTTCACGCCCATCATCCGTGGCACGTTCGGGCCATACACGTCCGCGTCCATCAAACCGACGCGCGCGCCGGATTTAACGAGAGCGACAGCGAGGTTGGTGGCGATCGTCGACTTTCCGACGCCACCCTTGCCGCTCGAGATCGCGATCACCTGCCCGAGCTCCGGATAGGCAACCGGCTGTTGGGCGGGAACCGGTTTCGGCGTCGGCCGGACATCCATCACCGGCAACACCCGGGAACCCGCTTCCCGCTTCCCGCTTCCCGCCTCCCGCGTGTCCGCCATACTGCGCAACCTACAGGACCTGACGCGCCGCTGCGAGCACACGCGCGCGCACGTCGTCGAGATTCCCTGCGATCAGCGCGCCGGACGCGCGCGCGTGTCCGCCGCCGCCGAACTTCCGGGCGAAGGCGTTCACGTCCACCGCCCCGGTGCTGCGGAAGGAGGCTTTGACCTTGCCATGGCCGAGATCGCGGAAGAACACCGCCATGCGGGTCCCGGCGACCGAGCGCGCGTACTCGACGATGCCGTCGAGGTCCTCCTGCCGCACGTGATGCCGTTCCATCGCGCCGGCGGGCATCGAGAGCCACGCCAGTCCCTTTTGCTCTTCGACGCCGAGCGTTTGCAGCACTTCCGCGATCAGACGCAAACGGCCCGCGGGCGCGGACGCGTAGACGCGCTGGTACAACTCCTCGGGGTCGACGCCGACCGCGAGCAGATCCGCGGCGATCGCGTGACACCTGGGCGTCGTGTTGCTGAACCGGAATCCGCCCGTGTCGGTGAGAATCGCGCTGTACAGCGCTTTTGCGATTCGCGGTGTGATCTCGTACCCCAGCTCGAGCGCGAGATCGTAGACCAGCTCTCCGGTGGCGCACGCCGTCGTATCCGTCAGCACGATGTCGCCGGCGCTCTCCTCCGACGCGATATGATGGTCGATCACCACGCGCGGCACTTTCAGCGACCGTACGGCGTCGGCGAGCGCACCGAGTCGCTTTACGTCGCTGATGTCCAGCACGATGAGGAGATCGATCCCTTTGAGCGCGTCGGCGCCGTCCGCGCTGCGGTCCACGACGTCGTCGGCGAGGAGGAAGTCGAAGAGGTCCGGCCACGGCGTCGGATTGACGATGTGCACGGCCATGCCACGCTGCGCCAGCAGTCGCGCGACGGCCGTCTCGGATCCGCAGCCGTCGCCGTCCGCGTTGATGTGCGTGGACAGCGCGACGCGCCGCCCCGGTTGCAGCTCACGCGCGAGGCGTTGAATGCCCTCGCGTCGCGATGCCGGAATATTGAAGAAGTCCCGATGCGTCACTGATCCGCGCGATGCGTTGTGCTGAGCGTTATGTGCGTTTATCTGCGTCATCTGCGATACAAAAAGCGACGGCGCCCGTGAGGGCGCCGTCTCCAAGATAACGCATCCTTCTCGCGCTTACCGGGCCGCCGGCTCCTTGCCAAGGTTCGAGTGACGAACGCCATAGAGGAAATAGATCGCGATTCCGATGACAAACCAGATGAGCAGCCGCATCCATGTGCGGAGCGGCAGCGAATACATCAGGTACAACGCCGAGAGCGCCCCAAGCGGGCCGACGACGAACACGGCCGGCGTCCTGAAAGCGCGCGGCAGGCTCGGCTCCCGCACGCGCAGCACCACGACTCCGACCGAGACGATGACGAAGGCCAACAAGGTACCGATGGATACAAGAGTCGCCGCGTCGGCAATCGGCAGGATCGCCGCAAAGAACGCCACCGCAATGCCCGTGACGATCGACGTGATGTACGGGGTATGGAACCGCGGGTGCGTTTTCTTCACGAACGCCGGCAGCAAGCCGTCGCGCGCCATGGAATAGAACACGCGCGATTGACCGAGAAGCATCACGAGAATGACGGACGAGAGTCCGGCGATGGCGCCGAGCTTGATCAGCGAAGCCATCCAGCCCAATCCCGCTGCGTCCGCGGCAACCGCAATCGGGTCCGGCACGTTGAGCTGCTTGTAGCTCATGACGCCCGTCGCGATCGCGGAGACGAGGATGTAGAGCACCGTGCAGATGAGCAGCGACGCGATGATGCCGATCGGGAGATCCCGCTGCGGATTCTTGGCCTCTTGCGCCGCCGTGGATACGGCGTCGAATCCGATGTAGGCGAAGAACACCACTCCGGCACCCGCCATCACGCCGCTCCATCCGAACTCGCCGCGCACGCCCGTGCTTGGCGGAATGAACGGATGCCAGTTGGCGGGATTCACGGCCTTGGCGGCCGCGACGATGAAGAGGAGGACCACGGCCACCTTGATCATCACGATCACATCGTTCACGGTCGCCGACTCCTTGATGCCGATGACAAGCAGCAACGTGACGATCGCGATGATGATGACCGCAGGCAGATTGAAGATCGCGGTCGCCGTCGTGCCGTCCGCGCACTTCACAGCGATGCCGCGCGCGGCCGAAAGGGCGCAGGGTACGTTGATCCCGACGTCGTGCAGAAAGCTCACCACGTAGCCCGACCAGCCGATGGCGACCGTCACGGCGCCGAGCGCGTACTCGAGCACGAGGTCCCAACCGATGATCCACGCGACCAGCTCACCGAGCGTCGCATAGCCGTACGTGTACGCGCTCCCGGCCATCGGGACCAGCGACGCGAACTCGGAATAGCAGAGCGCGGCGAAAATCGAAGCGATGCCCGCCAGAATGAACGACAGCACCACGGCGGGACCGGCGTTCTGCGCCGCTACTTGCCCCGTGAGCACGAAGATTCCTGTTCCGATGATGGCGCCGATACCGAGCGTCGTCAGATTCATCGCGCTGAGCGCGCGCTTCAGACTGGTGTCGGTCGTCGCTTCGGTCTGGAGCGCTGAGATGCTCTTCCGTCGGAACAGGTTCATCCGAACTCCCGGGTTGTGGACAAGGCAATGGGCGGCAAGCTCACCCGCCGCCCAAGATTGTATACAAAAGTGGATCGAACCGCGCCCCTGTCAAGGGAGGGTTTATACGCTGTAGTTCGGCGCTTCCCGCGTGATCGTCACGTCGTGCGGATGCGATTCGCGCAGCCCCGCCATCGTGACACGGACAAATTCGGTGCGCGTGCGCAGCTCTTCGATGTTTCCGCAGCCGACGTACCCCATCCCGCTCCGCAGTCCGCCGACCATCTGATACAACACGTCGCCCACTGGTCCCTTGTATGGGACGCGGCCTTCGATACCCTCGGGCACCAGCTTCCGGGGCGACAGCTCGCCTTCCTGGAAATAGCGATCAGCACTGCCGTCCTGCATCGCGCTGAGCGAGCCCATGCCACGGACCATCTTGTAGCGCCGGCCCTCGAGGAGAAACGCTTCCCCGGGACTCTCCTCGGTTCCCGCGAGCATCGATCCCATCATCACCGAGGCCGCGCCCGCCGCAATCGCTTTCACGATGTCGCCCGAGTATTTGATACCGCCATCCGCGATCACGGGGACATCGCTCGCGCCGGCCACCGACTCCATGATCGCCGTCAGCTGCGGCACGCCCACGCCGGTCACGACACGCGTGGTGCAGATGGATCCGGGCCCCACGCCGCATTTCACCGCGTCGACGCCACGCTCCACCAGAGCCCGGGCGCCTTCGCGCGTGGCGATGTTGCCGGCGACGAGCTGGACGTCCGGAAAAGCCTCGCGCACTTGCGCGGTCGCGCGCAGCACGCCTTCGCTGTGACCGTGCGCGGTGTCGATGACGATCGCATCGATGCCGGCATCGACCAGGGCGCGCGCGCGCGCCAGGAAATCGCCGGCGGCGCCGATCGCCGCCGCGACGCGCAGCCGCCCGTGACGATCCTTGTTGGCCTCGGGGTAGCGGCGGCGCTTGTGAATGTCTTTGACCGTGATGAGCCCGCGCAGCGTCATGTGCTTGTCCACGACCGGGAGCTTCTCGATCCGGTGCTGCGCCAGGATGCGCTCCGCCTCGTCCAGCGTCGTGCCCTCCGGCGCCGTGATGAGCCGTTCTTTGGTCATCGCCTCGCGCAGTGGCCGGTCGAGGTCGCGCTCGAACTGGAGGTCGCGATTCGTGATGATCCCGACCAGACGGTCATCGTCGTCCACGATGGGAACGCCGGAGATACTGAAGCGAGCCATGAGCGCCGTCGCCGCGCGCACGGTGTCGTCCGGTCGCAGTGTGATCGGCCGGAGAATCATCCCGCTCTCGCTGCGCTTCACACGGTCCGCCTCGGCCGCCTGCCGATCGATGGACATGTTCTTGTGCAGTACGCCGATGCCGCCGGCTCGGGCCATCGCGATCGCCATCTCCGACTCCGTCACCGTGTCCATCGCGGCGGACGCGAAGGGGACTTGTAGCGAAATCCCGCGCGTGAAGCGGGAGCTGGTGGCGACATCCTTTGGATGGGTGACCGAGTGTCTCGGCACCAACAGCACGTCGTCAAACGTCAGAGCCACGTCGGCGCGCACTCGCGATGCGTCGCTGCGTGGCTCTTCATTACGCAAAGGCCCGCTTCCAGACCGATCCTGGACCGCGGGCCGAGTTGTAGAGCGAGTTCCTGTCGCCATGGTGGAATGTATCGTGACCCGTCGCGGGTCACCAGTCGTCATGATTTTCCGAGCACGCGCAGCCGACGACGCACCCTGCGCGGCAGGAAAAACGCGGCGGCCATGAGAGCCTTTCTCAGGTTGAACATGCGCAGCTCTTCGGGGTCGCCCGTCCAGTGCGCGAGCAGCACGGTGCGTCCCGCGTTCTGGAGGAGACGCCGGAGTGCCAGGACGAGCAAGTAGACGTCGTCCACCTCGCCCAGAAACGGGATGAAATCCGGAATCAGATCGATCGGCGCGACGATGTATGCGATCGCGCCCGCGAGCAGCAGCTTATCCAGGGCCGAGACACGCGCATCGGTGATGAGTCCCCAGAGCAGCCGCAGGAATCGCGGCAGCTCGGCGACGTAGCCCATGACCGTCCGCTTGGCGCCCGTGCGGGGAGCGCCCTCCACCTGCCGCGCACGAGCGCGCGCGGCCCCTTTTTCACGAGCGTTCTTCGGGAGGGCCATTACAATCGCTCCTCGCCTGAGCCCGGTTGCTTGACATCGTGCGCCGGACTCGACGCTTCCTTCGGTTGAGTCCCCTGAGACGGTGCAGCTGGTTGCGGAGGACTGGTAGCAGCAGCAGTCGTACCGCTGGGCCCGCGAACCGTGGCGCTCTGGGCCGCCGTGACCAGATCGGTGGCAACGGACCGGCCCGCCGCTACGGCGCCGTTCAGTACGTTTGCCGCCCGGTTGAGGAGGCCCATTGTCTCCGCAATGGCAGCGGCGGAAACCTTGCCGGCGCGAAGCCGGTCTTCGACGGCTTCCGTGAAGCGTGTGAACGCGTTGCCTTGCGGGGTCTGGCGCTCCGCGAACTTGGACTCGAGGAATTCCACGTAGTCCAGCACCTGGTAGCCTCGCTCATCGTTGAGCGACTCCACCTTACGGATGATTCGTTCTCGCAAATGTTCGTTCATTTGAATGCCGCCACTTCGTCGCGGATAAGCCGCGGCTACGCCGCGGATGTTGCCGCGCTTTGCGAGGAGCCGCGGCAGGGCCGCGGAGTCGCCGCGCTTCGCGCGGATTGGCCGCGCCAAGCGGCGCGGATGTGGCCGCGGCTACGCCGCGGATTGCAGTAATTCTACTGCAAATCCAGCGCAACGCGTCGGCGGTGTCCGCCGAAGGCGGCTAGTCCGGCCTCAGGCCGGCGAATCCGCGCGAATCGCGGCGAGTCCACGGCGCGACGCCGCGGCGGCGCTTCAGCGCCTCAGCCGCGCCAGCGCGACCGCCGGCCGCGTGCGTCGATATGGACGTACGGCGTAGCGTAACGGCGGCTGCTGTACACCCCGAGGCCACCGACGAGATCGGGGTGCGTCCGCTCGACGGCTTCCACGGCCGCGACGACGAGACGTTGATCGCCGCGGTCCATGCGCCCGTTGCCGTTCGCGTCGATCACGACATCCGCGGCGTCGCCGTACTGGTGTCGGCTGTCGCGCGCCGCGCGGCGAACTCGCCTGTTGTGCGACGGCGTCCGGAATCCGGAGTGTACGTCAAGCTCCATCTGCTGTGGCTCGACGCCGTCCGTCCCGCGCTGGCTCTCGAGCTCCGTGAGGACGAGCTCCAGCTTGTCGAGCAAGCGAGGATTGAGCGCAACGTACTTCGGCCACACGTCCGCCTGTTCGTCGTGCGTGACGAAGTCCTGCAGCTTCAGGTGCTTGCTCACGGACAGCTCGAGGTGTTGCGGATAGATCTCGAGGAAGCCATCCGGGTGCTCCTTCTCCGTCCGCCCGCGCAGTTTCTCGGCCAGGTAGGTACCGATGCGATAGCCGTTGAGCATCGCTCCGAGCTTTTCCTGGAAGGGCCGCATGACCGCCACGGTCGGCTCGCTGATGACCTGCCGGTCGTTGCCGCGAATGAGTGTCAGGTTGTAAAAGCCCGGCACGCTCGGCGTCGTTATTTCGGCGCCTTCGAGCGCTTGCACCGCGAATCCCGTTTCGGTGCCGCGCAACGACGTCCACTCGTAGTTGAGGACCGCCGGATCGCCGCCAATAGCTAGCGGGAATTCGAGCTTCTGCCCCGGCATGGCAAAGAGCAGCTTCACCTCGCC
>DATBRO010000004.1:0-12418 GCA_036560265.1 Gemmatimonadaceae bacterium | reverse complement strand
GTCGAGTGTCACGAGGCGCTCGTAGCCGGCCGCGTACGCGTAGGCGATGCCATCCATGTGCGCGCTGCCGATCCCCTTCTTCCCGGAACGGTGGAGCACGGAAAGACGAGGGTAGCCTGCGCGCATGCCCTCGAGCAGCGGGCCGGTGCCATCCGGAGAATCGTCGTCGATGAACAGGACGTCGACGTCGAGACGCAGCGCACGGATCGCCTCCACCATGCGCGGAGCATTGTCCCGTTCGTTATACGTCGGGACGACCACCAGCGTTTTGAGGGAGCCATTCGTCCGGAGTGGCTCGTCAATGGTGAGCGGCGGCAGGGCTACGTCTCGACGATGGAAATCATCTCAGCGTGATGCGGCTGGTGAAGGCAGCGGTGACACCGAGTCGCGGGGCGGACGAAGCCGGAACACGGAAGCAATGGACGCGTTCCCAACCCGGACGCTGAACACCTCGCGAGGATATGGATAGTTCTCCGGATGGGAGCGGTAATTCGTCACGAAGTAGTCCGCCTCGGCGTCCCGCGGCACGTACTGGAGGCGAAATCGGTCGCCCGGCTGCAGCATCAAGGCGTTCACCCGGCCCGGAAAGTTCGGGACCTGAATGCGGATGACCGGCGACGAGTCTGACCGAACGATGTACTCGAGGGCCTTGCGGTATGAAAGACCCCAATAGTCGAGCTCGAATCGCTGCTTGATCTCGGCCATGTCGCGACCGGCGAAGCGATTGAAATACAGATGCTCGAACGGATGATTCGCCACCATGAAGGCGACGACCGGCGTGAGGCAGAGAAGCAGTGCGGTAGTCGCCACAGTGTTGACCATCCGCCGCCGCGCGTCGCCGAATCGCGCCGCAGCGTATGTGACGACGGTCTCCATCCCGATGCCGGCGAGATAGATGAGCGCGGGATACACAAAGAACAGATGTCGCCATCCGTCATACATGATGGGCCGCAGGATTACCGTGCCCATCACCGGAAGGAAGAACCAGGACAATACAATGAGATCGCGCTGCCGTTCCGCGAAGAAATATTCGCGCGGATGTTTGACGATCGCCGCGACGGCGCTGCCCACTCCCACGAGAAACAGGGCTGACAGCACCCACGGTGTCGTGATCAGGATCCACGTAGGCACGTAGTCCCACGGCAGCGCGTTCGCCGGGATCAACTGTCCGCGAAAGAGGTCCGTCCCCTTGTATGGGTTGCTCGTGGAGCCGAGCACGGCACCCTTGATGATGCCGAGCGGATCGATACGAAGCACGGGCCAGACGACGGGAAGCAGCAGAGCGACCACGACGCCGTATCCGAGCAGCTCCAGCAGCGTGCGACGCGTGGGTCGCCGGGCGACGGCCGCTGCCCCAGTGAGAAGGACCGCGAACAGTCCAATGACTCGGGTGGCCAATAATGCCACTGTCGTGAGAGCATGCACCAGCACCGTACGCCACGAGGGACTACTCAACATCATGTCGAGCGTCAGCATCGCCGCGACGAACGTCGTGAGAAAGGAAATGTCTTTGGTGTTATAGAACGCGTGCGAGAAGAGTTGCGGACTCGCCACGAGGCATACGGTGGCGAGGAGCGCGATCCCCGCGCTGAATCGGCGTCGGCAGAACCAGTGAAAGAGGACGACGCCAAGGAAGTAGACGAGGAAGGTGAGGAGATGCCGCATCAGCATCGTTGCACTCAAGTGCGCCGACGCGACCAACTGCTCGGCGCGCACGAGCACGATCTCGAACAGCGGGCCGAAGCGCTCGTATGCCGGACCCTTCACCGCCCGCAGCGAATCGAGCGCGTGCAGGTCGGGCACCAGGTGTTTGACATACATGACCCCGAACTCACGCGTGGGAATTTCGTCCCACGAGAGGCCGTAGTCTTTGAACACGACCAGGCCGATCAACAGGAACGCGGCAAAGAATGCGATCGTGACCGACGTGAGCGCTCGGGATTCGGGCTTATTGGACATCAGCAGTCGGTTTGATGCGTCGCCGTGACCAGAGTGCGCGCCGCAACGGTAGAGCCGACGAAAGGAATCGGCTCACCTAGTTCTAACTGGCTCCAGCGGCGGTTAGACGTAGCCTCGCTTCAGCAGCATCGTCGCCGATTGCGCGAATCCCTTCTCGTCGGGGATGTGGAACTCGAACGCGTCCGCCAGGCGATCGTACACGTTGAACAGCGTGCAGACGTGAATCGCGTCCTCGATGGCCGAGGCGCTCAGTCCGGCTTTGCGCAGCGCTCGCGCGTCGGCTGCGGCGAGCATGTGCGGCGTGAGCGTGAGCTTCTCGAGGAAGCCGAGCATCGCCCGCAGTCGCCCGTCGATGGGAGCGGTGCGCCAATCATTCAGGGCGGCCCGCACCAGCGCGTTGTCTCCGAATGCCCGCGACGCGACCGCGCCGTGTGCGGTCGTTCAGAAGACGCATTGGTTGAGCTTCGACGTGAACGCCGCGAACAGCTCGCGCTCCGCCACGCTCCATTCCGACGGTCCGCGCATCACCGCCTGGGTCCATTCGCTCATCGGGCGTCCGAGGAATTCGGGCCGGTAGAAGAGCGTGCGGAGGATGTCGGGCGCACGGCGCCGGTTGATCACGCGGATCATGCCGAGGATGAACTTCTCCTTCAGCCGATGTCCGTGCTCCACGCGTCGCAGCCTCATGGCTCGCTCTTCTCCAGCGCGGCGAGCCCCAGCGCGAGCCGCTCGAGCGCCGCGCCGAGCGCCGCCGCGGCGGTCACCTCGAAGATCTCGTCCTCGCTGTAGCCCGCCCGCAGCAGTCCTGCGATGTCCGCGTCGGTCACCGTATAGGCGTGGAGCGCAACTTTGTCCGCGTACGAACGCAACGCGTCCGGAACATCCGAGGTCTTACGAGACGCGATCGCGCGTCGCAGCTCCGAGGACGTTCTGCCCTGGGATTCCAGCACGCTCGCGCGCACGCGCTTCACATACTCGTCGTAGTTGCTCACTTGTGAGAAGCCTTCTTATAGAATGGCGGCTTTACCACGGTCGCCCCGGCGCGCTTGCCGCGAACGTCTATCTCGAGCTTCGAGCCTTCCTTGGTGCCCGCGATCGGCAGATACGCCGTGCCGATCGGAACGTTGAGCGAGGGACTCATGGTGCCGCTCTTCACGTCTCCGCTGGGTTTGCCTTCGTAGTATACGGGGTATCCGTGACGCGCGATGGAGCGCCCGTCGTCTACCGTGAATCCGACGAGCCGTTTCGTGAGTCCCTTCTCTTTCTGCTTCACGAGCGCGTCTCGTCCGACGAAATCGCCCTTGTTGAGCTTCGTGAGCCAGGCGAGGTTCGCCTCCAGCGGCGTCACGGTGTCGTCGATGTCGTTCCCGTAGAGCGCCATTCCCATCTCGAGCCGTAGCGTGTCGCGCGCGCCGAGACCGGCAGGCGTCACCTTTCCGGTGCCGACGAGGAGATTCCAAATCGGTTCGGCAAAACGGGGATCGAAGTACAGCTCGAAGCCGTCTTCGCCCGTGTAGCCCGTGCGCGCAATCAGCGAGTGCATTCCCTTCACGTGGCCCCACGAGTGCCAGTAGTACTTGATCTGCGAGAGATCCACGTCCGCGAAGGGCTGCAGGATCTGCTCGGCCATCGGCCCCTGTAACGCGAGCAGCGTGATCTCGTCGCTGATGTCGGCGAGCTGGACGCCAAAGCGGGACGCGTGCTGTTCGATGTGGGCGAAGTCCTTCTCGCGGTTGGAGGCGTTCACCACCATGATGATGCGATCATCGAACTTGTAGACGAGACAGTCATCCACGATCGTGCCGTTCTCGTAGAGAATCGTCGAGTAGTGCACCTGGCCGTCCGCCAGCGCCGCGACGTCGTTCGACGTGACATAATTGACGAAGTCCACCATGCGCGCGCCGCGAACGAGGAACTCGCCCATGTGGGAGACGTCGAACAATCCGGCGCGCTCACGCACGGCCTTGTGCTCGGCCGTTATTCCCGTCGGGTACTGCACCGGCATCTGGAACCCGGCGAACGGGACGATCTTGGCGTTGAGCGCCTTGTGGATCGAATAGAGTGGTGTGCGCTTGAGCGCGGACGGTGCGGGTGCGACGGTCATGGAGAAGGAATATGATCGTTTCCTTCTGTGCGCGTCAGCTTTTGTGCGCGCGTAGCCACGCGCGCCGCCCACACGACGCCCGCGCCGATCAGCGCGGTGGAAACGCAGGCGGCGACAGTTCCCGTGATGGTTCCGGTCTGCGAGAACGTGGGATCGTGATACGCGAACGAAGCAACGGTGGCGACGTACGTCACGACGGCCGCCCACGCAGCGGACGCTTTCACACTCCACGGGCGTCGCCGAGCGAGCCCGATGCCCGCAACGAGACCGAGCACGCCGTACAAGAGGGCGCCGATCGTCACGGTGAGTTGCAAACCACTGTGCACGTCTCCCGTCTCGCGCACGCCGTTGAGCAGCCCGAGCACTCCGGTCAGGAACAGCACTCCGATCGCGAGGACCCATCCGACTTTGCGCATGCGGCAATAATGCAGCCCGACGCGCTATTTGCGCCAACCGCTCCGGCGCGCGAATTGCGCCAACAGCTTCGACGCGGATGGTGGCGGATGAGCGGAACGAGACTGAAAACAGCAGGTCTGACGCTGGCGGCTTGTGCGCTACTCGGCTTCGCCACTGACGTCGATGCGCAGGAGCAGCGCATTCCGGTGAGAAAAGAACGGCCGGTCGTCGTCGATACGATAACGCAACGACAGGCCGTAACGTTCTCGACATACGAGGCGCGCCTACCGGCATTCGCCATCGGCGCCTACGCGAACCTGAGTGACAGCTCCGTCGTCGGGCACATGGCGGCGGACGACTCGCTCGAAATCACCATTGCCAACCTCGCGGCGTTCAAGGCCACGGAGCAGCGCGTGCAGGATTACGCCAGGATCCTCTCGAGCGATCACGAGGCGCATCTCGCGGGTACGGTTCGCGTCGGCGACAACGAGCACATCGCGCCGGTGGCTCTCGTGAACGATCCTGAAGTCGCCCGGTTGAAGGAAATGCTCGCGTGGCTCGACAACGCACCCGCGGGCACGGCGTGGGACGCCGCGTTCCTACGCTTCCAGGTGGCGCACCATCAGAATGAGATCGCCGTCATCAACGCCAATATCCCGCGCACGCGCGGCGGCGGTCTCGTCGATCACATGCGCCAGTCACTGACGTCGCTCGCCAAGCACCGCGACATCGCCCGCTCGCTCGCGACGACGCTGGGCGTGAGTCTACCCTAGCGTCGCTTGGTCTTTGTCCCCTGCTTCGTTGCCTGCTTGCCTCCCTGCCTCGAAGCCGCTTTGGCTTTCCCGGGGACCGTGTCCTCGAATGCCATGTTGTCACCGATGTACGCGAACTTCAGCCCACCGCTTTGCTCGACCGACGTGATGGCCTCCTTCGGCGAGTTGAGCGCGGCGCGCACGAACACCTTGCGATCCAGGAGTCCCGTGTCCGAAACGTGGATGTCCAGCCCGTACCAGCGCTTGAGCTGCGGCAGCACGTACCGGAGCGTGTGGCCTACGATCGAGACGTTGCCGTCTGCCCAACTGCTGGCTTCCTCCAATTCCTCGGCACTCGGAACCCGCATCTCGCCGGCGTTGGTCACCGCGTAGCTCATCCCCTTGGTGATGCTCCGCGTATTGTCGCCAAAACGAAGCTCCACGGTTCCATCCTTCACGTGCACGATGAGACTCGAATCTTCCTTGTAGCGACGCACCACAAACGACGTGCCGCGCGCGACGATTGCCCCTCCGGCGGAGCGCACGTCGAACGCTTCCGCGAAGGTCTTGTGGACGTCGAAGTTGGCCGTGCCCTCGATCTTCACCGCCCGATAGCCGCCGGACATGCCGAAGCGCTTGGGGACCGTGAGTTTTGATTCCGGACCGAGGCGCACGACCGTGCTGTCGTCGAGCGTGACGTTCGCCTGCTGGCCGGAACCGGTCTCGTAGCCACGGACGTCGGGCGCGGCGAGCGCGCGGTCGATTGCGCGACTTTCGCCCGCCTTCTCGATCCACCACATGACGCCGCCGGCGAGCGCCAGCGCAACGACGCCGATGATGATGAAGGGCGTCCAGTTGCGTTCCTTCCCCAGCTGCGCGACGTGCTCGGCTGCTTCGTGTCGAGCGGTGGATGCGCGCGCGCGATACGCTTCGGGCGCTCCGCCCGTCAAGGTGTGCTGCAACCGATCCCACGCTTCGTCGACGCTCATCTCGACGACGTCGTGCTTCTCCTTGTGTCCGCCGGCGTGTGCGTCCATGCGGTGCAGCCCGGCGATGCGGCTCTGCTCGCGCGCGGCGCCGTGCTGAATGTTGGCTCCGAGAAAAGCGTCGAGCTCCTCTTCCGAGTGGAAGCGCTTGCGATCGTTCCACGCCAGGTGAAACGCTTTGGACACGACGCGCGGTGCCGACCCCGCCGCGTCACCAAGCCTTCCCTTCGCTTCGACGAGCAGCTTCGCGTATTTGGCGCGAAACAGCCGCTCGAGCGTCTTCTCGTCGGTGATGAGCTGACCGGTAGGCTGATCCGTGGGCTGAGAAGTGGCCGGCATGGTGAGAGTCCCGTTGAGTGTGCTCTTTCTGTGGCCCTAATGTGGCGCGGGAACGCCGTCGCGAAAGGGGGGCCTTCGGGGTATTCTAAGCCATGAGTCGTGGACAGCGGGTCGCCGAAGCCATCGAGCGTTCGGTGAGTGGACCGATGTGGCACGGGCCGGCTCTCGCGGACCTCATCGGGGACGTGAGCGCCGAGCAAGCGGCCGCGCGCCCAGTGGCAGGCGCGCATTCCATTTGGGAGCTCGTCCTCCATATGACGGCGTGGACTGAGATTGTGCGCGAGCGTCTCGTTGGTTCCGCCAAGTCGGAGCCGACTCCGGAGGAGGATTGGCCGCCGGTCGTCGATCCGTCGGCGGCCGGGTGGCGCGCGGCGGTCGAGCGCATGAAGGACGCACATCGGGAGCTTGCCGCCGACGTCGCACAGCTCGACGACTCGAGGCTCATCGGCCGTGTGCCGGGAAAGGAGCACAGCGTGCTCGCGATGATCCACGGCGTCGTCGAGCACGACGCCTATCATGGCGGCCAGATCGCGATTCTGAAGCGCGCCCTGGGAGCCAAGCCCACGGTATAGTCAGTCCGGCACGACTGCCGTCGCTTCGATTTCCACCTTGGCCTGCTCCTCGAGCAGGCCGCTCACCACGATCACCGACATCGCTGGGAAGTTCTGTCCCACGATCTCGAGATAGGCCGCGCCCAACGCTTTCCGCGCGCGCATGTATTCCGCGCGACGGGTGATGAACCAGGTGAGACGTACGAGATGCTCGGGCCCGGCACCGGCGGCGCGCAACACCGCGACGACGTTCCGGAGCGCTTGCGCGGCCTGCTCGGCGAAGTCGTCCGATTCGATCGCGCCGTTGGACGGATTCCAACCGACCTGTCCCGCGGTGACGATGATTCGGCCCTCGGGCGCGCTCACACCATACGAGTAGCCGCTCGGCTTCATCCAACCCTGAGGGTGCACAATCGTCGGCAAGGTCACTTGGCGTCCTCACGCAAGCGGTAGCGCTGCAACTTTCCGGTGGCCGTTCGCGGCAGCGCCGGCACGAACTCCACCCGCCGCGGATACTTGTACGGCGCGATCTCCCGCTTCACGAAATCCTGAAGCTCCTTCGCCAGCTCCGGAGATGCGCTCAGTCCCTCACCGAGCACGATGAATGCGCTCACGGCCTGTCCGCGCTCCTCGTCCGGCAGGCCGACCACCGCACACTCCTTCACCTTCGGATTGAGCAAGAGCACGTTTTCGATTTCCGGTCCCGAGATGTTGTAGCCGGCGGAAATGATCATGTCGTCGGTTCTGGCCTGATACCAGAAGTAACCATCCTCGTCGCGCACATACGAATCGCCCGTGAGGTTCCAGCCGTTCTGCACGTAGGATCTCTGCCGCTCGATGTTGTCGAGGTACCGGCAGCCCGTCGGTCCGCGGACCGCGAGCTTTCCGACGGTGCCGTCGGGTACAGGCTCTCCGCGCTCGTCCACGACCCGCGCCTCATAGCCCGGGACGACTTTGCCGGTGGCGCCCGGACGGATGTCGTCCCCCGAGGCGCTGATGAAGATGTGCAGCATCTCGGTCGCGCCGATGCCGTCGATGATCCGTATTCCCGTCGCGCGCTCCCACGCCTCGTAGATCGCGAGCGGCAGCGTCTCTCCGGCCGACACGCACTTCCGTAGACTGGAGACGTCGCGCCCGGCGAGCATGCCGCGCATCGCGCGATACGCGGTTGGCGCCGTGAAGACGATCGTCGGCCTGTGCTTCTCGATCCCGTCGAGGAGCTGCGGCGGCGCCGCCTGCTCGAGCAACAGCGCGCTCGCGCCGATGCGCATGGGGAAGAGCACGATGCCGCCGAGTCCGTAGGTAAATGCGAAGGGGGGCGAGCCGCAGAAGACGTCCTGCGCGTCCGCCTGCAAAACGTATTTGGGAAAACAGTCGCAGATCGCCAGCACGTCGCGATGGAAGTGCATCGTGCCCTTCCCTTCTCCCGTGGTGCCCGACGTGAACGCGATGAGCGCAACGTCGTCCGCCGCCGTCTCCACGTTTTCGAAGGCGGTCGGCTTGTCGCGCATCAGCCGGTCGAGCGAGCCCGGAGCGTCTGCACCGAACGAGACGCTCCGTCCGCCTGTGCGCGGACTGCCGCTCCCCATTTTCTGCATCGCCTGCTCGCAGTCGGCGGCGATCCGCGCGTCCGTGAGCGCCAGCGTGATGCGCGCCTTGTCGGCTGTGAACGTCAGCTCCCGCGCGCGCAACAGCGGCATCGTGCAGACAACGATCCCGCCCGCTTTGAGAATCGCGAACCAGACGGCCGCCATCATGGGAGCGTTGTAGCCGCGCAGCAGCACGCGGTTGCCGGGCACGAGACCGAGATCGTTCACGAGCACGTGCGCGAGCTGGTTCGAGAACGCGAGCAGTTGGTCGTACGTCCACGTGCCGTCGGGAAAGTGAAAGACGGTGCGATCTCCGTGCCCCTTCTCGACCATCCGATCCAGCAATTCGGCGGCGCAGTTCAGGCGCCGCGGATACGCGAGCTCCGGAATGCGGTCGTAGCGCATCTCCGGCCACAGCTCTTTCGGTGGCAGCGCATCGCGCGCGAAGGTGTCGATGTGCGCCGTCGTCATTCAAGCTCCGCCTCGGCGATGACGAGCTTCTGAATTTCGCTCGTGCCTTCGTAGATACGCAGCGCGCGAATCTCGCGGTAGAGACGCTCGACCGGCGTGCCCGCGACCACGCCCCGCCCCCCCAGCAGTTGCACGGCATCGTCGATCACACGCTGCGCGCTTTCGGTCGCATACAGCTTCGCCATCGCCGCTTCGCGCGTCACGCGATCGGCGACGGTATCGCGTGTCCACGCGGCGCGGTATACGAGCAACGCGCTCGCGTCGATCGCCAACGCCATGTCGGCGATCTTCGCTCGCGTGAGCTGGTGATCCGCGAGCGGCTTCCCGAAAACCATCCGGGTCTTTGCGTGCGCGACCGCCTCACGCAGCGCGCGGCGGGCGAAGCCGAGTGCCGCGGCGGCCACCGTCGAGCGAAAGACGTCGAGCGTCCCCAGCGCGACGCGCAGACCCTTCCCGATGGGACCGACGACGGCCTCGTCTCCCAGTTTGCAACCGCTGAACGCGATCGTGCCGAGCGGATGCGGCGCGAGCGTCTCGATGCGTTCGACCACCGTGAGGCCGGGCGCGGCCGAGTCCACCACGAACGCGCCGAATGCGCGCCCGCCGTCCTCCGGAAGCCGGGCGAACACGACGTAGTGATCCGCGATGCCGGCGTTCGAGACGAAGGTCTTCTCCCCCTCGAGTACCCAACCTCCGTCCGTGCGACGCGCGGTCGTGCGCATGGCGACGACGTCGGATCCCGCCTCGGCTTCGGACAGCGCGAAGGCCGCGACGCGCTTGCCGGCACGAACGCCGGGCAGATACCGCTCCTTCAGCGTATCGGAACCGTACAGTGCGATGGGTCCCGCGCCGAGCCCTTGCATGGCGAACGCGAAGTCGGCGAGGCCGGAGAACTGACCCAACGTCTCCCGACAGACGCACAACGCGCGGACGTCGAGCTTCTCGAACGCGCCGCCATGCGACGCGGGCACGCAGTAGCGCAGCCAGCCACCGTCGCCGAGCTGCCTCACGATCGTGCGGCACTGGGCGTCCACGTCGCGTGACGACTCGTCGTGCGGCGCGATCTCGCGTTCGGCCCAACTCCGGAGCTCGCGCGCCAGCTGGCGATGCGCGTCGTCGAAGAACGGCCACCCGAGGTGCCCGTACTCGCGCAGCGTCAATTTCCCTCGAACTTGGGCGTCTTTTTCTCGACGAACGCGCGATACGCGCGCGCGAAATCTTCCGTCTGCATGCAGAGGGCCTGCGTCTGCGCCTCGGCGTCGATGGCTTCGTCGATGCTCATGCTCCATTCCTGATTCAACGCGAGCTTGGTCATCGCGTGCGCGAACGTCGGCCCCGCCGCGAGCGTGCGTGCCAATTCGCCGGCGTCGGACAGGAGCGCGTCGGGCGCCACCAGCTTGTTGTAGAAGCCAAACCGCTCCGCTTCATCGCCACTCATGAAGCGACCCGTTAACAACAATTCGGCCGCGCGCCCATACCCGATGATGCGCGGCAGAATCGCGCACGCGCCCATGTCGGCGCCCGAGAGTCCGACACGCACGAACAGAAACGCCACTTTGCTCCGCGACGTTCCGAGGCGGAGGTCGCTCGCCATGGCGAGAATCGCTCCGGCGCCGGCACAGACCCCATCGACCGCGGCGACGATCGGCCGGGGACAGGCGCGCATGGTTTTCACGAGATCGCCTGTCATACGGGTAAAGGCGAGAATCTCGTCCGTGCGACCATTCTCCTTGAAGCGCACCAGTGGTCCGATGATTTCGTGGACGTCGCCGCCCGAGCAGAAGTTGTCTCCAGACCCCGTCAGCACCACCGCGCGGACGCCGGAGACGAAGCGCAGGCGCCGGAACGTGTCCCGCAGCTCGTCGTACATCTCGAACGTCAACGGATTCTTTCGCTCGGGGCGATCGAGCGTGATCGTCGCGACGCCGTCGTCGAGGGACCATCGGAACGTGCGCGGTTTGATGTCCTTCGCGTCGATCTCGATCACGTGACCTCTCCTCCAGAAACGACGATCGCCTGACCGGTGACGCCGGACGCATCCGGTGAGCACAGCCACCTGACGGTGCTCGCCACTTCGTCTGGCGTCGTCATCACGCCGCGAGGGATCACGCGCAGAATCATCGCGCGGGCCTCGTCGCGCGAGATGTGTTTTGCTTCCATGAGCTCGCGCACGCCTCGCTCCGTCATGTCGGTGTCGGTGTACCCGGGACAGACCGCGTTCACGGTAATGCCGAACTTCGCCGTCTCCAGCGCCAGCGACCGTGTGAGTCCGACGACGCCATGCTTGGCCGCGGCGTACGCGGACATGCGCGGCGCCGCTTTGACGCCGGCAACGGACGCGATGTTGACGATGCGCCCAGCCTTTGCGGCAAGCATCGCGGGCAACACCTGCTGCGTGCAGAGGAAGACCGACGTGAGATTCACCGTCAACATATCGTCCCACATCTCGCGAGTGGTGTTTCCGAATTTCTCACTTTTCGCCTGGCCGGCGTTGTTCACGAGAATGTGGGCGTCGCCGAATCGCGCGCGGGCGGCGTCGAACGCCTTCTTTATGGAGGTCTCGTCGGTCACATCGCAGGCGATGCCCACGGCGTTGTCCCCGAGCGACTTCGCGTGTCGCTCGAGCGCGCTCGCGTCGCGCCCCATGATCGTGACCTTGGCGCCACTCGTGGAGAGCATCGACGATATCGCCGCGCCGATGCCGCGCGCGCCGCCGGTCACGATCGCGTGTTGGTTCGCGAGCTTGGCCTTGATGTACAGCGTCATATCGAGCCCGTCCCCCCGCCTTGCAACTCCATCTCTTTCTGTCGGCTGAGCATGCGCTCCAGTTGTTCCTTGCCGGAGAGATACTGTGGCGGCCACCACTGATCGCCAAGCCCAAACTGCGCCGCCGCGTGCAGCGTCCAGTTCGGGTCGGTCAGATGCGGTCGCGCCAACGCGCACAGGTCCGCCCGGCCGGCCGCGACGATCGCGTTCACCTGGTCGGCCTCGGTGATGTTGCCCACCGCGATCGTCGGCACGCGCCCCTCGTTGCGAATGCGATCGCTGAGCGGCGTCTGGAACATCCGGCCGTACACGGGTTGGGCTCGCGCGGACGTCTGACCGGCTGAGACGTGAATGATATCGGCGCCGGCATCGTGCAGCGCGCGCGCAATGTGAACGGCCTCGTCGCCCGTGATGCCGTCGTGCGTCCAATCGGTTGCCGACACCCGAACGGATATCGGCCGGTCTGCCGACCACACCGCGCGCATCGCCCCGAGCACTTCGAGCG
>DATBRO010000003.1:0-3887 GCA_036560265.1 Gemmatimonadaceae bacterium | reverse complement strand
GCGACGTACCCCTTCTCCTTGGTCTTGTCCGAGTTCCACGTCACGCCGTGCACGGTCTCGGGGACGCCGGTCAACATCGACGTGTGCGACGGCAGCGTGAGGCTCGTGTTGATCGTCTGCGCGGTGAGCGAGTAGCGCCCTTCGCGCATCAGCCGCTCGATCGTGGGCGCGTGGTACTTATGAATGGCGTCCGCGCGGAGCCCGTCGATCGAGATCACTATCACGTGATCGGTGACGCGGCCGTGCATGGCGAGCGGCGCGCCCTGCTGCATGACGACGGCGCGAGACGCGTCGGAGTGCAAGCGCGCGCACGCGGCAAGCGCTACGAAGAGGAATGCGGAAGACGGCAGAATACGGCGGAGGGCGCGGGAGGTAGGCATCGACTGCTGGCGATAGCGTTAGGCGGGACCTCGGCAAAAAGCCGAGGCGGTTGTTGCTCTAAGGACGACTCGGAGTGGGTCTCGGTCAGCGAGCCCTAGCGTGTGCTGGCGAGCTCAGCGAAGGTTTACCCCCGGTGAACTCAAGAGTGCCATCGACCAGCACTGCCTGGCGCGAGTTGGTGACGACGCGCGCATTTCTCGTGTTCGCGGCGCTCACCTGGCCCGCCGTCGCCGCACCCTACGCAAATCCGCAAGGGATCGTCGTGCGGACGTTGAGCTGGTACACGGTCGCGGCGTATCTCGTATTCCCTTTCGTCGCCATCGCGTTCGTCACGCGAGAGAGGGCGCGGGGCGAGACTGCCCCGCGGCGGGTCGTCAGCATGTTCGCCCTGCTCTCGCTTGCGTGGATGATCGGTTGGATCCCCGGATTGATTTCGCTCGGCGTCTGGAGCGCGTTCGGCGGACAACTCTACGCTCCCGAAGTGCTCGTCGTCCTGTTGCAGCATCTCTTGCGCGGTGCGCTGGCGATTTCCCTGGCGATGGTGGCGGCATCGGTCACGAAGAAAACCGTCGGCGCGGTGCTCATCGTGCTGGCGTTCGCGCTCGCCGTGTGGGGCGTGGAGATCTACGGAGAGCGAGAGGGCGGGTTGCTGCTCTACGCGGCGAGCCTGGCGCCCGAGGGCATGCTGCGCGCGTTCGAGCGCGGCCAGATTCGCGCGGACGTCGTCGCGATTTTCGTGGCGACGGTCGTCATTCACGTCGCGATCGCCGTCGTCTGGCTCCAGCCGGGGAAGGATCGCGGTTACCGTTGGTCGGCGACCGCGCTGATTTTCATCGCGTCGATCATCGTGACGTCCCTGGCGGGCGAGCTCAATTTTACGTGGATCGTGAGACAGTGGAACGCGGCGGCGGCGCCAATGGCGGTTGTCCCGCCCTTTATGGATTGGCTGTTCTACACGGTCTTTCCGGGACTCACGACCCTGGCTTGGTGGAGATACCGCCGCTCAGCCTAGATTTCGCGGACGGCTTGCTCGAATGTTCGGTGACCTCGCCGCGCAAAACGGCGACGGCATGATCGACGATCGGGTCGAGCGCCGCGAGTGAATCCTTCACGCCGCCGGGTGAGCCCGGAAGGTTCACGATCAGCGTCTTGTGGCGCACGCCGGAACGGCCTCGGGCAAGCGCGGCTTTGGGAAAATTATTCACGGAGTTCACGCGCAACCATTCGGCAATCCCGGGCGCGTCGCGCTCGATGACGACCTGGGTCGCTTCGGGCGTGACGTCAGTCGGCGACAGCCCCGTTCCTCCCGTGGTGAGCACCAGGTCGGCACGTTCGCCGTCGCACCAGTCGAGCAACTGGCGAACGATCGCGTTGACGTCGTCCGACACGAGCTCACGGGCCGCGATCTCGTACTTGTGCTCACGCGCCCAGGCCGCGATCGCATCGCCGGACGTGTCCTTCCGCGCCCCCTTGGCGCCAGCGGTCGAAACCGTGAGTATCGCGATTCGCATCGCAGAAGAATGTGGTTGTCGACTTCCGCGGAGAGCTAGGGCACACATGCTGCCCTAAGCCTTGACATGATGCGAAGAGGGGAAAGAGAGCGTGGCATCGCACTCGACGTCGCGAAACACGAGATCGCCGCTCGCATTCGTCACGTGTGTGAACATTTCGGTGAGGCTGAGTTCGGTGAGCTCGTGAACCGCATGGCCGAAATCGAAGTTCGATATCGGCTGCGGGACGAGTGGCTGATGTACCATGAGGCTTCGCGCCACCATGCGATGAACTAGGCCCTACGCTACACACCCGTGGCGGGCCTGGGCAGAGGCATAGACTCTGCTGAACTTGTTCGTACGTTCGTACGTTCGTACGATCTGCTTGCTCTGTCAGACAATTCGATCGGGACCCACGCGATGCTGCGCGGTTTTACGGACTCCACAGGTGTGGAGTGGCGAGTATGGGAAGTCTTTCCCAACAAAGGCTCTGACAAGAGCAACGCTGAACTGTCCCGGTCGTCGCTGAAGGACACGGTTTTCGCGAACGGCTGGCTTTGCTTCGAGTCGTCCGAGGAGAAGCGGCGGCTCGCCCCCATCCCCGCCGGTTGGGAATTCCGCGAGATCGAGATTCTGGAAGAGCTGCGGAACAGGGCGATTCCCGTTGCCCCGTCGCGACGACTCGCTCGCAGGACTCCCGGGGCCGCCTAAAACGCGCCGGCGCTATACGGTTCGCTCGGCGACGATCACCGCCTGGATCCAAAGGTCCTTCGCGCCGAAGTCGTACGAGGTCATCCGAAAGCCGCTCCGCTCCAGGTAGCGCTCGGCCATCGCGCGCGACGTGAGGAGCGACACCTCCGCCGGATGCAGCTCCGTCGTGTTTCCCATGCTTGCCATGAGGCGATGCGCCAATCCGAGCACGCGCACGCTCGTCGCTCGGGCATGCGGCCAGAACAGGACCACCTTGCCGCCGGGCCGCACGACGCGAAACGCCTCGGAGAGAATCCGGAGAATCTGCGGCTCGGTGAAGTGTTCCACGACCCCAAGGCTGTAGTAGCCGTCGAAACTCGAGTTCGCGTACGGCAGCGCCAGGATGTCGCCGTGCCGGAGGCCCGCGACGGCGGGATTGTTTGCCTGATAGAGGCGCAGCGCGTCGGCCGAGATGTCGAGAGCGGTTATCCGCATTCGCTCGTGGAGATGATGATCCACCTCGCCGCCACCGCAGCCGGCGTGCAGGAGATGTGACCCTCGCCTGAACGCGCGACGCAGCACCCTCTGGAGGCGCGGCCTGATGAACGTCCTGCGATACAGCGACGCGATGATCGCGTAGACGCGTCTGCTCCGCTCCGCACCGCGTGAGTGCTTCCAGTACTGGTCCCAGTGCTGCGGGTCGTGCAACCGCGGATCGATCGCGAGCGGCGGCGCCACCGTGTGGAACGCGGACGGCCGCCGGCGGTACGTGGCGGCAATACCAAGCATGGTACGCACGCTCTGCGACGCGGCGCGAATCGTCATCTTGGAATGCCCATACGTGCGCGCCGGCAAGACGATGGGAATCTCACGAATGTCGAACGCGTTCTTGTGCAGAATGAACAGGCTCTCGAAAAAAAACGAGTAGCCCTTCGCGTGCGCGAGCGAGAAGGTGTTCTCCGGGATCCTGTCCAGGCGATACGCGCGAAAGGCGCTTGTCGCGTCGTATGGAAGTCCGAGCACGGCGCGCGTCAGGAAGTGACCGATGCCGGTCATCATGCGCCGGTAGGCGTTCCACTCTGGAAGGCTGTTCCCCGCCGCCCAGCGTGATCCCACCACGACGTCGGCGGATTCCGCGTCACGCAGGAACCGTGGAATGTCTTCTGGGTTGTGACTGAAGTCGCAGTCGAGTGTCACGAGGCGCTCGTAGCCGGCCGCGTACGCGTAGGCGATGCCATCCATGTGCGCGCTGCCGATCCCCTTCTTCCCGGAACGGTGGAGCACGGAAAGACGAGGGTAGCCTGCGCGCATGCCCTCGAGCAGCGG
>DATBRO010000002.1:0-7592 GCA_036560265.1 Gemmatimonadaceae bacterium | reverse complement strand
GCAAACCGCCCGAAAGGAGCTGGCGCGGTCGGAGTACAACGAAGCGCTGAAGCTGAATCCGCGGAATCAGAATGCCAAACGATCGCTGGAGGCGCTGAAGTAAAGCGAGAACGTCCTTCTTACCAGCTCCCTCGTTCGCCCGCGACTTCGATCACCTTGGCGAGTCGTTCGGCGGCGTGTCCCCAGTTCGTCTCGACCGCCTGCTGCGCATCGTTCGCGCGCCCTTCCTCGATTGCGTCGATGATCGCGTCGTGCTCGTCGACCGACGACTTGATGTCCCCCGTCAGCATGCTGATGTACATCCGGATATAGCGCTCGGCCTGCGGCTTCACCGCGTCGTGCAGCGCCAGTAGGCGCGGGCCGACGCCCGCCTGCACGATTCGCCGATGCAATCGTTCGTCGGCGTCGTAGAGGCGGCTATGATCCACGGGCGTCCCACGCGCGGCGCGGGCGAACTCCTGGTTCAGCGCGCGCAGCTCCTTCACCAGCGCTCGACGCTCCGCGACGTCGATCGCCGCCGAGCGGCGGGCGCCAACGCCTTCGAGCGCGCCGACGACGTCGAGCAGCTCGTGCACGTCGTCGCGTGTGAGGGGCGCCACGGTCAGGCGCGACTGCTGCGCGCCCGGCGCGCCGCTGACGAATCCCTCCTGTTGCAGCCGCTGGAGCGCTTCGCGCACCGGCGTTCGGCTCACGCCCAGCCGCGACGCGATCTCCGTTTCGACGATGCGGCTGCCGGGGGCGAGCGAGCCCTGCACGATCAGATCGCGCAGCCGGACGTACACTTGATCCGGCCGCGATCCATGCGGCGCGCTGGCAAGGGAGCCGCTGGAGCGGGGAGTCACCTTCTTGCGTGTGCGCGGAGCCATAGCGCGAATATACAGGCGACGAGCCTCGGATGCGTCTACAACCTTGTGCACAATAGCTTACAATGACAATGCGTGAGCGTGCACTCTGTCTGCTCGTGCTGGCCACGACCGCCTGCGCTACCGAGAAGCGCGAGCTGGGCGTCGACATCTTTTCCGAGGACACGCTGCCCACGCGGTTCACCGTCACGCTGAGCGGCACACTGGTGATGGGCCTGCGCAGCCAGAATTTCTACATGCGCAAGGACAAATCGCTGGTCCTGACCACGCCGGGGTCGCTGGTGGTCCAGGAGGGCGAAGGAACCGCGATGATCGAGGCGCTGGACGAATGGCGTCGCGTCGCGGTGGATCCGATCGGCACGCCTCCCGATTCCACTGACCTGGTGGCCGTAGTGGGGAGGGCGATAAAAGTCGAGCGGGTGGGGAAGGAGAAGCGGGTGAGGCTGGCACTAGAGAAACCCTAACGAGGGACTAGGCACTAGGGACTAGGGACCAAAAAAAAAGACTAGGGATTCTTAGTCCCTAGTCCCTAGTCGGTAGTCTCTAAGCGCTATTTGCCCAATAGCGCGGGAGACAGTCTCGGACTCTCGGACTCGCCGGTGGACCTTGGTGTTCCGCTGCCCAGCGATCCGCTGCTGCTCCCCGACCCTTCGGCCGGACCGCTGATCGGATGGATGTAGAGCCGTCCCTGCACCACGCCGCCTTCGTGAACGAGAATGGCCGCGGAGCGGATGTCGCCTGCGACGATGCCGGTCGACTGGAGCTCGGTACGCTGCGCGGCAAAGATGTTGCCGGTGACGGCCCCGCCCACGATGACCTCGCGAGCCGTGACGTCGCCGACGACCGACGCGCCCTGACCGATGACGATCAGATCCGCGCGGTGGATCGAGCCCTCGAGGCGCCCGTCGATGCGGAGCGCCCCGTCAGTCTCGAGATCGCCATTGACCGAAATGTGCGAGTCGAGGACGGAGAAATTCGTGCTGGGTATTGGCGACGTCTCGCGCCGGCTAAACAGGCTCATGGCTCCTCGTGGCCGTGAGTGACGGACCATCCAAAAGCGTTCCCAACAATCGCTTGTGTCTCACTGTTGCGCTAGAACCAATTTCCTTAAGAGACGGTGCGATAGCCGTGCCCGCAACCGCCGTCAATAAACAGATGCTTGCACGAATTGTGATTCACTGCACAAAAGTATCGGCTGCGCACGCCGTTACTTTAGAGAAATAGGATGGTACACCTATAGATGCCACGCTCGCCGACTCCCGCCAGGTCTCGCGCCGTGTCGCCTCCCGCGACCCGGGAGGAGCCCCGTTCGCGCTACCGCAGCCTCGCCGATCCCGAGAGTCTGCGGGAGTTCGCGCGCAACCTCGATGAGGGCATCTACATCACGAATCCGGACGGGCACATCCTCGACGCGAACCCGGCGTTCTTCGAGACGATCGGCGTGAAGTCGCTCGAGGACGTCGTCGGGCTCCGTGCATACGACCTGTTCGTGGACCCGCAGCAGCGCGACCTGGAGATGCGGCTGCTCGAGCGCGACGGGCGCGTGCGGGATTTCGAGTTCCAGATCCGCCGGCCGGACGGCGAGATTCGCTGGGTGCTCGACACGAGCTATGTGGTGACGGATCCGGAGACGGGCGAGCGATTCTTCCACGGAGTGCTCGTCGACATCACCGGTCGAAAGGAGCTCGAAGCGGAGCTCATCGAGATGAGCACGCACGATGCGCTCACGGGATGCCTCAACCGGCGCTATCTCGACCAGCTCGACGTCGAGTTCAAGATGAATCTCGAGACGCGATGCGGCTGCATCTTCGTCGACATCGACTACTTCAAGCGCTACAACGACGAGCACGGACACCAGGCGGGCGATCGCGTGCTGGTGCGCATGGCTCGATTCCTCATGCGGCACGTGCGCGCCGAAGAGGCCGTGGTGCGCGTGGGCGGCGATGAGTTCGTGATCATCCTACTGGGCGCGGACGTCGGGCGGACGCGTCGCATCGCGGAGCGTCTCCGGAGCTCTGCTCTCAAGTCGGCGCCGGTGCCGTTCTCACTGGGCTGGTCCGCTCGGGAGGCGGGCGAGCCGCTGGTCAAGCTGTTGGATCGCGCGGACCGCGGCTTGATGAACGTGCGCGTGGAACAACGCGTCGACGAACAGCGCGCACGCGAGTGAGGCGGTAGCACTCGCCAGCGTGGGCGCAGGGTCGCGCCCACTGGCTACTTGGTCTCGATCCGAACCGATACCGCCGTCGTTCCCCAATGCAGTTGAAGGACCGCCTTCCGCGCGTCCACGACGGGGAAGCTCGCCGTCAGCGTCTCGACGTGCGGGAGGGAATCGACCTTTGCGGTCACGCGCAGGGCGTCTTCGCCTTCGGGATAGCTCAAGTGAAACGCGCGAGCCGTTTTGTTGAAGATCAGCGTCCACCGCGCGGTGTCGGGAATGGCCCACACGCTGTAGCTGCCGGCGCTGAGCGGTTTGCCCTCGATCTCGACGTCCCGGCTGAACGAGATCAGCATCGCGGAGTCGGCGCTCGGCGTCCACACTTTGCCGTACTTCACCAGCGACCCGAATAGCGCGCGCCCGCGCGCGACCGGACGAACGTATCTGACCCGAATCTGATTCGAGTCCAGCATCTGGAGCATCTCGGCGCGCTGGCTCGGACGCGGCCCCTGCGCGCACGCGCGGAAAGCGGTAAGCGTGAAG
Organism: Gemmatimonadaceae bacterium; assembly: GCA_036560265.1. Taxonomy (GTDB): domain Bacteria; phylum Gemmatimonadota; class Gemmatimonadetes; order Gemmatimonadales; family Gemmatimonadaceae; genus DASPMP01. The sequence goes on along the minus strand of DATBRO010000002.1, from coordinate 4,031 downwards.
AGGGAGGCGAGGAACAGACCTCGAATCACGACTGTCTGTGCTCCCCGCTTACCGCTTCCCGCCGTCACGAGCCGGTCGAAATGCGCCTTCCGCATCTTCGACACTTTCGGCGCGATGACCGCGGCACAATAGGGCTGATTGGGATTCTTGTTGAAGTAATCCTGATGGTACTCTTCCGCCGGATAGAACACGGAGAAGGGCGCGATCTCGGTGACGATCGGATCGCTCCAGACTTTCTCGCGCTCCAGATCAGCGATCACTTCCTTCACGGCCGCCAGCTGCTCCGGCGAGTGATAGAAGATCACGGAGCGATACTGCGTGCCGATGTCGCCGCCCTGGCGGTTGAGGGTCGTGGGATCGTGAATCGTGAAAAGAACGCCGAGCAGGTCGCGATATGACACGATGTTCGGATCGAACGTGATCTGGGTGACTTCCGCGTGGCCGGTCGCGCCGCCGCACACCTGCTCGTACGTGGGATTCGGGCGCTTTCCGCCCGCGTAGCCGCTCACCACCTTCTCGACGCCGCGCAGTTGACGAAACGCCGCGTCGAGACACCAGAAGCACCCACCTCCGAACGTGGCGACTTCGCTCACGCCTTCTTCTCCTGGCCCGCCGGCATCCCCGCGCGCTCCTCGAAGTTCAGCGAGCAGGAGTTGATGCAGTAGCGCTGGCCTTCCGGACCCGGACCATCGTCGAACACGTGGCCGAGATGCGCGCCGCATTTCTTGCAATGGACTTCGACGCGTCGCATGCCGAGGGTGCGATCCTCTTCCGTCTCCACTTGGCTGCCGGACATTGGTTTCGTAAAGCTCGGCCAACCGGTGCCGGACTCGAACTTGGTGTCGGATTCGAACAGCGGCTCGCCGCAACCGATGCAGCGATAGACGCCGGGTTTCTTGTTGTTCCAGTAAGCGCCGGTAAACGCGCGCTCGGTGCCTTTCTCGCGAGTGACGTGATACTGCTCCGGGGTGAGCTGCTTCCGCCACTCCTCTTTGGATTTGTTGATCTTGTCGGGCATGATTGAAGTGTAGTTACTCTGTAAACCCCGTTCGCGGACATAGGGTTACACAGCGACCTAAAGTGCTCTCGGCCCGGCCCTTCGGGCCGAGAACGGTTCTAAATTTGCGACCACTACAGTCCGCCATGGCCATGGCTTCCTCCCCTCAACTAAGCCTTGAATCAGCAAGTTCCCTCCGTGACCGGCTCGCGGAGCTGGAAGAGCGTTCGCGCGCACGCGCCCTCGCTGTCGCCATGCACGACATGGAAAGCGGTCTGGAGTTCCGGTATCGGTCGGACCGCTGGTTCCACGCTGCGAGCACCATCAAGCTCGCCGTGCTGCTTGGCGTGTTCGCCGCGTTCCATCAAGGCAAGTTGCTGCCCCAGTCGCGCTTGCACGTTCGCAACCGGTTTCGGAGCGCCTACGACGGCAGCTCCTTTCGCGTGCTCTCCGAGCGCGATGCGGATTCTCAGATCCAAGCCGCCATCGGAAAAACGATGCGCATCATCGAGCTTGCGACGCACATGATCGTACGCAGCAGTAATCTGGCGACGAACTTGCTCCTGGATTTGCTCGGACTCGAGTTCCTGCAGAAAGTGATCGACGACTACCAATTGGCTGGGATCGATCTCCGGCGCGGCGTCGAAGACGAGCTGGCGTTCGAGCATGGAATCAACAATCGCGTTACGGCCGATGGACTCGTGCAGCTCCTCCGGCTGATCGCGGAGGAAAGTGCGTTCACGCCGGAGCTCTCGCGAAGCATGCTCGCCATTCTCCACGACCAGGAATTCCGCAGCGGGATCCCCGCGGGCCTGCCGGCCACCGCGCGCGTCGCGCACAAGACGGGCGAGATCTCGACGATCGCGCACGACGCGGGAATCGTCTACCTGCCCAAGCGCAAACCGTATGTCGTCGCAATTCTCACCGAGTGGGATCCCGAGACGACGGGCCGCTCGCCGACCATCGCCGCCGCATCGTACATGATCTACGAGCACCTGACGGCCGGGAAGGACGCCAACGATGACTGAGCAGAGCGGGTACGGCTCCTATGGAGCGCTCGGAGAACCGAGCATCGCGCTGCGCATCGTCGACGGCCGCCGGCTCGAGAAGAAATTCCGCGACGTGCTCAAGCCGGGCGGCGTCATGTGCGACTCGCAGGGGCAGGCGCATCAACTCCCGCGTTATTTCTATGAAATCCCGTCTTGGGACGTCGCGCTGGAGCTGCAACTGTCGGAGCATTTCGCGCTCTGGGAATTCATTCACACCGACGTGCACGAAGCGGAGCCGCTGCGCACGTTCCCGCGATACGTGCCGTGCGCGATCACGCTGCTCGCGCTCGGCCTCGAGCAGTTTCGGGGTGCCGTCGGCGAATTCGTGCACATCGCGGCGAACGGCGGCTACCGCTCGCCCTGTCACGTGCTGTCGGTGCACGCCACGCCGCACGCGTGGGCCACGGCGGTGAACCTCTACAAGATCGGCGAGACGATGCTCGACGAGCGGGATGCGCTGGAGCACTTTGCCGACATTGCCTACCGGTCGATGCCGGGCGTGTACGTGCGTCCCTTCGGCAACAGGCCCGGCTCCACGGACGATCACCTGCATCTCGACTTCGGCTATGTCGTGGCGGTGCCGCGAGGCGCGCCGTTCGAGACGTACAATCCCAAGTTGGACGTGGAGCCGCTATGAAGCGGGAAGCGGGAAGCGGGAAGCGGGAAGCGCAAAACGCTGCGCGTAGTACGCGTGAGCCAAAGAAGCGTGAGCGCCCCGCTACCCGCTTCCCGCTTCCCGCTTCCCAGGTATCGCACGGCGCGATCGGGATGGAGGCGGAGTTCACCGTCCTGCTCGACCATCAGCCCGTGAAACCCGAGGACGTCTTCAAGTCGCCGACGAACATCGTGCGCGCGCCGATGATGCACCGCACTGGACGCTCGTACCACCTCCCCACGGGCGGCGCGGTGTACTTCGACACCGGTGTCATCGAGATCGCCACGCCGATGATCGAGATCGCCAAAGGATGCGCGGCGCGCGCGGGCCGGTCGCTCTGGGAGAGCATCCGCTATCTCCGCACGGAGCTCGACGAGTGGGAGAAACAGCACGGGCACGACGTCGAGCTGTCGGGATTCAGCACGCATTACAACGTGTCCTTCCACGCGCAGAGCCGGCGCCGCGCGCCGCACTGCAGCGTGGGAAAGCTCGCGCTGCTCCTCACGTATATCCTGCCCGTGCCGGTGATGCTGCTCGCCGCGAATCGACGCTCGACGGGGATCGGCGTGCGTCCGCGCGGCAATCGCGTCGAAGTCACCGCGGACTTTACGCCCGACGCGTCACTCATGATCGCGACGGCGACGCTGTGCGTGGGGATCATCAAGGCGGTAATGCAGTGGCCGTCGTACGAGCTCGATGAGCTCGCGCCTCACCAGCGCGATCTCCCGATGATCCGCGGTGTCACGCCGGTGCCGCACAGCTCGCGCAAGGGCTGGTCGGCCAAGTACACGTGCTATCCGGAAAACCCTTTTATCCAGAACATCGACGAGCCGATGTGGAGGACGACTGGCCACGAAGTACTCTCGCTGAGAGAGATCGCGGGTAGAATCACCAAGTTCTTCTGGCAGGGGATCCAGCGCTTCTCGGATCCGTTCACGCTGCGACTGATCGGGAGCGTGATGCGCGGGCGGGCGCCGTCGTTGCTCGAGCTGGACGATCGTCCGCCGGAATACGACAGCGTCGGGCGGCTGTGTCAGTGGGACGACCTGTTCCCCGAACGCGTGCTGCCCCGCTCACGGTACGAACGCGTGCTGGGCCACGCGATCAGCGGCGAGCGGCTGAAAATGGATCGCGAGGTGTACACGCCGGTGGGCATGCAGGGGTGGGGACACGTTGTCTTCCGGCGCGATCGAGATCGGACGCGGCACGTCCTGTCGCTCGATTATCTGCTCGATCATCTCGAGGAGTGGGATTCCGGAGCGCGTTGATTTCCAGCGCTTGGCTCGTCGGGGCGGTATCGCCCACGCGCGCCACTGCTCGCTGCGCTCGC
>DATBRO010000001.1:0-2620 GCA_036560265.1 Gemmatimonadaceae bacterium | reverse complement strand
TGTCACGCCCTCGCGACCGGACCAGCGATCGCGGTATGCACCGGCGCGGACGACGCCCTGTCCGGACGGCCCGCGCCAGCGCGGCCAGTACTTGGCGGCATCACCGCCGGGCTCGATCATCTGCACCACGTCCGCGGCCGCGCCTATGCGATTTGGGATGGCGGACACGACGAGCGCCGCGCCCGTGAGGCAGAGGATGAGGCGGGCAAAGCAGCGCATCGACAATCTCCCGATACATGGCGCACAGGTAGCGGGAAGCCTTCAGGCCTCTCGTTGACGATCACACCCGCGACATCTTACCGCGACGCGCGCTCTCACCCTGCTTGTCGGCGGGCCTGGAGCCAGTGGCCTGGCTCGCTATGAAGAAGACGGCCGCCAGGAGCAGCGCCGCGCCCACGGGCACGAGCAGCACGCCGAGCCCGGGGTCGCCCCCGTAAACCACGATTCCGCCGAGGAAGAACCCGCCCGGCAGCAGAATGCTGGCTCCGGTGAGGCACGATGAGATGAGGCGCACGTTCCGCTCGAGCGACTCGGCCGCGGTGCGAAGGGTCAACGCGAAGATCACGTGCACGAGCGAGAGCAACGTGCCGTGCGCGTGCGCGAGCGTCCACATGAGTCGTCGAGTTTCGTTCGACACGTCGAGGTAGGCGCGGACCTTGAATCCGTGCAGCATCTCGAGCACCAGCCCGACGGTCGCGAAACACAACAGCGACCACCAGCCGATTCTCAGATGACGGCGCGCATAATCAGGTGTGACCATTGAAGCCTCAGGGATCAGGCATCAGGCATCAGGGCTTGGCTGCGGCGTCAGCCTGACTGGTGCCTGATACCTGATATCTGATGCCTGATGCCTTAGTTTACGTGAGAATGAGCGGATGGATTCGCGCCCTCGCTGCGACGTCCTCCTGACCAACGCCATCGTCGTAACGATGAACGAGCGGTTCACGGTGCACTCACCCGGATGGGTGGCCGTCAGCGGCGGGGCCATCCTCGCCCTTGGAGACGGCATCGCGCGCTACGAGGCTGGCGAGACGATCGACTGCGCGGGTCGCGTCGTGATGCCCGGACTGGTGAACGCCCACACGCACGCGCCCATGACGCTGCTGCGGGGGCTTGCCGACGATCTGCGGCTCGACGTCTGGCTGCTGGGCTACATGATGCCCGTCGAGCGCGAGTTCGTCCGACCCGAGTTCGTCGCGCTCGGCACCCAGCTGGCCTGCGCGGAGATGATCCGCTCGGGAACGACATGCTTCGCCGACATGTACTACTTCGAGGAATCGGTCGCCGAAGCGGCGGCGGCGGCGGGCGTGCGCGCGCTCTGCGGGCAGACGGTGCTCAAATTTCCTGCGCCCGATGCGGCCAGCTTCGAGGATTCGCTCGCGCGCGCGCGCGACTTCATCACCCGCTGGAAGGGACACCCGCTCATCGTCCCCGCGCCGGCGCCGCATGCGCCGTACACGTGCACGGTGGAGATCCTTCAGACGTGCGCCGAGCTGGCGTCGGAATTCGACGTGCCGCTGCACACGCATCTGGCCGAGACCGTGCTGGAGGTCGAACAGTCGCGACGCGAGCACGGCATGCCGGTCGTCCCCTGGGTGAAGAAGCAGCGGCTCTTCGACGCGCGCGTGCTCGCCGCGCACTGCGTGCACCTTGACGAAGGGGAAATGCGTGCGCTGAAGAACGCCCACGCCGGCATCGCCCACAACCCGACCAGCAATCTGAAACTGGGTTCCGGCGTGGCGCCGGTCGCAAAAATGCTCGAGCTCGGTCTCGCGGTGGGCATCGGGACGGACGGGACCGCATCGAACAACGATCTGGACATGTTCGAGGAGATGCGCCTTGCAGCCCTGCTGGCCAAGGGCGTGGCAAGCGACCCGACGGCGCTGCCGGCACGCCAGGCGCTCGCCATGGCGACGCGAATAGGCGCGCAGGCCGTTCATCTTGGCGAGATCACCGGTTCGCTCGAGTCCGGCAAGCGCGCCGATTTGATCGTGGTGGATCTCGATCGGACACACAACGTCCCGCGCTTCGGCCGCGATCCGAACGCGATCTATTCGCAGATCGTGTACGCGGCGAAATCAACCGATGTCGTCGACGTGATGTGTGACGGACGATGGTTGATGCGCGACCGCCGCCTGCTGACGCTGGCCGAGGACGACCTCAAGCTGGCGGCGCGCGACGTGGCGCGGCGGATCGACGCGTTCCTGATGCAGCGCGAGCAAAGCGTCCTGCAGAAGCTGATCGCGATTGGAGGCGCGTCGGAGCAGGAGAGTTTCGAGGTGCAGGTCAAGGCTCGCGTGCCCTCGCCCGACAGCGTCCTCGATGCCTTCGCGGACGACGAGATTACCGTCATCCGCTCGGCACACTACCATCAGTACGACACGTATTTCTTCTTCGACGATCCCACCCAGGGACGCCTGCGGTACAGGGAAGACGAGTTCCTCGACGCGCAGGACAAGGTCACCGGCGCGCGCGCCCGGCTCACGCTGACGGGGCCGTCGCGCGAAGCCGCGTTCGGATCGGTGCTGTTGTTCCGCTCCCGCTTTTTTGCCCCGGCCACCCACTCGCGCCGTTTCTACCGCGAGTACTTCAATCCGACGGAGGAACGCGACGTCGAAAA